>NZ_JBIUCF010000007.1:0-320587 GCF_044593615.1 Nonomuraea sp. NPDC051941
TTCGCCACCGCCGCCAAACTCGCCGCCTGGTCGGGACTGGCCCCGGGAAATCATGAGTCGGCCGGCAAACGCAAATCCGGACGACGTCGTCACGGCAACCAGCATCTGCAGCCGGTCCTGGTCGAGGCCGCCTGGTCGGCGGTGCGACATACCGGCTACCTGCGCTCGCTCTATCACCGGCATGTGATGAAGAACGGCGGCTACCGCAGCAGCGTGGCCAAGAAGAAGGCGGTCGTCACCGTCGCCCACGCCATGATGGTCATCATCTGGCACGTCCTGGCCACCGGCACGCCCTACCACGAGCTCGGCGAGGACTACTTCACCACCCGCAAAGACCCCGAGAAGGAAACCCGGCGGCTCATCGCCAAACTCGAAGCTCTCGGCCATAAGGTCACCCTCGAACCAGCGGCCGCCTGACGCCTGCCTCGCCACTAAACCCTGACCGACGATCACCGGCCAGGGTTCGCTGCCGCCTGCTTGGCTGAGGTGGATTCACGTGTCAGCCGGACGGCGCGTACGGCGGGAAGAGCCGCTCGGCGGACGCGCCCGGCGAGGCCACCTGGCCGTCGTCCAGCCGGGCGGGGCGGCGCAGGATCCAGCCACACACTCGACTGGCCCGCAGCAGCGTCACGCCGGACACCGTCAACACACTCCAGCGGAGCAGGCGCGCGTCGGGCACCGCGACCACCGCCGTTACCGGCACCGTCCAGCCCGCCGCGCGCAGCAGCTCGACGATGCGGCGCGCCTCGAACGCCGCCGCCTTCACCAGCGTGTCGGCCGGGCGTCGGCCGATCCACAACTGGCCTTGGCGGCCGGAGATGCGCGTGTTGCGGTGCCGCGTTTCGAGCTGATCACGATCACGCCGGCCCGACCGATGACCAGATGGTTACAGTATTCGCCCGCGCCCGCGGCAGCTGCCGGTCATGCGGCACCAGCCGCACGGACAAGGCCCGGCCGCGTGGTCGTCGCCGACCGCGTAGCGGTGATCGGCGGTGGCCTCGACACCGATGGTGAAGCATGACCTGATGCTCAGCGTTGGTTGATGTTTCGAGTCCTAGACTGGGCGATATAACCGACGCGTGGGGCGAGGATTTCATGGAAATGCACCGCATCGGAAGAATAGTGCGTAGTGTGGGTATTTCGACCGTTCGGTATGGACTTGTGATCAACCTTCTGGAGATCGGGCGAATAAAATTTGAAGACTACGAGGTAGAAAATATTCGTCCCCTCGTAACCTCAAGCCCTCCGCTCTCGTGGCTTATCGCCAGATTGGGGGAGAAGAAGGTCGCTAGGTTGATCGGCGTCACTGAAATCGTTCTGGGCTCGCTGATCGGAGCAAAACCTCTTGCGCCGAGAGCGTCAGCCCTCGGCAGCCTCGCCGCCGTCGGCATGTTCGCCACCACTCTCAGCTTCCTGGCTACGATGCCCGAGGCGTGGCAAGAGACCCCCGGGGAACCGAAGCTCTCCCTCGCGGGGCAGTTCCTGGTGAAGGACGTCGTGCTCCTCGGAGCCTCCTTGCTGACGGCCGCGGACGCCCTGCAAGCCGCCGGTGGCGCGGGCTCGTAGGACGGACCCAGCCATGAGGATGTGCTGGTCATGCCGCCCGGCCGTCCTCACGCCCCAGAATTCTCGGAGCGGCTTCGAACACGGTGACCTGTGAACCGAACCTGCGGAAGATTGAGGCGAACTCGATGCTCTGGTATCCGCCGCCCACATCAGCCGGGACGGGTCGGCCGAGTGGCTGTGCTTCCCCCGGTTCGACGGGCCGTCCGTCTTCGCCCGCCTGCTGGACGACGAGGCCGGGCACTGGGCGATCCGCCCGACCGTCCCGTATGAGACGACGCGCCGCTACCTACCCCAGACGATGGTGCTGGAGACCACCTTCCGCACCGGGCGCGGCACGGTCGTTCTCACCGACGCCCTGCTCACCGGCCCGGACGACGGCGGCCACCGGCTTGGCGTCGGTGTGCCGCACCTGCTCGCCCGACGGGTGTCCGGCGTCGGCGGCGAGGTGCCGATGGAGGTGGAATACCGGCCCCGGCCGGAGTACGGCCTGATGTACCCGATCCTGTCCGTCGTCGACGGCGGCGTGACCGCCCGCGGCGGCGCCGAGTCGCTCGTGCTGACCACGCCGGTCCCCCTCGGCATCGGCGACTGCAGCGGATACGGCGTGTTCACGGTGCGAGAGGGCGAAACACGGCACTTCGGGATGCACCGCTCGACGCTGCAGGAGACTCCCGCGCGGGTGTGGGACCAGGCGGAACTGGCGGCCCGGCTGGACGACACGATCGTCGCCTGGCAGTCGTGGTCCAGCCTCCACCAGGCCTACGACGGTCCGTGGCGCGACCAGGTGCACCACAGCGGGCGGGTGCTGCAGGCGCTGTCCTTCCAGCCCAGCGGCGCGATCGTCGCGGCCGCCACGACATCGCTGCCCGAATGGGCCGGCGGCGAGCGCAACTGGGACTACCGGTACACGTGGGTACGGGATGCGTCACTGACCATGGGCGCCCTGTGGGTCGCGGCCTGCCCCGACGAGGCGAGCGACTTCATCGCCTTCCTCACCACCGCCGCCCCATCCCTGGGCAAGGACCGCGCGCTGCAGATCATGTTCAGCGTCCGCGGCGAGCACGACCTGAGCGAGCGCACCCTTCCGCACCCGCGCGGCTGGCGCGGCAGCCGACCGGTACGCGTCGGAAACGACGCGTGGAACCAGCGGCAGATCGACGTGTACGGCGAGCTGCTCGATGCGGCCGTGCGCCTCGAACGGCAGATCGGCGACATCGACGACGACGTCCGGCGCTTCCTCCTCGTCTGTGCCGACACCGCGGCCGAGCGCTGGATGGAAAAGGACCAGGGCATCTGGGAGACACGGGGGGAGCCGCGGCACTTCCTGTACTCCAAGCTCATGTGCTGGGTGGCGCTGGACCGCGGCATCGCCCTCGCCGGCCTCCTACGGGCGCAGGAGCGTGTCGAGTCCTGGCGGCGGACCCGCGCCGAGATCCGCGAAACCCTGCTGCGCGAGGGCTGGAACGACCGGGTGGGTGCGTTCACGCAGGCCTTCGGCTCCGACGAGCTGGACGCCAGCGTCCTCATGGTGCCGATCACCGGCTTCCTTCCCGCGGGTGACCCGCGAGTGCCTTCCACGATCGACGCCGTCGCGGACCGGCTCACCGACGACCAGGGCCTGGTCTACCGCTACCGCACCGCGGACGGTATCGACGGCCTCGCTGGTGAGGAGGGCACCTTCCTGTTGTGCTCGTTCTGGCTGGCGCGGGCGCTCGCCATGTCCGGGCAGGTCGGCCAGGCCAGGGAGACATTCGAGCGAGCCGCCGCGTACGCCAACGACGTGGGTCTGCTGTCGGAGCAGGTCGACCCCGGGAGCGGCGAGCTGCTCGGCAACTTCCCGCAGGCGTTCAGCCACATCGGGCTCATCAACACCGCCTGGGCCATCGACGAAGCCGAACGAACCGCACGGGCCGGCGGGGCGGCCGGTGCGAGCAGCGGGAACGGCGATGGCCGGATGGCGTGAGATCACCGCCGAGTTCGTCGGCACGGCGCTCCTGCTCCTGCTCGTCGTCAGCGCGATCGTCGCAGGCTTCGCGCCCGGCTCGCCGCTCGTCGATACGGTGCCGAACGAGGACCTGCGGAGGCTCCTGACGGGCGTCCTGACCGCCACCGCGGCGGCGGGGATCATCTACTCGCCACTTGGCCGGATCAGCGGCGGCCACCTGAATCCCTCGGTCACGACCGCGTTCTGGGTGCTGGACAAGATGACGTCAGGTTCGGCGCTGAAGTACGTCTCAGCGCAGGTGGCGGGCGCGATCACCGGTGCGCTGGCGGCGCTTCTGGTGTGGGACGGCGCGGCGGCCAGCGTGCGGGTCGGCGCGACTGTACCCAGGCTCGGCGGCGCGGCCACCGCGCTGGTCGCCGAGGCCGTGATGACGTTCCTGCTCCTCACGCTGATCCTCACCTTCGTCGACCGCCCGCGCCTGATGCCGTACACCGCGGCCGCCGCGTCATCGCTCGTGGCCGTACTGGTGTTCACCGAGGGGCCGGTGTCCGGCACCAGCCTGAACCCCGCCCGCAGCATCGGCCCCGCGCTGGTCGGCGCCACCTGGACGGGACTGTGGGTATACCTCGTGGCACCGACACTCGGCGCGGTGACCGCGGCGCTGCTGCACCGGCGCCTGTGGGGGGCCGTGGCCTGCGCGAAGCTCATGCACGACCAGGCCTACCCATGCCGCTTCCTGAACTGCGCCTACACCTCACCCGACGACCGCATCCGGCGGCCCGTCCGCACCCGCATCGGCCGGTGGCGACCGGGCGCCCGTCACCCTCGCTCACGGAGGGAGCACCGAAGGTGAAGGCGATCGCCGTATATCCCGGGAAGGCAGACAGCGCCCACATCACGGACGTACCCAGGCCGGCCGCAGCGCCGTTCTTCCTCGTCGCCGCGCTGGCGCCGGGCATGCCGAGCGCGGACACGACGGGATCGTGAATGTGACCACGATGGTCGCCGGTTCGGCGTCGCCGGGATAGGCCTGTACGGGGCGAGCAAGGCCGCGCCGGAGCTGCTCACCAAGTCCTGGGCCGCCGAGTACGGGCCACGTGGCGTAACGCGTCAACACGGTCAGCCCCGGGCCTACCCGTACGGAGGGCACCCCCGCGAGCTCTGACATGCCCATGAGGGTCGCCGCCGTCCTCACCTTACCCACCAGGCAGCACAAAATAAAGGACTATTTCGTCCATATGCGAGAGAAGCTGCTCAGGAGCCCTCATCGGCGGCGTAGGCGCGGATATGGTCGATCGCCATGTCCAGGGAGAGCTTCATGGGGCCCGGGTCGCGGGCCGTCTGAGCGAGCAGATAGCCGCCCTGCACGGCGGCCATCATCCCGGTAGCCAGCCCCGCGGGATCCGCGTCCGGCCGCAGGGCGCCGGAGTCTCGAGCTCTCTCCAGGCCGGCTCGGAGCAGCCCCTCCCACTCCTCGAAGTGCTGGGCGAGTGTCTTGCGGATCCCCTCGTCCTGGTCGGCGAGCTCGCTCGCCAGCGAGCCCAGGGGGCAACCGTACGCGCCCTCACGTAGGGCGACGCGTTCGACCAGCGCGTCCCGCCATCGCTCCAATCCCCGCACGGACTTCAAACGCGTGAGGTATTGCTGGTGCCACTCCAGAACCTCGGAGGCTTGCAGCGCGACGACATCACGCATCAGGGCATCCTTGTCAGGATAGTGACGATACAGCTGTGACTTGCTCGCCCCGCTGGCTGTCCGGACATCGTCGAGGGTTGTTGCGGCCACGCCACGGACATACATCATGTCCGTGGCCGCTCTCAGGATGCGGTTGCGCGTGGCCCGCCCACGCTCGGTCAGCCGAGCATCGTTCTTGTCCCGCGCCTGATCCGCCACGGGATCCAGCCTAGTGCGAGCGAATCCTAAAAACTCCAATTATGGACTTCAAGGTTCTTTTTGGAAAAGCTCTACAGAGAACGACCGCAGGTGATCTCCGGCAGACGGGCCAATCCGCGGGGCGGATAACGAGAGGAGCTCGTGGTCGGCGTGTTCCTCGGCTACATCTCCACTCGTGGCCGGGCTGTGCTCGATCGGGAGCTCTATCTGCCCAGGGAATCGTGGATCGCGTCACCGGAGCGCCGCGCGGCCGCACGCGTCCCCGAACAGGTCGACTTCGCCACCAAACCTCAGCTCCTACGGGCCATGATCGAACGGGCGCTCGCCGCCGGCGTGCTGTTCGGCTGGGTGACCGCCCATGAAGCCTACGGCCACAAGTGTGTACTTGTGCGGGCCAACGGTTCAGGATGTGCCGCATGTCCGGACATCTGAGGTCAGCGGTCGCATTTGATCAACTATGGCGTTGGCTTGAGATCGGGCACGGACTCGATGTGACGCTTGTGCGCAATGTCACCGACCTGGACGACAAGATCCTGGCCGCAAGCAAGGTGGCTCGCATCCCGTGGTGGGCATGGGCGTACCGGAACGAGAGAGCGTTCGCACACGCCTACCAGACAATCGGCGTCCGCGCTCCAACGTACGAGCCGCGAGCTACTGGCCACATCGCTGACATGCTCGAGTTCATCGGCAGACTCGTCGACGCGGGCTTTCCGGACCTGACCCTTCTACCCGAACCTGAGATCGCAGTCACAGCGAGTTCTCAGGAACCCGGGACCAAAACGATTCTCTGCGATGTTACTTCCAGTGACGCCGTAGCCAGCGACGTCAGAAGAGGAGATATCGTGTCGCACGACTACAGCAAGACTCCGGAGGCGCTGAGCCGCCTCGCCGACAGCCAGTTCCGCGTCACTCAGAAGGACGGGACGGAGCCGGCGTTCCACAACGAGTACTGGAACAACCATGAGCCGGGGATCTACGTGGATGTGGTCTCCGGGCAGCCTCTGTTCTCGTCGACCGACAAGTACGACAGCGGTACCGGATGGCCGAGCTTCACCAAGCCGATCGTGGCGGACGCTGTTCGCTCGGAGACGGACAGGTCGTTCGGGATGACTCGCACGGAGGTGCGGTCCACCGGAGCTGACAGTCACCTCGGGCACGTGTTCGATGACGGTCCTGCCGATGCCGGGGGCCAGAGGTACTGCATGAACTCGGCGGCGCTGCGCTTCGTCCCGGTCTCCGAGCTCGAGACGCAGGGCTACGGTGAGTACCGCTCGCTGTTCGAGACGGCCGACACCACCAGCACAGAGGAGCACGCATCATGACCAGCGGAATTCATGACACCGGACAGATCACCCGCGAACCGGGTACCGAGACGGCCATCCTGGCCGGCGGGTGTTTCTGGGGCATGGAGGACCTCATTCGTCGGCAGCCAGGCGTGCTGGACACGCGCGTCGGATACACCGGCGGAGACAACGATCACGCCACGTATCGCAACCACCCCGGCCACGCCGAGGCGGTCGAGATCGTCTTCGATCCGGCGCAGACGACCTACCGTGACATCCTGGCGTTCTTCTTCCAGATCCATGACCCGTCGACGTTGAACCGTCAGGGCAACGACATCGGCACGAGCTACCGCTCGGCGATCTTCCCGCTCACCCCCGAACAGGAGAAGGTTGCACGTGACACGATCGCCGATGTCGATGGGTCGGGCCTGTGGCCGGGTAAGGCCGTGACGACGATCGAGCCCGCAGGGCCGTTCTGGGAGGCCGAACCCGAGCACCAGGACTACCTGATCGCGTACCCGAACGGCTACACGTGCCACTTCCCGCGTCCGGACTGGGTACTGCCCAGGCGCGCTGCGACCTCAGCCTGAGGGCTCTATTGCGAGGGCGCGTTCACCACTGAGGTGATGAGCGCGCCCTCACCGGTTCCGTCACGAACGGCGTCGATCGTGTGCCCGATGGTGGTGTCGTCTCCGAGGCTGGCCACGGTCCCTAGAATGACGAGTCAGTCCTTTCCGCGTTCAGCGCTTGCCCGCCGGAAGTATCAGGTCGAGACGGAAGCCGTCCGGCAACCGCTCCGCGTGGACCGCACAATATCGTTCGGATGCAGAGCGACGCCGACGTGCCTGGCACCCTTGGGGCTGGCATGGGATCTCACGGAATTCGACGAAGAGCTCACCCGCTTGGCTGGTTGGCAGCCTGATCCCGCACAGCGGCTCTACCGCGAGCAGGACTGTTAGTGTCAGGCTGTCCGCGATGTGAAGGAGAGCTTGCAACGCCTCGACAGAAAACGCGAAATTGACCACGCGGATGGAGACAAAGGGCAGGTCTCTTCCATCAAACCAGGACGACGCTGACCAGATGGGAAGAAGTAGTAGGCGCCATATTGTGCGCGCAGGACGCCGACCGACTCCGGCTGGGCGAAAGGCTCACGCGGGCTGGGCCGCACGACCAAGAAAGACCTCGGCGCCTTCTACGACGAGTACATCGCCCTGTTCCTGCGCTACAGCCGTAAGGCCGAAGAGGCCCGCCCGACGCCCGCCCCGTCTACGTCCGTTTCTTCACCCTGCCCGTGGACGAGGAGCGAGGTCGGCTTCGACCACCGCTCGACGGCACTCTCCCCAACCTGATCCGGCGTCGCTACGCTCTGGTTCGATCAAGTGGAGGAAAGGCGGTCATGACCAGGACCTGTACATTTTGCGGCATCGTTGCTGGGGAGATCCCCGCGGAGATCGTCTACTCCGACGAGCACGTGGTCGCCTTCCTTGACATCTCGCAGGCGACTCGCGGTCACACCTTGGTCGTCCCCCGCGAGCACTGTCGCGACCTGACCGACATCGGTCCGGACCGCGCGGGCCTGCTGATGCGGGGTGCTGTGCACACGGCCGCCCTGCTGCGGCGCGCGCTGGAACCGGGCGGGATGAACATCTGGCACGCCACCGGCCCTACGGCCTGGCAGACCGTGTTCCACTTCCACCTTCACCTGCTTCCCCGCTACACCCCCGAGGATCTCAGGCAGGCATGGACGCATCGGGAACTGCCGCTGTCGTCGCTGTCGCCACTGGCCGATCACATCAGAACCGCCGCTGTGTCCTGAAGCGACGTCATTCCGGGCGTCGTCCGCGTGGTTTGCCCCACGTTGACGGCGCAGGGGATGACAGTTGGAATCAGCGACGACCTTGATCCGAGCATGCAGCTCGCGCCGCGAAGATCATTGAGTTGCGTACGGGTTGGAGCACGTGTGGCTGGCTATTCTAGCCGCACACGATCCAACGCCGGGCTGATTCCCGCCACAATCCACACCGGCCCACACCCGAAGACGATCACACCCCGCGATCACCCAGCATTGGAATGCGCAAGGCGTGAATGCCTACGAATCACTGTGATGACGTCGATGATTCTCGGCGTTTCGCGGTTGATCAGATGTGCCCTCGTTGTGTCCTTCAGCTAGAGGCCTGGATGGCGTCGCCACTCGGCCGTTTACAAGAGAAGCATACGAAGAGAGGCAGCGGTCTTGCGGCCTGATCGATCCACCGCGGTGATCACGAGAATCGTTGATGCTGGCAGTGGCTTCCTAGTACGGCAGCCGCCATTCGTTAGTTGAGCTGGATATATGCGGTGCTCAGGCGGGCTCGGTGATGAAACCAGCGGGCGCGGGCTTGATGGCGGCGTCGCCAGGCCGACCAGTGGGCGGCGTGTTCCAGCGTCGGTGTGCGGCCGGTGACGGCGTTGAACAGTCGCTTGACCTCGGCAACCGTCAACGGAATCAGGCCAGGGTCGGCGGGCGGTGCTTCGTCGGGATGAGTGGGGCGGTTGACCTGGGTGTCGGTTCCGTGCCGGGCTGCAGCGGCGGTGACCGCGCAGACGGCCAGGGCGGCCATGACCAGCACGAGGTGTCGCAGCAGTGCCTGGTGGAGGCGGACCTGGGACTGGTCCAGGCCGAACAGGTCCTTGCCGGCTTGGAAGCTTTCCTCCACCGGCCATCTCAGTCCGGCGGCGGAGACGAGCCGGGCCAGGGTGACCGGCTGGCCGGCGGGCACGAAGCAGAAGTGAAAGGCCACCTCGCCGGTGGTGCGGTGCTTGCGGACCAGCAGGAAGTGGGCAGGGCTGGCGGTGGCGATCCACGCCCAGGCGTAAGTGCGTTCGCCCTTGGAGCCGGCCCCGGCTGAGCGGATGGTCCACCGGCGTTTCTGCCGCAGGTGCTTGGCCACGGCCTGGGCGCAGGTCAGGCAGGTGCCGCCGCCGAGGGTGAGGGTGAAGGTGGCGCGGATGCGCAGCACGTAGGCCTGACCGCGTTCTTCCAGGAAGGTGCGCAGCTTGGTGCAGGCGCCGTAGACCTCGTCCCCGGTCACGAAGTCCAGGCGCACGTTGTCGGCGTAGGCCTCGCGCAGCAGGTCGATGGCCAGTTCGCCCTTGGTGGCGAAGGTGAGATCCAGCGGCAGGCCGGTGGTGATCGCGGTGACCGGGTCGCTGATCTGCTCGGCGGGGATCCATTGCCGGGCGCCGATCAGCGCGTGCCCCGCCCTGGCACGCACGTAGGCGAGGTAGACGGTGTTGACGCCGTTGTCGATGCCGCCCGCGCAGCCCATGTGCTGGCGTTTCACGCCCGCCGTGGCTACGCCTTTCTTCTCCTGGCCGGACTCGTCCAGCACGCCGACGGTCAGGCTGCCCGATCGGGCGGCGGCATCGAGTCGGGCGACGGCGAAGCGGCGGACGGTGCTCATCGCGCCCGCGGTGTCCCACCGGGCGTGATTCAGCAGGCGCTGGGTGGCGTCCGGGCGGCGGTCACCGATCCACTCGGCGATCGTCCAGCCGTTGCGCCTAGGCAGCTCGGACATGACGGCTCGGACGTACTTGGCAGCCTGCAGCCGCGGTTCGATCCTGGGGAACCTCGGGGCCAGCGCGGTCATGAGGTCGTCGAGGTTCCGTTGCACACGCCTGGCCTCTACGATGAGGGCAGCAGCCGCTTTGGATCTTGTTCTCGTCACACAGACATGATCACGAGCGGCTGCTCTCGTTGTACGGGAATCCCATCAGAAGAGGGCATCGACCAGCCGCGTTTCATCCCAGCTCACACAGCGAATGGCGGCTGCCGTACTAGTCAAGGGAATACGCCTGCGTGTCTGCTACCGATCCGCATGGATCATCCATCCGAATACCGGGCCTGTGGATAAATGGATAGTCAGCAAAATGCAGGCTGTCGGGAACATGGTTGTGGTGGGCAACTCTGCGGCCACCAAGAAGAAATATAACTACCTTCTCAAGCATTCTCAAATCACTATCCAAACGGCGGGATGTGCCCGCAAGATCGGTGCTTCGGTTACGTGGGGTTGGGGCGCTAGAGCCACAACGGGCGGCCTTGCCGACGGGGATGACTGTAGCCAGGACGAATTTCAGGCCGGCGAGGGCCAGCCAGCCAATTATGCTGACGAGGACATCGTGATGGACTGCACCACGTGGACCTGCGTCTCCATCAAGGCGTACAAGCATAAAGTGAGGGCCAAGGCAATCGTCGCATACAGCAAGACTGACAAGCGACAAAAGTCCAATCGCGCCGAATCGGACTGGCGCTCGTACAAGGGCGGATACAATATTGTGTGACCTGTTGCTAGACTGTGATCAGGTCAAGTAGGCATGCAAGGGCTTGAGCAATATGGCGCTCAAGCCCTTGCATGGTCCCGCATCATTCAAGGAGCTCGATATTGGCGTGGGGCATGCCCTAGATATGTCCGTGGGACATTCCTAAGCGTGCTTAGGTAAGGCTGTCAATGGGCCAATGCGATCACGAGAGTTGATGTAGGTGTGAGACCGACAGGCCGCTTTCGCTCGGCCGGGGGCCTTCGAGACCTAAACTAGGAACCTGGATGTGTGTATAGGTCGCCTCGGCCTTCGGTATGGGATTGGATGCTGCAAAATGTGGCCGTGACATCGCGTTGAGTGAGGCGGCCAGGCTATCGGCTATAGAGAAGTCCGGCTGCTCTTCTGTCGAAGCTGATAACGAGGCCGAGCTGCTATTGTGAAGGCTTAACTCTGTCGAGGGATGGCCATCGGCTTCACAAGGTCCCATCGGGTTAGTATGCTCATGACCCATGTACGGACGAAACCTATTCTTGGTAGCTGGGACTGTAACCCTCTTTTACGTGATCGTTGGATCATTAGAGGCCGGCGACACCGATATGGGAAGATTCGTAGCCCTGGCATTAGTTGGCGTCGGGTTCATGGGCGGTGCGATAGCGATGGCGATTGGCGTGCGCAAGCAGATCCCGCACGTTCCGGAAAATGTAGAGGCTCGACATGATGGAGATATCACCGCATGACACCTGGCGTGAGGTGGTGAAGTTCACCTCGCCTCCGGACGCCGAAGCACGCCTACAGTTCGTCCGCGAGAAGCCTGCAGAGTAGAACGGGATTGGTGCAGGGCATGCCCGCGGGGTTGGCTGGGCTGCCCTGGGCCGACAACAATTCCCGTTCGCTGTGACGAGCTGGCCCAGCCCTGTCGTTCACCGGCCAAGTCCTGCCATACTGGCCAGCTTGAGAGTCTGATCGAGGGATTCATCGCAGGTGATCGGACGGGAAGGGAGTCACGGCGGAGAGCTCCGAGGTAGACGGAGCGTGCTCCTTGCCAGACTCCCGGCGCATGCTGTAGGGCTGCAGAGTACTCATGACCTGGGAAAATCCCGTCATGATCATCCCGACCATATCCCTGGATCATGGTCCTACGGCTGCGTACGGGCGCCCTCGGCTGCCTATCAAGGTCCACCAAGCAAAGGATCTGCGGCGGAGAAGCCGCAGGTCAGAGGGTGAAAAGCCTGATCGAGAAAAGTGCCCCCGGCAGGATTCGAACCTGCGGCACCCGCTTAGGAGAGCGGGAGTCGTTTGGAGTCCAGTATGTCTAGTAATGCGTGCTCAATCGCTGGATGTGGACGGCCACGATCTTGTCCAGGCGGGCGGCCACCCCGGTCCAGGCAAGCGGCTATGAGATCTCCAGGTTGGCGGACATGAACGGTTCTGCCGGGTGGTCAGGTCAGGGGTATGACGCCCTTGCCAGTGAGGGCTTCGGCCAGGTGGTGGGATTCACCGCTGGTCTTGACCATGTGTGCGTGGCGCATGAGGCGGTGGCGGTGGTCTTGGGGATGATCGTGTTGAACTCGGAGGGATGGATGTTGATGGTGATGGCGAGAGGTGGTGTTCGTAGGCGGCGTCGATCGGGTGGTAGAAGGCTTCGATTGTCTTATGGCTGAGCGGGAGCAGGCCGATGTCGTCGACCGCGAGGAGGTCGGATCGGCAGAGCTTGGCGATGGTGCGGGTGACGGAACGTCGGTCTTGGCTCGGCCGATGGTGACGGCCGCAACGACCCCGGGCACTCCAGGGCACCTGTTATCGGGATCGGGCGATCCTCGTGCGCTTCCGCGCTTTAAGCGCCACGTTTTCAGCAGCCTTCGATGATCGTTTAATCTTTTGGGGTGGCGGACATATCTCAAGATCTCGCATTGCCCACTGCCCTGGCCGAGGTGGCTCAGGTTGGCTTCGAGTGGGAGTGGGATGAGGAGGCCGACGAGGCTCGCGGCTGTGACTTCGAGCTATACGTTCAGTTCGAAGAGCCCGATCGGACGGCGTGGTGGTTCCAGCTGTGGACCGGCAACCAAGAGGTCGATGGTAGCGAGTTCCGCTTCTTCGGCGCCACCGGGACGGGTGACTACACCGGCTTCTGGCTGGTACGGCCTGATGTGGCGATCACCGACCAGCCCGTTGTCTACATCGGTTCCGAGGGTGAGCGCGGTGTGATTGCCCGGGATCTTGGTGATCTCCTCTGGCTGTTCGCCGCTGGTCTGGGCCCCGCGGAGGCATTCAGTGATCCCGACTTGCCTGCGGAGCCGAATGAGGCCTTCCATGCGATCGCTGAGCGACACGCACCCGGCCGCCGCCGTGCCCCCGCCCAGATCGTGGCTGCCGCACGAGCAGAGTTCCCGCATTTCTCGGAACTCGTCGATGCGATGTGCCGCTGAGTACGACTCGCTTGGCCTTGGTTCGGAGTAGGGATCAGGGCCGGTGGACACGTCGCTGCCCCGTTCGTCAGGACTTCTTGATCGCGGGGGCGGCCCGCCTGGTCGTGCGCTCCGAGTCACGAAAGCTCATCGCCGCCCTCGCTTGCTCCTACGAAGGGATGATTCCTTACCTATTCTCGGGACAGCGTCGAGGCAGGCCCTTTCTCCACAGGGCTGGATGAGGTGGCGGCCGGGGTCGTCAAGGTCGATCCCTTCGCGTCGGCGGGATCCGGGAAGCTCGTGAGCGCCGCAGGAAATCGGAGCGAGTGACATCCTGGTCGACAGCGTGGGCGCGGCCCTTGAACGGTGGCCTGAGCGTCATCCTCGTACGGGTGCTGGCCAAGGGGTGACCAGCCTGCTCCGCCGGGCCTCTGGAGGCTTCCTTGCCCTAACCGAGGGTGTCCGACGATGCCAGATTCGGTGCGGGCTCAAGCGTCCGCTGGTCTGGTCGTGAGCCGGTGGACGCCGAACAGGACGTAGCCCAGCACCACGAAGGCGGCCAGTGCCGCGGCTGCCAGCGACGCGACTGTCGGCCAGCCCAGTCGTTCAACGTTCAGGAACGGGTAGACGTAGCGGCGGGGCAGGTTGGGGGCGGCGAGCAGCACGAAGGCGCCGTACAGGAGCGGGTAGCCCAGCCAGGCGAACGGGGCGGCCCAGCGCACCCGGCGCGACCGGTCGAAGGCGGCCCAGTCGACCAGCGCCATGACGGGTGTCACGTAGTGCAGCAGGAAGTTGCCCAGCCCGCGCACGCTGCCGCCGTCGAGCAGCGCCAGTGGGTTCGCGAGGTCGCGCGAGATGTAGTTCACCAGGCATGTGACCAGCAGGTATAAGGTCACCGCGCCTTTGACGTCGGGGGAGGCCGACCGGCTGCGGTAGGAGATCAGCCGCCAGCCGTAGTAGAGCGCGAGCATGACGTTGCTCTGCACTGTGAAGTACGCCCAGGGGCGACCGATTGACGTCGCCAGGCATGCCAGGCCCGCCACGGTCGCCGTGAGCAGCAGGATCCGCCACGCTGTCATCCCGTCTTCGTCCTCCGTGGCCAGAGCGTGTGCGCGGTCCGGGTTGTTGCGGAGCCCACCGTGTACCGGAAGGGCTTGGGCGGGTTGAACGTGCTGTCCAGCAGTGGTCGCAGCGTGGCCGGGATATCGCTGAGCTGGGTGAACTCGATCATCCAGCCAGTGCCGGCCGCCACCCAGGGTTTCGCTTTGGGAAGGAGGGGCGGCGTCACCAGCGTGTAGATCAGCGCAGTGCAGGGGGCGTTGCCCGCGTACTTTGATGCGATGAGAGCGGGCAGGCGGGGCATCAGATCACGTTAGCGCTCAGAGCGATTGCGGGACACCTCCGCTCGCCTGCTCATAAGGGTGTCGCTGTCGAGTTGGTGGGCGTGGGCGTGCTACGTGCAGCGCCGCCTGCGTTCTCTGCCCTCGCCTGATTCTCGAGGTCGGCTATCTGCTGGTCTGGCAGAAGCTGACGGCGTTGCTGACCGCCCTGCCCATCGTGACACCCATCACCAAAGCCCCGCGCGACGCCGACGCGCCGACTGTTTGAGATGCCGACATGGCGAACTGGACCGGCCGGCGGCGGTGTCGCTGCCGGCCGTGAACGGCAGGCCCGCCGCCGTGGTGCTGACCGGGCGCCAAGACTACGCCCCGTCGACCGGCTGGTGCGGCTGGTGGAACGGGGTGCGGGGATTGTGCCGCTGGGATGAGCGGTGGGCGGATGAGAGAGGGAGACGCGGGCCGGGGGTCGGGTGTTCGTGGCGACGGTGCCGGCGTGCGTGCCTGGGGCCTAATCGGCTGAGGGGATACGGGACATCATGCGTTCCATGCCGTTGACCCAGTTGTCGCGCAGGGCCTGTGCGGCCTTGGGGAGGTCTCCGGCGATGAGGAGCTCGGCCACCAGGCGGTGCTCGGTCGCCTCCCGTTCGAGCGGAGTGTCGTCGCCCGCCAGCAGGTGGGCGTAGCGGCGCATCCCCGCCTTGACGCTGGTGATGAGGTCGAGCAGGCGCTCGTTGCGGCAGCCGCTCAGCAGCAGGTCGTGCCACTCGTCGTCGTGACGCTCTATCTCCTGCTGCTCCGCGATCCGGTCGGGGAACGCCTGGGCCATCGTCAGCAGCTCGGGCGCGATGCGGCGCAGGTGGTCGGGGTCGGAGCAGTCGAGTGCGAGCGACTCCAGCGCCGCGACGATCTCGCACAGCTCCCGGAACTCCTTGCGGCTCACCGGCGCGAACCTGAAGCCGCGGCCCTGGTTGCTCTCCAGCACGCCCTCGCCCGCGAGGGTGATGAGGGCCTCGCGCAGGGGGGTGCGGCTGACGCCCAGCTCCGCGGCCAGCGCGGCCTCGTTGACGTCGGTGCCCGCGACGAAGTCGCCCCGATCGAGCCTGGTCAGCAGCTCTTCCCTGATCTGCTCGCGAAGCGGTCGCCGCTCGATGGGCATGAGGCTCCTTCGGTTTTCGGCCGGGCCAAGCTTACCGCTTGACGCGATACAAAATACTGCACTATGAATTCTGAATACAAAATATCACGAGGAGGGAGCGGGAGTGAGCCTGACGCGCGTGCCGGGGCTGCTGTTCGGTGGCGACTACAACCCCGAGCAGTGGCCCGAGGAGGTCTGGGCCGAGGACATGCGGCTCATGGCCGAGGCCGGGGTGACCATGGTCACCGTCGCGGTCTTCTCATGGTCGCGGCTGGAGCCGCGGCCCGGCGCGTACGACTTCGGCTGGCTCGACCGCGTCCTGGACCTGCTGCATGAGCACGGCATCGCGGCCGACCTCGCCACCGCGACCGCGACCCCGCCGCCGTGGCTGGTCCGTGAGCACCCGGAGGTCATGCCGGTCGACGCGCAGGGGGTGCGGCTGGAGTTCGGCTCGCGCCAGGGTTACTGCCCCAGCTCGCCGGTCTTCCGCGAGCACGCCGTGCGGCTGGCCACCGCCATGGCCGAGCGGTACGGCGGCCACCCTGCCCTGGCCATGTGGCACGTCGGCAACGAGTACGCCGACCATACGCTGGAGTGCTTCTGCCCGGAGTCGGCCCGGCACTTCCGCGCCTGGCTGGAGGCCCGCCACGGCACGATCGAGTCGCTGAACGCCGCCTGGGGCACGTCCTGCTGGGGCCAGCACTACACCGCGTTCGGTCAGGTCGAGCCGCCGCGCAAGGCGCCAGGGCCGATCAACCCGGCTCAGCTCCTCGACTGGCGCCGGTTCTGCAGCGACGCGCTCCTGGAGCTGTTCACGGCCGAGCGTGACGTGCTGCGCGTGATGACCCCGGACGTTCCCGTCACCACGAACTTCATGAGCATCCTGCACGGCCTCGACTACTGGGCATGGGCCGAGGCCGAGGACCTGGTGAGCGACGACGCCTACCCCGACCCGGCCGACCCGGAGTCGCACGTGGCGGTCGCGCTCAGTTACGACCTGATGCGCTCGCTCAAACGGCGCCCCTGGCTGCTGCTGGAGTCGGCGCCGTCGGCGGTGTCGTGGCGCGAGGTGAACGTCCCCAAACCGCCCGGCATGATGCGGCTGCACAGCCTTCAGGCGCTGGCGCACGGCGCCGACGGCGTGATGTTCTTCCAGTGGCGTCAGGCCAGGTACGGCCCGGAGAAGTTCCACTCGGCACTCCTCCCGCACGGCGGCACGCGCACGCGCGGCTGGCAGGACACCCTCCGCCTCGGCTCCGACCTGCGGCGACTCGCGGAGGTCGCGGGCACGGACACGCAGGCCGAGGTGGCACTCGTGCTCGGCTGGGACAGCTGGTGGGGCCTGGAGGCGCCGGAGTCGATGCCGTCCGACCGGCTCAAGCTCAAGGACCTGCTGCTCGCCTGGTACGCGCCCCTGCACGCCCGCGGCATCACGGTCGATCTCGCGCCGCCGGACCGCGACCTGTCCGGCTACCGCGTGGTGATCGTCCCGAACCTCTACCTGTGCACACCCGAGCAGGCCGGGAGGCTGGCGTCGGTCACCGGAGAGCTGGTGATCGGCCCGTTCAGCGGTGTCGTGGACGTCACCGACCGCGTCCATGACGGCGGCGCGCCCGGCCCGCTGCGCGACCTGCTCGGCGTCGCGATCGACGAGTTCTGGCCCCTCGCCGATGGTGCGACCCAGCGGGTGCGGTACGCGGGGGGCGCCGGCGGCGTGGCCAGGACCTGGACGGAGTGGGTGCGCCTCGGCAGCGACGACCGACACGGTGACGGCCCCGCGGTGGTGCTGGCCGCGTACGAGGGCGGTGATCTCGACGGCCTGCCCGCGATCACCCGCAGGGGCAACGTCACCTACGTCAGCTGCCTGCTCGACGACACGACCCCCGTGCTCGACCAGGTGCTCGGCGGCGTCGCGGCCGTCGAGGTGCCCGCGGGCGTGGAGGCGGTCCGCCGCGGGCGCCACCTCTTCCTGCTCAACCACACGACCACCCCGCAGCGGGTCACCCTGCCGTACCCCGGCACGGACCTGCTCACCCAGACCGGCCTGCGCGGCGACATCGAGCTCGCCGCGCGCGACGCCGTAGTGCTCAGGATCGAAGGAGACACGTGACGCACCCGTACATCCCGAACGCCGAACCCGGCGTGCGGGCCGAGATGCTCGCCGCGATCGGCGCGTCGAGCGTCGAGGACTTCTACGCCGACATCCCCTCCGAGCTGCGCCTGGCCCGGCCGCTCGACCTGCCCGCGCCGTTCACGGCCGAGCACGACCTGGTACGCCACATGAAGGGCTTGCTGGACCGCGTCACCGACACGGAGCAGGCGCTGAGCTTCCTCGGCCACGGCTGCTACCCGCACCACGTCCCGGCCGTGTGCGACGAGGTGAACGGGAGGAGCGAGTTCCTCACCGCGTACGCGGGGGAGCCGTACGAGGACCACGGCCGTTTCCAGGCCCTGTTCGAGTACGTCAGCATGATGGGCGAACTGCTGGAGATGGACGTCGTCAACGTCCCGACCTACGACGGCTTCCAGGCGGCCGGCACCGCCCTGCGCATGGCGTGCCGCTACACCGAGCGCTCGAAGGTCTGCGTCAGCGCCGCCATCACCGCCGACAAACTGAGCAAGCTGCGCGACTTCCTCGCCCCGGACGTCGAGATCGTCCTGGCCGAGGTGGGGGAGGGCGGCGAGATCGCGGTCGAGGCGTTCGACGACTCCTACGCCGCGATCTACCTGGAGACCCCGAACGTCTACGGCGTCGTGGAGACCCGCGGTCGCGAGCTGGCGGACCTGGCCCACGCGCACGGCGCGCTGCTCGTGGTCGGCGCCGACCCGATCTCCCTCGGTGTGCTCGCCCCGCCCGCGTCCTACGGCGCGGACATCGTCTGCGGCGACATCCAGTCGCTCGGCATGCACCAGAGCTACGGCGGCGGCCACGCCGGCTACATCGCCACGCATGACCACGAGCCACTGGTCGCGGAGTTCCCGTCCCGGCTGTTCGGCATCGCGCCGACGAAGGTGCCCGGCGAGTACGGCTTCGGCGACGTCTACTACGACCGCACCTCCTTCGCGCACCGCGAGGAGGGCAAGGAATGGGTCGGCACCGCCGCCGCCCTCTGGGGCATCACGGCCGGGGTCTACCTGGCGCTCATGGGCCCCCAGGGCATGCGCGACCTGGGCGAGACGATCCTGGCCCGCACCCGCTACGCCATGGACGCCCTGGCCGCGTCGGTCACGGTGCGGCACCGCGACGCGATCCACTTCCGCGAGTTCGCCATCGAGGTGCCGTCCAGCGCGGCCCTGCTCGACGGGCTGCGCGAGCGCGGCATCTACGGCGGTGTCCCGCTCGACGACCGCACGGTCCTGGTCTGTGTGACCGAACGCCACTCCATCGCAAACATCGACCGGCTCGCCGCAGCCGTACAGGAGACGCTGTGAACACCACGGAGTCCTTCGCCGAGCTCCCCGTCGCGCCGAAGCCGCCGCTGCGCCGCTTCCACCAGGCGCGCTGGGACGAGCCGATCATCTTCGAGCTGTCGGCGCCCGGCCGCCGCGGCCTCGCCGTGCCCGAGCCCGGCGCGCCCCGCGTCGAGCTGCCGGACTCCGTGGGCCGCGCGCAGCCGCCGAAGCTGCCCGAGATGTCCCAGCTGCACGTGCTGCGGCACTACCTGCGGCTGTCGCAGGAGAACCTGGGCGTCGACCTCAACATCGACGTCGGGCAGGGCACCTGCACGATGAAGTACAGCCCCAAGGTCAACGACAGGTTCGCCGCCGCCATCGCCGAGCTGCACCCGCTCCAGCACGAGGACACCGTGCAAGGCGTGCTGGAGATCTACTGGCGGCTCGAACGCATGCTGGCGGAGATCTCCGGCATGGCGCGGGTCTCGCTCCAGCCGGGCTCCGGATCGGCGGCCATCTACGCCAACATCGCCATGATCCGCGCGTACCACGCGGCCCGCGGCGAGGCGGGTCGCGACCAGGTGATCACCACGATGTTCTCCCACCCGTCGAACGCGGCCTGCGCCAAGACCGCGGGCTACGAGGTCATCACCCTGATGCCGGACGCCGACGGCCTGCCCGACATCGAGGCGCTGCGCGCCGCAGTCGGCCCGCGCACCGCCGCACTGATGATCACCAACCCGGAGGACACCGGTATCTTCAACCCCCGGATCAGGGAGTTCGTGGACCTGGTGCACGAGGCGGGCGGCCTGGCCTGCTACGACCAGGCCAACGCCAACGGCATCCTCGGCATCACCCGCGCCCGCGACGCCGGATTCGACCTGTGCCACTTCAACCTGCACAAGACGTTCTCCACGCCGCACGCCTGCGGCGGCCCAGCGGCGGGGGCGTGCGGTGTCTCCGAGGACCTGGCGCCGTTCCTGCCCGGCCCGATCGTCGCCATCGACGGCGAGTCCTACCGCCTGGAGACGCCGCCCGCCTCCATCGGCAAGGTGCGGCCGTTCCTCGGCGTCACCCCGAACATCGTGCGCGCCTACGCCTGGATCATGGCGCTCGGCGCCGAGGGCCTGCGGCAGGTCGCCGAGACGGCCGTGCTCAACAACAACTACCTGATGCACAAGATCCTGCAGATCCCGGGCGCGTCCGCGCCGTGGGACCGGCGCAGGGTCGAGCAGGTGCGCTACTCGTGGCAGGAGCTGTCTGAGCAGACCGGGGTGCACTCGGAGGAGATCGGCGTCAGAGCGGCCGACTTCGGGGTGCACTACTGGACCAGCCACCACCCGTACGTGGTGCCCGAGCCGTTCACGCTGGAGCCCACGGAGTCGTACTCGAGGGAGGACCTCGACGAGTACGCGCTCATCCTGGCGCACGTGGCCGACGAGGCGCGGCGGGATCCCGAGTTCGTCAAGGGCGCGCCGTACAACCAGTCCGTCCACAAGATCGACATGACGTCGCTCGACGACCCCAAGGAGTGGGCGCCCACCTGGCGCGCCTACGTCCGCAAGCACCTGTCATGACGGGCGCGGCGGTGGTCGGGCTGGTCGTCAACCCGGTCGCCGGGCTCGGCGGCGCGGCCGGGCTCAAAGGCAGCGACGGCGTGGAGGTGCAGCGCGCGGCCCTGGCCATGGGCGCGACGCCCCGGGCCGGCGAGCGGGCGGCGCGGGCCGTCCGCACGCTGACGGCCCGCCGTCCCGGGACACGGGTCCTGACCGTGCCGGGCCGGATGGGCGAGGACAGCGTGCGCGCCTCCGGGGCCCCGTACGACCTGGTCCGGCCGCCGTCCGGCGGGTCCGCCGGGACGAGCGCGGAGGACACGCGGCGCGCCGTGGCCGCCCTGGCGGGGGTGGATCTGCTGCTGTTCGCGGGTGGCGACGGGACGGCGCGCGACGTGCTCGACGCGGTCCGCGCGCTCGGCGGCCAGGCGCCGCCCGTGCTGGGCGTCCCGGCCGGGGTGAAGGTGTACTCCGGCTGTTTCGCCGTCAGCCCGGCCGCCGCCGGATTCGTCGCGGCGGAGTTCGACCCGGCGCGTACGGCCGAGGCCGAGGTGGTGGATCTCGACGAGGACGCCTACCGCCGCGGCCTGGTCAGCCCCCGGTTGTACGGCAGCCTGCGCGTCCCCGCCGCCCGCGCCGCGCTGTCGGGGCGCAAGTCCGGATCGTCAGGCGTGGAGCCCGCCACCGCCGAGGGGGTCGCACGGGAGGTCGTGGCCAGAATGCGGCCCGGCGTCCGATACGTCCTCGGGCCTGGCGCCACCACGCGGGCCGTCGGCCGCGCGCTGGGCCTCGCCACCACGCTGCTCGGCGTGGACGTGGTCGAACGCCTCCACGAGGGCGGCCGCCTGGTGGCGGCGGATGTCGCGGAGGCCGAGCTGTTCGGCCTGGTCAGCGGCAGGGAGTCGGCGCTGGTTCTGTCGGTCATCGGCGGGCAGGGGTTCGTGCTGGGACGCGGGAACCAGCAGGTGTCGCCCCGGGTGCTCGACGCGGTGCTCGATGGGGGCGACTCCGGACGGCTCCTCGTCCTGGCCACCCAGCAGAAGCTCGCGTCGCTGAAAGGACGGCCGCTGCTGGCCGACAGCGGTGACGAGGACCTCGACAAGAAGCTCGGCGGGCACGTCCAGGTGATCACTGGATACCGCGAAAGCACGATTTATCGCATTTGTGCGGCAAGTGAGGAGTTCGACGGATGAAGACGCTCGACGGAAAGGTCGCGATCGTCACGGGCGGCGCCTCGGGCATCGGGCGGGCCACCGCCCTGCTCTTCGCCAGGGAGGGTGCCCGGGTGGTGGTCGCCGACATCGACGCGGCCGGCGCGGACGCCACCGTGGCGCGGATCGCCGAGGAGGCGGGAGACGCGATCGCGGTGCAGGCCGACGTCTCCGACCCCGAGGACTGCCGGCGCGTCGTCGGCGCCGCCGTCGAGACCTTCGGCGGCCTGCACGTCCTGTTCAACAACGCGGGCATCATCCGCCGCACCACCGCGCTCGACCTCGACGTCGAGGAGTGGGACCGCGTCATGGCGGTCAACGTCCGCTCGGTCTTCCTCATGTGCAAGCACGCCATCCCCGCGATGACCGACGGCGGCTCGATCGTGAACACGGGCTCCGGATGGGGCCTCAAGGGCGGCGGCAACGCCATCTCGTACTGCGCCTCCAAGGCCGCCGTGGTGAACATGACCCGCGCGCTCGCCATCGACCACGCCAAGGCCGGCATCCGGGTCAACTCCGTCAACCCCGGCGACACCGACACGCCCATGCTGCGCGACGAGGCCCGCCAGCTCGGCGAGGACTGGGCCGCCTTCCGGTCCGACGCGGCGGACCGGCCGATGGGCCGCGCGGGCACCCCGGACGAGATCGCCCAGGCCGTGCTCTTCCTGGCCGGTGACGCGGCCAGCTACATCACCGGCTCCGCCCTCGTCGTCGACGGCGGCGGGCTCGCCTGACCCACACCCCCCCACGCAACCCCCGTAAGGAGCCGACCATGAACCGTGCCCTGGCAGTCCTGGGCATCCTCGCCGTCGCGACGACCGCGTGCAGCGGCAGCGGCGGCGGGAACGTCCCAGGCATGAGCAGCGGATCCGGCCCGGCCACCGTCCGCTGGTCCACCTGGGGATCGGCCGAGGACATCAAGCTCTACGAGAAGTTCACCGAGGACTTCGAGAAGCGCCACCCCGACATCAAGCTCAAGCTGGAGCCGGTCGCCAAGTACGAGGACTACCACCCCAAGCTGCTGGCCCAGCTCACCAGCAAGACCGCCCCCGACGTGTTCTTCGTGGGCGACGACAACATCGGCAAGTTCGTCTCCGCCGGGGTGCTGACCCCGCTCAACGACAACCTGGCCGGCCCTTCCTCCAAGAGCAAGCCCGAGGAGTTCTTCGAGGGCATCTACGGCGGCGCCAGGAAGGACGGCCAGATCTACGGCGTCCCCAACGACACCAACCCCGAGGTGCTCTGGTTCGACAAGAAGGCGCTCAAGGACGCCGGGATCACCGAGGACCCCGCCGCGCTCAACGAGGCCGGGCGGTGGACCATGGCCACGTACCTCGACATGAACGCCAAGCTCAAGGCGGCGGGCAAGGCCGGGTCGATCTTCTGGAACTGGTACGGCTCCACGTACTCCATGATCAACGGCTTCGGCGGGAAGGTCTGGGACGGCGGCAAGTTCGTCGCCACCACCGATCCCAAGGCACGCCAGGCCCTGCAGGCCCTGGCCAAGGGCTACCAGGACAAGACCTTCCTCAGCGCCGACCTGCTGCCCGACAGCAACGGCCCGAGCACGCAGTTCCTCAAGCACAAGGCCGGCTTCTACGCCGGAGGCCGGTGGATGATCGACTCCCTGAAGAAGGGCGGCGAGCTGGACGACTACGACATCGTGCCGTTCCCCTCGCAGACCGGCCAGCCGATGCCCGGCGCGGTGGCCGCCTCCTACCTGGCGCTCAACAAGGACACCAAGCTGCCCGAGCAGGCGTTCACCTTCCTCACCGAGTTCGTCGGCAAGGAGGGCCAGCTCATCAGGCTCAAGGACGGCGGCGCCGTGCCGTCCGTGAAGGGCGCCGAGCAGATCGTCCTCGCCGACGGCTACCCCGCCCACGCCCAGACCTTCCTCGACGTGCGTGACACGGGCTTCGCGAACTACCCCGAGGAGGTCGCCGTGCCCGGCCTCACCGCCGACATCAACGAGCACCTGATGAAGGTGTGGACCGGCAAGGTCGGCTTCGACGAGGGCATGACCCAGCTCCAGAAGCTCGTCGACGGCAAGCTGGGCTAGCCGTGACCGTCCTCGCACGGGCCCGGCCCCGCACGCTCCACCGGGCGCGGCCCGTCCGCAACCGCGACGGCTGGTGGGCCGCGTTCTTCCTCGCGCCGCAGGTCGCCGCGCTGCTGGTGTTCCTCGTCTTCCCGCTCGGCTTCGCGGTCGTGCTGGCGTTCATGCGCTGGGACGGGCTCGGGCAGAAGGAATGGGTCGGCTTCGACAACTTCGCCGCCCAGCTCTCCGATCCCGAGTTCGGGCTGGCGGTGTGGAACACGGTCAAGCTGGCGCTGCTGACCGTGCCGTTCGGGCTCGTCTTCGCGCTGCTCATCGCGGTCGCGCTGAACAACGTCAAAGGCGGCGGCTTCTACCGGGTGCTGTACTTCCTCCCGGTGGTCACGAGCTCGGTGGCCGTCGCGCTGATGTGGCAGATCATCCTGGCCGGCAACGACTACGGCGTGCTGAACTCGTCGCTCGAGCGCTGGTTCGGCATCAGCGCCCCCGACTGGCTCGGCGACCCCGGCTGGGTGATCGTGGCCATCGCCGTCGTGACGATCTGGTCGTCGCTCGGCCTGAACGTGGTGATCTTCCTGGCCGGGCTCCAGACGATCCCGCCGCAGATCGTCGAGGCCGCCCGCGTGGACGGCGCGGGCAGCCTGCGGATCTTCCGCTCGGTCACGCTGCCGCTGCTCTCGCCGACGATCTTCTTCTCCACCGTCGTCGCGGTGATCAGCTCGTTCCAGGCCTTCGACCAGATCTACGTGCTGGTGGACCCGGAGGACAACGAGGGCGCGAGGACGATCGTCTACCAGGTCTACGAGCTGGGCTTCAAGGACTTCCAGTTCGGCATGAGCAGCGCCGCCGCGCTGATCCTCCTGGTCCTGACGCTGCTCGTGACGCTCGTCCAGTTCGCGGCGCAGAAGCGCCTCGTCCACTACGACTCGTGAGGGGGCCGGGATGCGACCCAGGCAGGTAGCCCTGCACGCCGGGCTCACCCTCGGCGGGCTGGCGATGCTGTTCCCGTTCGTCTGGATGCTGCTGACGTCGTTCAAGGGCGTGCGGCAGATGCTGAACAACCCGCTCGACTGGCTGCCCGACCCGTGGCGCTGGGAGAACTACCCCGACGCGCTCGGCGCGGTGCCGTTCGGCACCGCGTACTGGAACAGCTTCTACATCGCCGCGCTGAACGTCACGCTCACGCTGCTGACCTCGGCCATGGCCGCCTACGCCTTCGCCCGGATCAGGTTTCGCGGCTCCGGCGTGCTGTTCGTGGTGTTCCTGGCCACCCAGATGGTGCCCGCGCAGGTGACGGTCGTGCCGCTCTACCTGATGCTGGCCAGGTTCGGCTGGATCGACTCGCATCTGTCGCTCATCGTGCCGAGCATCGCGAACCCGTTCGCGGTGTTCCTGCTGCGCCAGTTCATCAGGGCCGTGCCGGTGGAGCTGGAGGAGGCCGCCAGGATCGACGGGGCGGGCCGCTGGCGCTGCTTCTGGAACGTCGTGCTGCCGAACATCCGCCCCGGCCTCGGCGCGCTCGGCATCATCGCCTTCCTCGCGTCCTGGAACTCCTTCTTCTTCCCCCTGATCTTCCTGAACTCGCCCGAGCTGGCCACGGTGCCGCTGCTGCTCAGCCAGTTCTCCGGCCAGCGCACGGCTGTGGACTACGGGCTCATCCTGGCCGCCTCCGCGATCGCCGTCGTGCCGACGCTCATCGCGTTCCTCATCGGCCAGCGGAAGATCATCAACTCGATGGCCGCTTCCGGCCTGGGAGGTCGCTGATGCCGGACCTACGCGAACGCCCGTTCACCGACCGCGGCTCGCGGCTGCTGGTGATGGCGGCGGACGACGGCTCGCTCTGGATCGCCAGAGCCCTGTACGAGACCAGGCTCGCCGACACGAAGGTGCTCACCGGCCTGCGGATCCTTTCGGGGAGCGGCGAACTGCCGGTGCTGCGGGTGCTGCCGGACCGCGTGGAGTTCGCGGGCGGCGTGGCCATGGCCTTCGCGGACCCGGACACCCTCGTCCTGACCGGCGCGGGCGCGCGGGCCGTGTGGGACGGCGGCGAGGCCGACATCGACGGCTGCGTCACCCTCGTCGGCCCGGATCGCGCGAGGCACGACGCGGCGGCGGTGCTCGACGCGGCCGCCGCACGGTGGCGCGACTGGTTCGCCCGCATGCCCGCCGTGCGTGCGGACCTGCGCGAACGAGCGGAGGACGCGTGGTGGACGCTGGCGGTGAACCTGGTACGGATCCAGGGCCGAGAGTCCCTCGTCCCCTCCAAGAACGGCTACGTCGGCCTGTGGAACTGGGACTCCTACTTCCACGCCATCGCGCTCAGGCACGCCGACCCCGCCCTGGCCAGGGAGCAGATCCGCATCCTGCTCGACCACCAGCGCCCCGACGGCCTGATCCCCGACGTCGTACACGACCACGGCGCGCTGGCCGAGACCACGGACCTGCCCCGCTCCGATCTGGCCAGGCTGGCCGAGCATGTCGGGGGCGGGCCGATCGGGGACGCCGTCCCCGTCACCAAACCGCCGCTCACCGCCTGGGCGGTGTGGAAGATCCACGAGGTGGACCCCGACCCCGCCTTCCTCGCCGAGGTGTACGAGCCGCTGGCCCGCTCCCAGGAGTGGTGGTTCACCCGCTCCGATCCGGACGGTGACGGGTTGGCCGAGTACCTGCACCCGTACTCGTCCGGCCTGGACGACAGCCCCATCTGGGACGGCGGCCCCCGCGCCGAGCCGCCCGACCTGAACGCCTACCTCACCCTCCAGTACGACCGCCTGGGCGACATCGCACAGGCGCTCGGCAAGGACGCCGCGCCGTGGCGGGCCAGGGCGCAGGCCCTGGTGGACCGGATGATCGCGCGCCGGTGGAACGGCACGAGGTTCGCCACCCTGGTCGGCGGTCGCGAGGTGGACGTGCGCACCCCGCTGGAGCTGATGCCGCTCTTCACCGGGAGGCTCCCCGCGGGGATCGCGGACCGGCTCGTCGCCGGCCTGCGCTCGCCGAGCTTCTGGGCCGAGCGCCCGGTGCCGACCGTCGCCTTCGACGACCCGAGATTCGACCCCGAGGCCATGTGGCGCGGACCTGTCTGGCTGAACGTCAACTATCTGCTCATCGACGGTCTGCGCCGCTCGGGGCATCAGGAGACGGCCGCCGAGCTGCGCGAGCGCACGCTGGCCATGGTCCGCGACGGTGGCGGCCTCCACGAGTACTGGAACCCGCTGACCGGCCGTCGCGCGGGCCGCGCGACGACCGCCTTCGGCTGGTCCGCCGCCCTCTTCCTGGACCTCGCCCAGGAGGGCTGATTTGATGGATCTTTGTTCACCGGGCCAGCTCGGGAGGATCCGTGGTGAGCAAGAAGGAGCGAGACGATCCGGACGACTTCGGAGGGATCGGTTTCGGCCGCATGGCCTTCCTCCTGGCCGTCGTGGCCTTGGGACGCCCCTGGGAGACGCTCAAGGAGCTCTTCGGGTTGATCCGTCGGCTGGGGCGTCGGGTGCTCAGGCTCGTACTGGCTCCCTTCCGGCTGGTTGCCTTGATCGTGTGGTCGCGTACGGCGGATCGACGCCCCACCTTCGAGGATCACCTGCACCGTGAGGACAGAGATCTCTCGTGACGATCAGCCGGCGGCGAAGTCCTGCGTCCAGTAGATCTGCCCCTGCGCGTCCTTGGCCGCGCCCACCCCGATGAGGGTGTACGAGCAGTTCATGATGTTCTTCCGGTGGCCGTCGCTGTTCATCCAGCCCTTGACCACCTCGGCCGCCGACCGCTGCCCCATGGCGATGTTCTCGGCCAGGGTCGAGCCGGTGAAGCCGGTCGCACGAATGCGGTCGACCATGTCGCGGCCGTCCTGGGAGTCGTGGTCGAAGTAGTTGTTCTTCGCCATGTCGGCCGAGTGCCCGAACGCCGCCCTGCGTAGCCGCGCGTCGTGTTTGAGGGGGTCGCAGCCGCCCTTGACCCGCTCGGCGTTGGTCAGCCGGACGACCTCCTTCTCCACTGCCGTGCCGACGGAGGTGGCGGTCTTCTTCGTCTCGGAAACCGGCGGCGCCGTATCCCGCGTCGTGGGGGTGGGAGTGGGAGTGGGGGTGGCGCAGGTCAGCTGTACGGCCTTGGACTTGGCGGTGCCGCCGCGGTAGTCGGTGGCGACCGCGTAGTACGTGCCCGGCTTGCAGGGCAGCTTCAGGGTGATGCGGTCCTTCCTGGCGGCGCCGCTCTTGACGACCGGATCGTCGCCGGGGACGGCGCGCATGACTCGGATGCGCAGCAGCGCCGGGCGCACACAGCCGCGGCGGACGGCCGAGGTCTGGATCCTGAGCGCGGAGATGCCCGGCCTGGCCACGCTCACGCGGCACTTGTCCGATTCGGAGGTCGGCTCGGGAGTCGCCTCCTCGGTCTGCGTCGGCGGGGTGGTCGGCGCGGTCATCTCGGGCGCCGCTCCGGCCGCCCCGCCGGTGGACGGGGCGCAAGCGGCGAGGCCGGCGACGACGGCGAGTACCCCAAGGGGTCGACGCATGAGGATTTCCTCCGGTGGAGGGAGACGCTGGTGGTCCCGCATTCTGCCTGATCCATTACCGACTTGTCATGACAATCCGGACATTTCGCCCTGTGAGTAATCTCAACCACCGGCGCCGATCAGCGTGCCGGGCGGGCCGCCTCCATCGCCGCGGCCACGGACGCGGCCGCACGCCCGATGGCCTTCGTCCCGGGCCGCGGGCCGCTGTAGCTGAGCGTGGCGGTGACGTTGGACATGCGGAACACCATGTTGGCCACGTACGTGCCGTTCGCCCGGTAGACGGACGCGAACGACTCCTCGCCGACCACCGGAGTCCGGGCGAACGCGATGTCCGGATGTTCGTCCCGCAGATCCTGAAAGGTCTGCTTGATGCCGACGAAGTTGGCCTTGGCCCCCTTGAGGGTGTCGACCCGGTAGAGGGAGACGGTCGCGTAGGAGCCGTTGGCGCCGAAGTACTGGCAGATCTTCCGGTCGAGATTGTCGCTCTGAAGCTTGCTGCCGAGCAGCGTGCGGACCTGCGCGGCGGTCAGCACCTTGCAGGAGTGCAGGCCGGTGCCGAAGAGCGGTTTCCCGGCCGGTGAGGACGACACGGGTTTGGACTGCGTTGTGGTGCCGCCGGCCGGCGTCGGCTCGGCGCCCGTACTCTCTCCGGGACGGGTCAGCCCCCAGATCACCGCACCCGCCGTCAGGGAGAGCGCGAGAGCCAGCGCGCCGCCCACGACGGCGAACCGGCGCCACGTGGGTGCGGGCCGCCGCCGGGACGTGGGGCGGGTGTCCGCGGGAACCTCGCCCTGGGCCACCGCCTGCAACCACGCCGCCGCCTGCGCGGGGCCGCAGCGTTGCCGGGGATCCTTCACCAGCAGCGCGGCGAGGACGGGCGTGAGCGAACCGGCCCGTTGCGGGGGAGCGGGCTCGTGCAGCAGCACGGCCGCCATCACGGCCGCCCCATTGGGGCCGGTGTAGGCGGTTCTGCCCTCCACCGCCGTGTACAGGGTGGCTCCCAGCGACCACAGGTCGGCCTCCGGGCCGTCGGCCTCGCCACGCAACCGCTCCGGCGCGATGTAGCCGGGCGAGCCGTTAAGCAGGCCGGTCTGCGTCAGCGCGGCGTCCCCCGCCACGGTGGCGATGCCGAAGTCGGTCAGCAGCACCCGACCGTCCTGGGTGAGCAGAACATTGCCCGGTTTGACGTCGCGGTGCAGGACTCCCATCGCGTGCGCGGCGGCCAGCGCGTCGAGCACGTGCCGCCCGACCCAGGCGGCCTGGGCGGGTGGCAGCGGCCCGTCCTCGCGTACGATCCGGTCGAGGGAACGGCCGTTGACCAGCTCCATCACGATCCACGGCCGACCGCTGTCCATGACGACGTCGTGCACCGTGACGATCGACGGATGCGAACGCAGCCGCGCCGCGGCCCGCGCCTCACGCAGGGTCCGCTCGGTCAGCTCGGCCCGGGACGCCTCGTCCAGATCGGCGGGCAGCCGTACTTCCTTGACGGCGACCTGCTGCCGCAGCAGTTCGTCCACGGCCAGCCACACCGTGCCCATGCCGCCCTGGCCGAGCTGCGACATCAGCGAATAGCGGCCTGCCAGCATCATCGTCATGCCGTCGCCATGCGGCAGGACGCGTCATCGTCGCATAAGTGGGCCTTCCGCGGTCTGGACCCGGTGGGCGCGTGTTTCTCCACTGGCTGTTCCTCCAGAGATGAGGTGTCGCATGGGTCGGCCGTACGAGCCGACTCCTGTGTCCAGGAGCCGGGCCTGCGGCGAAGCCCGTGGTGGGAAGGGCACAACGTAGCATGCGCGACGTGGCTTCTCCTTCCGCATGCCTTCCGTCCTGGACATCCTCCCGTTCGACGAACCCCCGATCCCGGATGTTCGTCAAACGGGAGGCCCATTCGCGTCCGGTCAGCTCATCGGACGGCGATTCCACCGGGCGGTCAGCTCGGTCAGGCTGCCACATCCCGTCTTCTCGAGGACGCGGGTGAGATGTTTCTCGACCGCGCTCTCGCTGACGTTCAGCCGCCGCGCGATGTGCTTGTGGCCCAGCCCGAGCACCACCAGTTCGGCCACGTCGCGCTCACCCGAGGTGAGGTCCCTCCCGCACGGAGGCCTGTACGAGGTTCGCGTCGAAGTACGGGATCAGCAACGGGCCCAGCGTGGCCGCCATCAGCAGGTCGCTCGGCTCGATAGCGCGTCGATCACCGTCGAACGGCACCCCCAGCGTGCTGACCGCGCCCGTGGCCGGGGACCTGACGACGATCTTCAGCATGTCGTCGATGCCGTTGCGGCGCAGGAACGTGTCGGCGAAGTCCCGCTCCGGCTCGCTCGCCCGCAGGCGGAGCCGTCCGAGGGTCGCCACACCGTGGCGGCTCAGGCAGGCGATCCCGTCGCGCGAGGCGAACGGATTGTTCCAGCGCCAGCGCTCGACGTATTCCTCCACGAAGTCCGGCCGGAACATGGTGAGGTACTGCTCCTCGCCGTCGCTTCCCAGCGCCAGATATGCGGGGTTCTCGGCCACGAACGCATCGATCCACCCGAGATGTACGGCCACAGCCTCGGCCAGCACCGGATAGAGCTCACCCTTCCGGGCCCCGGCCACTTGCTCGAGCACCTTGATGAGCCTTCGGTATGCCTGCTGTTCCACGGATCCGCCATCGCACTCGTTGATCGCTTCAGGGGAGCAGCCGGTATGGCGGGCTGCGGCGTTCTCGCCTGCTCAAGGATTCCGTAACGGGCGGCCGTTCATCTATTAGTTGGCCAAGGAATTCGCTTCAAAAGCCCATGTCACAGGGCACTTCCCGGTCGCGGGTGATGACAGATCCGACAAATGCCTCAATCTCGTCCGGCCGCCCTCGTCCCATCAACGAGGGCTCGTGCAAGGCAGTCGTCCCAGCGAGTTGGCGCCGATATACAGCTCTCTTTCCTCGGGGAGCAGTGTACGTCCGACCGTGGCGCAGGCGGCTTGCAGCATTTTGTCCTCGCCATACTCCCAAACCACCAGCCGCGCGCTTCTCTCCGGGCTGGGCTCCGTCACCGCGACAAGCCTTCTTCCCCGGCTCAAGAAGGCAAGCGCCGTCCTGACCTGACGTTGTTCCAGAGGCGCCTCTATCTTTCCGATATCCGATCCGGTATTGAGATCGGTCAAGACAATCGCTCCGTCCGAGCGCAGGCGGGCGACTGTTCCCGTCCGGCTGGCCCAGACCCCGTTCACGTAGTGCCCATTTTCGGGGAGCACCCGGATCAGCTTGGTCGTACGGGCGTCCCTGATCTCCAGATCGCCGGTCAGTCGTTGGATGAGGAGACGCCCCTGAGCGAAGGCGACACCCGCCATGGTGTCGCCCCGGACGATCAGTTCCTGGCCGGTAGCCATGTCGATGACGCGCAGAACATCCTGGTACGCTCCCGCCGTGGAACCTTCAACGGCCACTGTCATCGTCTGCGGGTCTATGTGAGCGGGCCCGCCGTAGTCACCCTCCTGGCTGAGGTTCTTCTGGCGGTCAGCAGATCGCGGGACTGCTCGGACGACGCGGCCCGTGCCGGGATCGATGAGGACGATGTCGCCTGAGTCATGAACGATGACGATGCCGCGCCCGTCCGATGTCCACGCCGCTCCGAGAATGGATTCCTGGCGCGTGTCCCAAACGCCGGCGATCGGCCAATCGGGAGCGTGCGTACGAATCTCGATTTTGCCGTTGTACTTGATCAGGAGGAGTCTCTTTCCGTCAGGACTCCATGCCGCGTGGGCATACGATCCTTTGATCTGCCTGCTTGAGAACGGAACGTTGCCGACGCCGGCGAGAATCGTCTGGCCCGATTCGCTGGTCACCAGAACGTCGTCCTCGCCCTCTCGCACCGCGAGAGCAGGTCCGCTGCACGCCATGCAGGACCACTTCAACGGGATGGGCATGCGTTGACTCAGGCGGGTCACCTGATTGAGCTCCCATATCGCCAGGGTTCGCCCTGAGGCGGACACCAGGCGATCCGAGCTGCCACCCAGGAAGGCGAGTCCCGCGTCGTCGATGGAACTGCTTCCCGTCAGGACCTCCAGGTTGGACGGCTCGGTTTTAGACGTGGTCGAGACATGAATTCTTCCGGTGTCGGCCACGGCCAGTCGCCTGCCGTCGGCGCTGATCGCGATCGCATTGGGGCTGGCTCCTGATGTGGCCCCGGCCAGGTCGCCGTTGGGGAGGTTCGATGTCGCGTCGGTTCGCCAGATCGGCGCCCGGGTCTGGCCCCACGCCGCTGCGAAGTGCCGGCCCCGCGGGGAGATGGCCGTCACCGACGGCGTGTCGGCGGGTACCCAACCGTGAGCGGAAGAACGGATGGTCACTGCCGGTAGTGACCGTCGGTCCCACTCGGTCAGGCCGTTATGGATGACCGCCTCGTCGTCCTCGGCGAAGACGATTTCGCTGGACCTGGACAAGTAGAGCTCGGACCTGGCCGTATGCGATCGGCCGAATTTCTCGTCGTGTACAACCACCCGTGACGAATAGACGGATGTGTCGCTCCCGGAGTAGGCGACGACAACGTATCGGTGCGTGGGACTGACGCCGACTGCGGCGGGCCGGAACCCGTCCGGCCCCGGAACGTTCCGAGCGCCGGTCTCCCTCCGCCACAGTCGCACCGCCGCCCCGTCCGTGAAGACGACCGTGTTGCCGATGGCGTCCACGCCGACGTCCGTGATCGGTCTGCTGAGCCGGCCGATGGCCTGGCCGACGGTCGTGCTGAGATCCCAGAGCTGTACGTTGCCGTCCTGCGCGCCGGTCACCAGGAAGCGGCCGTCGGCCGAAGAACCCAATGCCGTCACGCGCGATGAGGCGTAGAGATACTTGCTGAGATGCGGGCTGGAGGTGGTCGCCTGGAAGAGCGCGTCCTTCGTCTGAGGGTTCTGATCCAGTTCGTAGGCGGCCACCGCCAGGAGTTGGGCCGTGTCCAGGCGCGTCGTCAGCAGCGCCTCCGCTTTGGCGGCCAGCTGCCGGGCCAGATTGACCCGATCACGTGCCGCGACGTTGTTCCGCTGGTCGACGGCCACGACAGCGGCGGTGCTGGCCAGGAGCGAGAGCACGGCGAGGAAGACGACCATGGTGGTACGCCGCCTGGCGGTCCTGCGTTCCTGGGCCAAGGAGGCCGTCAGGAACGCCTTGACGACGGGGGCCAGATCGTCTGGAGCTGCCCTTGCCGCCCATCTGTTGGCGACAGCCAGGCGGCTGCCCCGATAGAGCCTCGACGAGTCGCGGAACTCTCGCTGCCACGCGGTCGCGGCCTCCTCCAGCTCTTGCTGGACGAGCTGCCCGGCGCGATCGCGGTCGATCCAACGCCGCAACTGCGGCCAGCTCCGCAGCAACGCCTCGTGCGTGATCTCCACGGCGTCGTGGTGCTGCGTGAGCAGCCGAGCCTCGGTGAACACGTCCACCACGATCGCGGCCAATCCGGGGTCGGCGCTGGTGCCGATCAGGTCCGTTCGGGACAGCCGCCGCCTGGAGTCATCCGTTCCGTTCCCGATCCTGGTCAGCCGCAGGAACAGCGAGCGCGCCATACGCTTCCCGGCCGCGTCCAGACTGTTGTAGGCACGATCGGCCGTCGTGGCGATGGCGTGCTGGATCCCGCCTGCGACCTCGTAGCCCCGCACTGTGAGAGTGGCGCCATTGCGCTGCTGCCAGCAGGCTCTCAGAGCGTGAGCCAGGAGGGGCAGCCTGCCCGCCTGATACCCGCCGAGCCCGTCGCCGTCCGCCCCCAGGTCACGCAGGAGCAGTTGCAGCAGGCCAGGTTCGACGTCCATTCCGACGTCCTGGGCGGGAAAGACGATGGCCTCACTGACTTCCTCAACCGTCATCGCGCCGACCACCAAGGGAGCGTCCTGCAAGGCCGTCTTGATGGCAGGGAAGTCGGCACACGCGGCGTAGAAGTCCGCCCGTACGCCGAGCACGACCAGCGCCGGTCCGTCGGCGCGCGGAGCGGCGATCCGGCTCAGCAGTTCGACGAAGGTGCGTCGCTGTTCGACGTCGCCGCAGAGCGTGAACAGCTCTTCGAACTGGTCCACCACCAGGACCAGGCCGTTGTCGCCGGCGAGCCGGTCGTCCAGCAGGGTGACGCACGATTGAGGGTTGCCGACCAACTCTTCGACCGAAGGAGGTTGCGCGAGGAGCGGCGCGAGGTGCGTGGCAAGCGCGTGTACAGGTCTGGCGGTGGGGGTGAAAAGGATCTTCGCCCATTCGGCCGAGCCCGGCAACGCCCCGTCCTCCAGCCTGGGCAGCAGGCCCGCTCTCAGGAGCGACGATTTCCCCGCTCCTGAGGAAGCCACGATCATCTGTGGCCCGCCCGTTCGCTGACGTCGATCGAGGCGATCGATCAGGTCGGCGGTGAGGCGGTCGCGGCCGAAGAACCATCGAGCGTGTTCTCGGGTGAACGGAGCCAGGCCCGGATAAGGGCACTCGCTGACGACGGATCCTGGCTCCGTACGGGTGCGTGCCCCGTCTCCGTAGTGGAAGTGCTGGTCTCGACCCGCTTGGTAGACCTTGCCCTGTCCGCTGGCGTGTGCTCGCAGTTGAACGTCCTCGCGATGCGCGGGCGCATCCGGCGGCACCTGGTCCGGGGAGTCCATGGGTGACCGCCTCTCTCGAAGTGGGGCATCACGCTAACGGTAGAGTCGCCGTACGAAATGTGCGCCGCCGGCCCGAAATGGCTGCAGGTAATTGCCATATTCATGGCGACCGATAATAAATCGGGAAAATGCGTCTCATGCGTCGCCAAAGCGAAACTCCCTCTCCTCTCGGCTGCCTTGTGGATACTCTCTAGCGTGCGGATCGAGCGGTCGGCGGGTGAGGGAGACTGCGTGCTGGACCAGCGGAATCATCAAGGGAAGTTCGCCGAGGACTATGTGAGGGTGCTCGCTTCGGCCGCGGGCCTTCTCGTCTACAAGGACGATCTCGACCATGATGGCATCGACCTGGGATTTCGATATGCCGGACGAACGGGGTACATCTCCTCGCCCGCTATCGAGGTACAGGTCAAGTCGTGGTCGAAGCCGCTGAGCAAGGGCCCGGATCTGCAGTTTCGCGGGCTTGACGAGGTGCAGTACAACAAGCTCGTCGCCGGTCCGTTTCTCGTTCCCCGTTACCTTTTCCTCGTCGTGGTCCCACCGGAGAGTGACCGATACGCACGCGTGGAGACCGAGGGGCTGACGTTGAGCCGGCTCTGCTACTACCGCGGGTTCGAGGGGGAGCAGCCCATCGCCTCTCCCAGCGCCAAACGGCAGGTCCCCATCCAGGTGCCGTTGGGGAACGTTCTCACGGTCCGCGCGTTACGCGAGCTCGTCGGAGCGCCCACGGGACCGCTCGCCTGATGAGGAACGTGTCAGTCGCCGATGTCAGCAGTTATCTGGCCGCTACCGGCTGGGTTCGCCAGCCGGAGGGCTGGAGGGGCGCGGCTGTCTGGGTGCATGAGGGCGATCACGAGATCCTGGTGCCCGGAGCGGACTATCTGGCCGACGGACCGCGGCGTCTCAAAGAGACCCTTTCGCTGCTGGCGAGGGTGGAGGGCCGCTCTGTCGAGGACATCGCATCCGACATCAGCTCGCCCATGGCCGATGTCCAGTGGTATCGCGCACCGATCGTCCCCATGGATGGGGAGTTCGGGCTGGTGGACGCGGTCACAGCCCTCAACAGCGCGCACGCCGCCCTGAGCGCGGCGGCGCGTGCCGCTCTGGACGGACCTCGGCCGGTGTTCGACGGCACGGCCCCCAAAGCAGTGCGTGACCTGCTCGCCCGCGTCTGGATCGGACCGATCGTGCCGTCGGCGGACCTCCTCACGGTACGCATCCCATTGGACGGGGAGAATTCCGGCGATCCTCCGCTGGCGCGCCGCACCTTGACCCTGCTGCAGCGCGCCACGCTGCTCCTGCGCGAAGCCAGCGCCGAGGTACGCAGAACCGGCGACATCAGCGTCTTCGACGACACGGTCCGGGACGGCGTGTCGGCCGACCTGTGCGTCGCGCTCGCGCGATTCGCCGGCACCGATCCCGGGACCCGGTTCGAGGTCGGCTTCCGCTGGGCCCGCGCGCTGCCCTCCGAGGTGCCCGCGCGGACGGTGGTCTTCGAGGCCGAGACCGGGACCCTGTTGCGCCGCGTCGCCCACAGGCTGCGGCGCCTCCACCGCGAGAGCGCCTCTGTCACAGGCCTCATCGGCACGCTCTTCGACAACGGCGGTGAGGACCGGTTCCGTGTCCACGTACGCGGCGAGGTGGCCATCGGGGACGGCGAGCCACGCGGCTCCATATGGGTGCGCCTGCCCGACGAGGCGGCCTACGACGTGGCCGTCGAAGCGCACCGCAACCGGACCCTCGTGCGTGCGGCCGGCACGCTCAAGGACGTCAACGGCCGCCGGGAACTCATAGCGACCAGCTTCCACACCGTTGTGGACGATCGATCCGAGGAGAGCTGATCATGAAGAACACCGCCTTCGGAACCCGGGAGCGGGCCTTGCTCCTGGGGCTGATGACGCTCGGCGGGACGGCGTCCAATCCGGAGCTGCGAGCCCATGTCGGGGACACGCTCGACGGAGAGCCCCGGCGCCGGGTGAACAAGCTCGGTCTCGTCACAAGCGAGAAGCCGGGCAGGTCCTACCACCACACGCTCACCGAGGACGGTTGGGCCTGGTGCGTGACAGAGCTGGAAGGCTCGGCTCCGGAACGCGGAGGATCGCTCGGCCGCACCCTTTACGGCGTCCTCCGCATGATCAAGGGTTACCTCGACGCCGCGGATCTGAGCCTGGCCGAGTTCGTCGTCAAGGCCCGCGAAGGCGGGGCCCCGGCTCCGGACGATCCGACCAAGGCGATCCGCGACGCCTACTGGCACCTGGCTCGCGAACCACAGGACTGGGTGCTCCTGACACATCTGCGCGCACAGTTGGGAGATGTCCCCCGGGAGGAGGTCGACGAGGCGCTGCGGCAACTGGAACGACTTCCGGACGTCCATCTCGTACCGGAGGCGGACCAGAAGACCCTGACCGACGAGGACAGGGAATCGGCCGTCGTCGTAGGCGGTGTGAGCAAGCATCTGCTGGCGATCGAGGCGCGATGAACGAGACCGAGGAACGGGCACTACGCGCGATCTCCAGGGTCCTCAACTGGGCGACCACGGCCGAGCATGCCTGGAACCCGCCACCCTTCCACATCGACGGGATGCATCCGCGGGCGGAACAGCTGATCCTCGACGGTATCGACGAGGCGTCCGCGGCCTCCCGGACCAGCCCGCTCGGCGTCGTGATCCAGGGTGAGGGAGGCGCCGGCAAGACTCACCTTCTCGGCTGGGTCAGAGGCAAGATCGCGCAGGCCGGCGGCTATTTCTTTCTCGTGGACTTCAGCGCCGGAGACGACTTCTGGCATCGGACCATGAGCGCGATGGTCGAGGACCTCGGCCGTTCGGCCGCGGGCCCGGACGCCCCGAGCCAGGCGATGGTGGCCCTGCGTGCCCTGGTCGTTCTCGCGGGAGCCGATGGCCGGATCGGGGCAGCCGCCGAGCGCGGGACGGGCATCACCCGCGAAGACCTCGACGCTCTGGTGAACGGTCTGGTGGCCCAGAACAGGCAGTTGCTACGGTGCCGCGACACCATCCGAGCGCTCGCCCTCTACGCCGTCGCCTCGGGCCCGGCCCTCGACGTCGCCCACGATCACCTGATGTCGACCGAGGAGGCCGAGGAAGGCGACCGCGCAGCCTGGGGACTGAGCAAAGGAGTCAAGAAACCGCATGACATCGCGGTCGAGCTGTCGATGATCCTCGCGCTGACCGGCCCCAGCGTCATCGCGGTGGATCAGATCGACGCGCTCCTCGAACACTCCCGCGCGGCCGGCACCCCGGACTCCGTCGCGCCGTCACCCGATGCCAAGCCACGCAAGGACGTGATCGACGAGGTCGCGAGCGGGCTCATGGCCCTGGTGCACGCCACCCAGAGAACGTTGTGCCTGGTGGCCTGCCTGCCCTCGTCGTGGAATCTGATCAGGAACCGGGCCATCGGCACGGCGCAGGACAGGTTCCGGCCTTCCTTGATCCTCACCACGATCGCGAGCGCGGACATTGCCCGGAACCTGGTTGAGCGAAGGTTCGCCGTGGCCTTCACGCATGCGGGCTTCACCCCTCCCTTTCCCGCCTGGCCCATCGCCCCTGCCGCGTTCGCGACAGCGCCGGGCCATACGCCGAGGACACTGCTCCGTCTCATCAGCGCACATGTCGCGACCTGTCGGGCGGAAGGTGAAGTACGTCCGCTGGAACGTTTCGATCGAGCCGAGCCGGTTCCCGCGGTGACGCCTGTTGCCGAGACCGCTCCCGCTGTGCCGGAGACGAACCTGGCCCGGCTCGACGCGCGGTTCGCCGACTTGTACGGACGGGCCGACGTATCCAACGCATTCGATCCGGAACACGAGGACGAACTCGCCCCTTCCTTGCTCACCGCAGGTCTCAACGCCTGGATCACCGAGCAGGACAAAGCGGGCGAGGCCTTCTCCGTCGATCCGCCGCCGGGCCGCCGGCCCAGCCTGCACGCGAGGTTGCGGCAGGCGCTGGACCCCAACTCCGAGGAGCAGCGCCACTGGACATTCCGGATGATCGGCGCGTCGCACCACATCGCAGCACTCAAACGGCTGAACGACGGCATCGCGGCGTCCGGCCTGGGGCCGGAGATGCCCGACCGGTGTTTCGTCGTGCTGCGGAATCTCGCATGGTCGGACGGGCCGGCCACGCAAGCCTGCCTGACACAGCTCAAGGAATGGGGCGGGCTGTCACTTGCCGTACGGGGTGACGACCTGCGCGTCTTCGAGGCGTTGCGGCAGATGGCGGCCGATGAGGACCCGGAGTTCGAGACCTGGCTGCGTGCGCGCCGTCCGGCCGGCGGCACCGAGTTGCTCAGCAGCCTGTTCGGCGCGCTGACATTCCCTGTTCCAGTACCGCCTCAGCCGTCGACGGCGGGATCCGAACGCCCGGCGAGGACCGTTCCGGAGGTCACGGGCGACCGCACCGCGGTCATCCCGGTCGGCAGGCGTCTGGACACCGGCGCCGATCTGGAACTGAAGCTGAGCCTCCTCACCCGCCACACGGCCGTGTTCGCCGGATCCGGCTCCGGCAAGACCGTGTTCCTGCGGCGGCTCATCGAGGAGTGCGCGCTGCACGGTGTGTCGTCGATAGTGCTCGACTCCAACAACGACCTAGCCCGGCTGGGCGATCCCTGGCCCAGCCCTCCTCCTGGTTGGAGCGACGAGGACGCGGACAAAGCAGCGCGCTACTTCGCCGAGACCGAGGTCGTGATCTGGACCCCGGGCCGTTCCCGTGGACGCCCGCTGACTTTCCAGCCGCTCCCCGATTTCGCGCCCGTGCTCGATGATCGTGATGAGCTGGACTCCGCCCTCGGCCTGGCCGTCGAAGCGCTCGCCTCCCGGGCGAACGTGGACGGGGCAAGCGCCAAGGCCCGCAAGGGGAAGGCCATCCTCCGCCAGGCGTTGGGTCACTTCGCCCGCTCGGGCGGCGGCGACTTCACCGCATTCCTCGGCCTTCTCGCCACCCTGCCGCTGGAGGTCAGCCAGATCGACCGCGCGGACCAGATCGCCGCCGAACTGGGGCAGCTCCTCACCGCCGCGACGATCAGCGATCCGCTCTTCGCGGGCAGCGGTGAGCCGGCCGACCCTGAGCAGTTGCTCAGCCCGTCCGGGGGCAAGCGGGCCCGCGTCTCCGTCATCAGCTTCATCGGTCTCAGTGACCAGGCGAGACCAGGGTTCGTCAATCAGCTCCAGATGGCCCTGTTCTCCTGGATCAAACGGAATCCGGCGCGCGGCCGCCCTCTCAACGGCCTGTACGTGATGGACGAGGCGCAGGCCCTCGTACCGGCGACACCGAAGACCGAAGCGCTGGCCAGCACGCTGACCTTGGCCTCACAGGCCCGCAAGTACGGCCTCGGCCTCGTCTTCGCCACCCAGACACCCCGCGGTCTGCACAACCACATCGCGGGGAACGCCACGACCCAGTTCATCGGGAGGATCAACAGCCCCACGCAGATCGACGTGGTCAAGGGGCTGGCGCGGGCCCGCGGAGGCCACGCCGACCGGGTCGGACGGCTGGATACCGGGCAGTTCTACGCCGCGAGCGACGGCATATCCGAGGTGCTCATCCGAGGAAGCCAGTGCCTGAGCCATCATCCCTCGGATCCACTCACCGAGCAGGAGATCATCGAGCGGGCATCCGGCTGACGCCGGACCGGCGCATGGCGCGGTGCTGGTCGTCAGACGCGCAGCAGGCCGTGGGAGAGCTGGTCGGCGGCCCAGTCCTCCCACTGCGCCGTGGTCCACCCGCATTCCCGCCTCATCACCAGAAACAGATCCGGCGACAGGATCCCGACGGTGACGTCGGTGGCTCGGTGCTCGGTCAGGTCGGGCCGCAGGGCCTGCAGGCGGCCCAGGATGGCGACGACCTGCCCGTGGGCGGTGTGCCGCTGCTCGCTGTTGGCAGTCCATTGGGCGGCCATGTCAGGGTCGCCGGCCGCCGCGTCGCGGACCACCGCCAGGACGGGGGCGACCCGGTCGAGGATGACCCCGCTCTGGTGCACCCATCCTTGTACGACCTCCCTCGGGTCCCGTGCCGCTTGCAAAGCGGCGAACCAGGGTCGTTGGAGGAGCGGAACGGGCTCGTCGTCCCCGGCGGAGGCGACGTCGACCACGTGCTTGAGCAGCTGGCTCTTGGTCCCGTAATGGAAGTACACCGTTTGCACCGACACCTCGGCCGCGTCGGCGACCAGCTGGAAGGTCGTTCCGGCGTAGCCCCGCACGACGAACAGCCCTTGGGCGGCGTTCACGATCCGGCTTCTGGTCTGTGCCGAGCGCCGCTTCGGAGTCTTGACGTCTTCCACCGATTTAGAGTACCACTTTAGAGTATGACCTTAGAGTGGCACTACAAAAGGGGTGAGGCATGGTGCTCTTAGGCGGGTTCCACCACGTCAAGCTGCCCGTCTCCAGCGTGCACAAGAGCCTGGAGTGGTACCGGCGCGTGCTCGGACTCGAGGTGGCGATCGAGTTCGTCGAGGACGGCGTGCTGCGTGGCGTGGCGCTGGCCGATACGGACCAGACGCTCATGATCGCGCTGCGTGAGGAGCCCGAGCGGGCCGCCGGGTTGAGCGGGTTCGATCCGGTCGCGTTGGCCGTGCCGACCCTGCAGGCGCTCCACGCCTGGTCCGATCACCTGGACGCGCTCAGTGTGGAGCACTCCGGCATCGCCGAAGGCAGCGTGGGATGGCTGATCGGCGGCATCATCGACCCCGACGGCATCGAGATCCGGCTCTACACCCAGCAGAGGCGGCCATGAGCGCGCTCCACCTGCCGGCCGGGGCCGGTGCCACCCATCGGTTCCTCGGCACCACGATGACCGTGAAGGCGGGGGAGTCGGAGACCGGCAAGGCCCTGACCCTGATCGAGCAGGAGTGCCCGCCGTACTTCGCCACTCCCTGGCATGTGCACCAGCACGACGACGAGGCGTTCTATGTGCTGTCGGGAACCGTCCAGCTGTACTGCGGCGACCAGACCTGGCAGGCCGGAGCCGGCGCCTTCGTCCTGCTGCCACGCCACCTGCCCCACGCCTTCGCCAACCGCCAGGACTCTCCGCTACGCCTGCTCCAACTGACCTGGCCGGCCGGCTTCGAACATTTCGCCGCCGACATCGCCGCCCGTGACACCGACCCTGGCCTGCTGGCCGAGGTGGCCGCCCGCCACGGCTACCAGATCATCGGTCCACCACCGGACACCACCCCGTGATCTGCCCGCGGCCCCGGCTCGCCGCCGCCGGCTACCAGAGCCGGTTCGAAGAACTCAAGGCCAAGGGCTTCTACCCGATCAACATCAACGCCGAACTGGGCCGTTACGCCGCCATCTGGACCAAGTGACACGCGGGTTTCGGCGCCAGAACCGAGGCGCCTGCCACGCATCCGTCAGCGGCCGGTGGATCCGTCGATCTGCTCGCGGAGGATGTCGGCGTGGCCGGCGTGCCGGCCGGTTTCCTCGATCATGTGCACCAGGACCCATCGCATCGATGGCGCCGGCCCCGGACGTGGGGGTCGCGGGGCGGGAAGGGCCAGGTCTGGGCAGGCGTCGATGACCTGGTTCGCTCGCTCGACGGTCTTGCGGTAGTCGGCGAGCACGCCGTCGACGGTGTCTTCCGCGGACGGTCGCATGGTGGCGCGCCAGTCGCCGACGTCCTCGCCGAGGAAGTAGAACCGTTCGACGAACGCCAGATGCTTGAGCAGCCCGAGAAGGTTGGTGCCCGAGGGCACTCCGCCGGTTCGGACCTGCGGTTCGGGTGCGCCCGCGACCTTGTCCGCGACCGCGTCGCGCAGGTAGTCGAGGAAGCCCCGCAGGGTGGCCTTCTCGTCGGCACCGGTCCGCGGAGGCGTGGTGTCCTTGGATCGCTGCGCGCGGCTTGCCGGCATCGAGTCGCTCCGTTTCGACGTGACGTCGTGTGGTGTGGTTCGGGCGGTCATCCGGCGGTTCGCTGGATGAGCAGGATGTGGTCGATGACGGTGGCCGTCTGGCCGGCGGGTCCGGTCGCCTCGCGGTGGGGCATGTCGGCGCGCAGGACGGTCCAGTGCGCGGGGTCGAGATCGAGTTCGGCGGCGATCTCGGTGGGTGTGGGGTGGTGGAGGTCGGGGTCCTGGTTCCACGACCAGGGCGCGGTGGAGCCGTGGTCGACGATCAGCAGCAGCCCGCCGGGGCGCAGGGCTTGCCCGGCGGTGCGCAGGACCTGGCTTCGGAGCAGCGGGAACGGGGTGTGGAAGTACTGGGCGGAGACGAGATCGAACCGACCGGCCGGGAAGCTTCGGGCCAGATCGTGCTGTTCGGTGGCGACCCGGTCGGCGATGCCGAGTTCGCGGGCGCGTTCCCGGACCCGTTCGACGGCGGTGACGGAGATGTCCACGGCGGTGACGTGCCAGCTCTGCCGGGCGAGCCAGATGGCGTCGCCGCCGGCGCCGCAGCCCAGATCCAGGGCGGCGCCGGGGCGCAGCGGCGCGGCGGTCTCGGCCAGCAGCGGGTTGACGCGCGCGTCCCAGGTACGGCGGGCGCGGTAGTGCCGCTCCCAGAACAGCTCGGCGTCCTGGTCGCTCGAGACGTCGGTGGTGGGGTGGCGGTGTCGGGTGGTGTCCACGTGAGTTGCCCTTCGTCGGCCGGCGTGATCCGGAAGCGCCGGTGGTGTACCGGCAGCATCGCCGCCGTCATCGCGGACTTGCAAGAAAAGTTGCGGATCCGCATTATCGGTGCCATGGACACCTCCGAAGACGTTCTGGCCGGAGTCGGGCCGCGCCTGCGTGCTCTGCGCCGGGTGCGGGGCACCACGCTGGCGGCGCTGGCGAACGAGACCGGCCTCACCGCGAGCACGCTGTCCCGTCTCGAGAACGGCAAGCTCCGCCCCACGCTGGAGCAGCTGCTGCCGCTGGCCCGGGCGCACGACGTACCGCTCGACGATCTCGTCGCGGCGCCGCCCACCGGTGACCCGCGCATCCACCTGCGGCCGGTGCGGCGATCCGGGCTGGTGATGGTGCCGTTGACCAGGCGCGCCGGCGGTGTCCAGGCCTACAAGGTGATCTATCCGCCCGCCGGCCGATCGGCCACGATGAAGCTGCAGACCCACGAGGGATATGAGTGGTTCTACGTCCTCAACGGACAGGTCAGGTTCGTGCTCGGGGAGCAGGAGTTCCTGGTCGGCGTGGGCGAGGCCGTGGAGTTCGACACCCGCATCCCGCACTGGATCGGCAGTGCCGACGAGCGGCCCGCGGAGCTGCTCACCCTGTTCGGCGCGCAAGGAGAGCGCGCCCATCTGGCGCCGTCCAGGCACTGACCGTCGCAGCCCTCGGCCGGCCGGTTACCCACCAGCCACCTGCGAGGTGACGCGCTCGATGGCCTGAACGGCGACATCGGGCTGGTCGAGGTAGATGTAGTGCCCGCTGCCGGTGGCCGTGCTCAGCTTGCTGCCGCTGGACACCGCGAGCCACTTGCGCTGGCCCGCGGACCACGCCTGCTCCAGGCGCTGTCCGTACGTGGGGATGGCCGCGAGGTACTGCTTCCCATGCTGGATCACCTCCACCGGGATGTTCCCGGCGGAGCGGACCTTCCCGTCGGTGATGACGAGCTTCTCCGGGTTCTGACCCTGGAATATCGCGAGGTTCTGCGCGCGCACCTCGGCCGCCGGACCCTTGGCGGACTCGGGGATCGCCTTCGTGATGTCGTCCACCATCGTGGGCGACGTGGTGTCCAGCAGGACCAGCCCTTTGACCCTGTCCTGATGGTCGGGGACGTACCTGGCGGCGATCAGCCCGCCCAGCGAGTGCCCCGCCAGGACGACCGGGCCGTCACCGGCGACCCGGTCGAGCACCCCGGTGAGGATCTTCCCGGTGCCGGCGAAGTCCTGAGGGCCATCCGGCTGGTCGCTCGCGCCCGCGCCGAGCCGGTCGTAGGAACAGACCCGGTTCTTCTTGCCCAGCGTCTTCTGGAGGGCGGCCATCTTGTCCAGCCCGTCACCCCCTCCGTGCATCAGTATGATGACCGGCCTGCCTTTCGCCGGGTCGCCCGAACAGGACACGTTCACCGACCGGCCCGCGACATCGATCTTCTTGGTTCCGGAGATCGGGCCGGCATCGGCTTTCTGCGTCGTGGGGGCGAGCGGGTCCCAGTTGTCCAGCGAGTCGCCGGCGCAGCCGGCGACCGCCGCGCCGACCACGGTGCTGCACAGCGCGGCCACAACGGCGGTCTTGTATGTGCGGAGCATGATGTCCTCCAGCGAGAGACGTCTTCACACGGCGGCTGAGGCGCCGTGCCACGTCGTAACGCTATGGAGTCGACGGTCCCGGAATCGTCACCACATGGTGGACATTCGCAGGTAGCTCGCAAGGGGGACACGTGGGCGACGGTGTGACCGCTAGGCTCGTCCGATGATCGATCTCCGCCGGGTCCAGGGCCTGTGGCAGCGGTGTGACGTCACGGTACGGGATTTACCGTTCGCGCTGCTGCTGACCGTCGCGTCACTCCTGCCGGAGTTCCAAGGCCACGGGACGCAGATCGGCGACCTGCCGCCCCGCCCCTACGACGCGCTGGCCGTCGTCGTGATCGCTCTCGAGTGTCTCCCGCTCACCGTGCGCCGGCGGTGGCCGGCCGCCGGTCTCGTCCTGGTGTCGCTCGGCTTCGCCCTCGACCAGCTCTTCGCCTATCACGCGCTGGCCGGAACCGCGCTGCCCATCGCGCTCATCAGCGCGGGCGCCCATCTGGAACGTGGCCGGCGCGTCACCGTGATCCTGCTCTCCGCCGCGTACCCGCCGCTGATGTTCGCGCTCGACCGGCTCGGCTCGAACGAGACGCCGGCCGACATCGCGCTGTTCTACCTGGCGCTGGTCCTCGCGTGGGGCATCGGGACCTGGCTGCGCTCCACCCGGGCCGCCGAGGCCGAACGCCGCCGCCACGTCGCCGAGGCCACCCGCGCCGCCGAACGCACCCGCATCGCCCGCGAACTCCACGACGTCGTGACCCACCACGTGACGGCGATGGTCGTACAGGCCGAGGCGGCACGCTACCTGACCGCCGCACCCGACCGCCTCGACGCGACCCTGACCGCCGTCACCGACACCGGCCGGCGGGCCATCAGCGATCTGCGGCACCTGCTCGACCTGCTCAAGGCCGACCACGACACCGATGCCGGTACGCCGTCCGCCGGCGATCTGCACACGCTCGTGGAGCAGACGCGTCAGGCCGGGCAGCCGGTGACGTTCACCGAGGAGGGGGAGCCCGCGGAGTCGGCAGGCAGCGCGGAGTTCGTGGCCTATAGGGTCGTGCAGGAAGCTCTGACAAATGCCCTCAAGTACGCCCACGGCAGCCACACCGAGGTTCGCGTGGGCTACGGCGAGAAGGAGATCACCGTGGAGGTCGGCACCGACGGCTCCGGCTCCCGCACCCGCTCTCCCGGCGGGAGCGGGCGGGGCCTGGCCGGGCTCCGCGACCGGGTCGACGCCCTGGGCGGCGAGTTCAGCGCCGGCCAGCGCGCGGGCGGCGGCTTCGACGTACGGGCCCGCATCCCCGCCGGGAGCGCGTCGTGACCGCGCCGATCCGGGTCCTGGTCTGCGACGACCAGGCGCTGATCCGCACCGGGTTCGCGACGATCATCGATGCGCAGCCCGACCTGGAGGTGGTGGGCGAGTGCGGGGACGGCCGCGCCGCGGTCGACCTCGCCCGCCGGCTGGACCCGGACATCGTGGTGATGGACGTACGGATGCCGGTGCTCGACGGCATCGGGGCGACCCGCCTGCTGGCCGGCGCCGGGGTGGCCGATCCCGTCAAGGTGCTCGTGGTGACGACGTTCAACCTGGACGAGTACGTGTACGAGGCGCTGCGCGCGGGAGCCAGCGGGTTCCTGCTCAAGGACGCCCCGCCGGCACAGCTGCTGCACGGCATCCGCACCGTCGCGACCGGCGCCGCGCTGCTGGCACCCGAGGTGACACGGCAGCTCGTCGGCAGGTACGCGTCGCGGATCCGCCCCGCCGAGGACACGCCGGACGACGCCGCGCTGACCCCACGCGAGCTGGAGGTGCTGCGCCTCATCGCCGACGGCCTGTCCAACAGCGAGGTGGCCGCGACGCTGGTGATCAGCCAGGAGACCGTCAAGACGTACGTGTCGCGCATCCTCACCAAGCTCGACCTGCGTGACCGCGTGCAGGCGGTGGTCTACGCCTACCGCAGGGGCTTGGTGACCTGAGCCCCGGTCAGTCGTCGATCGTGTGGTTCCGGCGCTGGACGTACAGGCGGTTGCCCTTCGGCCCCGTCCATTCCACCCGTACGACCCCGGGCACCGCCGTGTCGCCGACGCGCGACGGGTCGGACCAGTAGCCGAATCTGGGGTTGCGGAAGAACGTCGCCCACAGCTTGCCGCCGTGGTCCACGAAGAAGTTGTTGTGGCCGGCACCGACACCCACGGTCCACCGCTTCGAGTACGGTCCCTCGAACGTGTCCGAGACGGCGACGACCGCGTCGTAGTGGTACTGCGTGCGACCGGCGCCGGGCGGGTCGTAGGCGTACCGGGTGCTGCCGTCGGCATTGGTCGAGGATCGGTTCCAGGCGGCCTGGAGCAGGAAGTACTTGCCGCCGTGCTTGAACACGTACGCGCCTTCGAGATACGGCTCGGGCGCGTAGGGCACCTGCTGGAAGCTCGGGAGGTTGGTGGTCGGGACGATGTCCTCCATGTCGTCCCGGAACTTCGCGTACAGGTGGTTGTGCAGCACCAGCCAGGCGTCATCGCCCTCGGTGTAGAGGCTGCCGTCGATGTGGTGGTAGGCGCCGGGCAGGATGAAGCTGGGCCCGCCGATGAAGGAGTCGCCGAAGGGCTTGTCGTAGTTGCCCTGGACCAGCCGGTACGGGCCCTCAACCCCGCCCTCGCTCACCAGCATGAACGAGCCGACCTTCTTCGAGTGGTCGCCCATGCAGGCGACGATGTACCACTTGCCGCGGAAGTAGTGCACTTCGGGGGCCCAGACGTCGCCGCGCTTGCCGAACTGGTCGTCGTTCCAGTACTCCTGCCACGGAGCGACCACTGTGCGTCCGGGCCGGTTCTCGTCGGCGAACTCGGGCGACCAGACCTTGCCCTTCTCGGCGCCTGGGCGGATGCCCGTGGTGTCGGCCAGCCTCCACGGCCCGCGCAGGGACGGGGAGGTCCACACGAAGATGCCGTCGTTCCACGGGGCGGGCCCCGCGGTCCCTGGCGCCCGGGTGGTGCCGGTGGCGACGTAGACGGGACGGCCCTTCACCACGAAGCAGTTGACGTAGGTGTCGCGCATCCAGACCCGGCCGAGCTCCTGGTCACGGGGGCGGAGTTCCAGCGCGAGGATGAAGGAGTTGTCCTCGCGCGGCCACAGGTCGAGCCGGGTGTCGGCGAGGCCGTAGGGCTCGAGGTCGGGCCAGTTCGACGGGTATCGCTTCAATGCGGCGTTCGTCGGCGTCGCCTGCGCGGCGGTCGCGGGCAGCGCCGCCGCTCCCAGAAGGCCGGCGGCGCCCGCCAGCAGGGACCGTCGGTCGACGTTCAACCCGTTGTCGGCATCAGTCATCACTCACGTCCTCCACGTCAGCGCCCATCCGATGGGCAGCTTGCGGAGAGTGTGCCTAGTCGTTCATATTTCGTCAATAACCCGGAAAAAATAGCCCGCGATCGCGCAGGTGAGGTCACAGGGAGAAGAACGCAGGTGACGCCGTTGTGGACAAAACAGTTTTACGGGCCTGTCGAATCGCCGGCGGCTGAACGTACCGTGCCCCCACCGGCCACCAGCGCGACGACCGTCTGGCCGGCGGCGGCCACGCACATCAACATGATCGGTGCTCGCCAGCCGGAGCTCACCGTGTGCAGCAGCCCGAAAACCACCGGCCCCGCGGCGGCCAGCAGGTAACCGATCGACTGCGCCATCGCCGACAACGCGCCCGCCACGCTCGCGTCCTGGGCGCGCAGGCTGATGAAGGCCAGCGCGAGCACGAGGCAGGCGCCGCCGCCCAACCCGAGGACGACACTCCACAGCAACGCCAGTCCCGGCGCCACGAAGAGTCCGAGATAGCCGAGGAGCATGACCGCCGAGCAGATCGTCGCCAGCGCGCGCTGGTTACGCGCCCGCCGCATCGCTCCGGGCACCGCCAGGCTGGTCAGCACCGCGACCGCCTGGAACAGGAACAGCAGCCATCCCGCGGTGGCCGCGCTCATGCCGTTGTCCTGGAAAACCTGGGGCAACCACGTCACGACGACATAGAAGCCCAGCGACTGCAGTCCCATGAACGCCGTGACCGCCCACGCCAGCCCGGAACCCCACGGCAACCGGTGTCCGCGAATCGCCTGCGCGGTACGCCGCGGAGCCCGCACCTGGGGAAGCCACAGCAGGACGGCCACCAGCGCGAACAGGACCCAGCAACCCAACGCGGTGTACCAACCGCCGGGGGCGACCTCACTGATCGGCACCGCCACCCCGGACGCCACCGCGGCGACGCCGCCCATCACGGTGGCATAGGCGCTGGTCAGCAGTCCCACCTTGGTGGGGAAATCGCGCTTTATGAGGCTCGGCAGCAGCACGTTGCCGACGGCGATGCCCGCCCCGATCAGCACGGTTCCGCCGAACAGACCGACCGCCGCCGGCACCCACCGGAGCGCGATCCCCAACGTCAGCACCACGAGCGCGGCACCGAGCAACTGCTCGGCTCCCCACCGCCCGGCCAGCCGGGGCACCAGTGGGGACAGCACCACGAACGTCAGCAACGGCAGCGTGTTCAGCAGGCCCGCCACGGCCGGGGCCAGGCCCAGATCGGCCTGCACCTGATCCAGCAACGGCCCGACGCCGGTCAAGCTCGCCCGCAGGTTCGCGGCCACCACGAGCAGCCCCCACACCAGCAACGCCTGACCGGAACGCCGCGTCGACGTACTCTCCATGCACCCCACGATCGAGCCGCACCGTGGCCGGCAGCCAGACCGAGCTCAGGCTAGCCCCAGAAGGGACACCCTCCGCGCTGTGCGATCGCCGGGCGGCCCGGTAGCGTGTCGACGTGGGGACGCCACTGGGGAATTTCATCCGGGCCAAGCGCGACAGCATCCAGCCGGAATCCCGTGGACTGCCGGACCGCGGCCGCCGCCGGTCACCGGGTCTGCGCCGGCTGGACCTCGCCACGTGGGCCGGCATCAGCGTCGAATACCTGACCCGCATCGAGCAGGGCCACGACCGCAATCCGTCGCCGGCGGTCATCAACGCCCTCGCCGACGCGCTGCGCCTCAGCCCTCCGGAGCGCAACCACCTGCGCTACCTCGCGAAGATCACCGGCGACGAATGCGCCGTCCACATCCGGCCCGTGCCACCTTCCCGGCACGTGCGACCGTCCGTCCTGCGGACACTCCGCCTCCTCGAACCCGGCGTCGCCATCGTGACCAACCGGCTGGGCGACGTCCTCGCCCACACCGGCGGCTACGAGCTGGTCACCAGCGGCACCGGACTGCTCGACGCCGCCCATCCGAACCTCAACCGCTACCTGTTCACCGACCCCCGCGCCCGGACGTTCTTCGTCGACTGGGACGACATCGCGGACGAGCAGGCCTTCGACCTGTGGCAGGCGCCATCCCTCGAGAACCTCGAGTGGCTCACCGCGGAGCTCACACCCATCGCCGGGCCCGACTTCACCCGCCGCCTGAAGCGTCATGTGGTGCCGCGACGTGGCGTTCTCCGGCTCAACCACCCGGCCGGGCACCAGCTTCGACTGCTTCGCGAGACGCTCGAACTGCCTGCGGAGGCCCAGCAACTCGTCGTCTTCCTCCCAGCCGACGACCAGACGGCCGAGGCCGTCGACCGACTCCGGCGCGGGTCCCACGGCCGGCTCCGGTCCATCTCGTGACACACCGCGAGCATTCGGATTCCCGTCAGCGCAGTACCGCGATCATGACGAGGCCCCCACCGCGCGTACCGCACCCGTGGTGGCGCCACAGCACGCTCTCCATGCCCGCCTCTACCCGCTCCGATCCTCACGCCGTTGCCACCATGCCCAAGCGGAGTCGGGCGTTGGTGAGGATCGGCGGAGGTAGTACAGGTCGACGGGTAGGACCAAGGCATACAGATGCGGTCTGGCCCACGGAGGTAAGCCGACGAGAGCCCGTTGAAGTCGCCGGCGGGGCGCCTCGCCCGTGCACTCATCGCACTCGCACCTGCGGAAGAGGCGATCAGCGGTCCCCACCAGGGCCGCCTCGTGCCAAGCCACCAGGGCCGCCGCCACCGCGCCCGGCCACATGCGCGTGTGTTCGAGGGTGATCACCGCGGCCATGGGACGACGGCCGAGCCCAGGAACATGATGGATCACAGCTCTGTGGGTCCCGCACGCCGATCCTCGCGTACGGACCTGGGAAGGGCGCCTACGCGGCATGGCCCTTTCTGGTCGATGACATGACCAGGATGATCGCACGCGACGAGCGTGACGATGTCTACGTGTGCGGTCCCAGCAGGTCCTGCAACGCGGCCGTCATCGCCGCGACGAGGTCACGTCGCGGATCGATGAGCCACTGGAGCTGGAGCCCGTCCCACAGGGCCACCAGGGACCCGGTGATGCCCCTCGGGTCCCTGGCGTTGGAGATGCGGCCCTCGTCCTGGTCCCGGCGGACGGCGATCGCGAGCAGGCCGATCGTCCTCTCGTACCTGTCGCGGAACCACTCATGCGCCGGATGGTCCGGCGCCGACGACTCCGCGGCCATGAGGGCGAGCAGTCGCAGCATCTCGGGCCGTTCGAGGTTACGGCGGACGTACTGCTCCCCGGACACGATCGGCGAAGACGCCCGCCGCCTCGACCCGACCCGTCCCAAGACCGCCGCCTTTCACCTGCGCGCCTGCCGGCGCCAGGACGAGTGAGTCCCTGACGATCCCGGCTCCGGCCGGGCGCACTCCTGCCGGATATTGAGAAGCGGCGTGGTGGCCATGAACTCGCAACATCAACAATGAGTGATGGATCAACTCATTGCGTTTATGGTCGGCGCCGATCTCGCATGGCGCACAAAGGCGTGAAGTCGGGCCGATATCCGCCAGGATGAATGCCGTCCCGTCGGCGAGTGAAGAGAAGGATAAGGTCTTCCAGCCGGGTCGGAGCGAAGGCGACGGTGGCTGCGCTGCGGAAATACAGAGCGATGCCTGAGATCGGTGTGAGCTCCGCCCGCCCTTCCTGCGGGTAGGGCGGACTCATCTTCACACAGCATCTAGAAAGCCGGTCAGGAAATCTGAAATTCCACATTCTGGCGAGATCGATCCGTGTGAAGCGCCAGAGCTCATGTTGTGCTTACCTTTGTCTGTGCCCGGTGATCTACTCGACCTCATTTTGCTGACCCTGCTCATCCTCTCCGGCGTCTCCGGTTATCGCCAGGGATTCATCGTCGGGGCCGCGAGCTTCGTCGGCTTCGTGGGCGGATGCGTGCTCGGGATCTACATCGCGCCACCTGTCGCGGGTCTGGTCGTGGACGGGGATGTCCCGGAATCCATGCTGGCGATCATCATCGTGTTCCTGACCGCGATGATCTTCCAGTTCGGTACGTCCACTGTCGGCGCGGTGATCCGCTCCTACCTGCGGCACGAGCCGGGCAGGATGCTGGACGCGCTGGGCGGCACACTCGTCTCCGGTTTATCGGTGCTGGTCATCGCCTGGCTCGTCGGCAGTGTGCTGGTGTCCAGCTCATTGACCACCATCGTGGAGCAGATCCGCGGCTCACTGATCCTGGGGACGGTGGACCAGGCGATACCCCAGGCGGCACGTGACTGGCAGAAACCGTTCAAGCGGTTCATCGACCGATCCGATTTCCCGCCGGTGCTGGACGCGATCGCCGGCCAGCCGACCGTGAACGTCCCGCCGCCGGATGCGGAGGTGCTCGACAGCGCCGGCCTGCGAGCGGCGCGGACAGGCATCGTTCAGGTGCAGGGAGTGGCCCGCTCCTGCAACAAGCAGATCACCGGCACCGGATTCGTGTACGCGCCCGATCACATCATGACCAACGCGCATGTGGTCGCCGGGGTAGACAGCGAGTTGGTCGTCATCGATCACACCGGCCGATCGCACCCCGCTGTGGTGGTCCACTACGACCCCCAGCGGGACGTGGCGGTGCTGTATACGCTCAACCTCGGGTTGCCGTACCTGACCTTCGAGGCCGAGGCGGACAAGGGCGATGACGCCGTCATCGCCGGGTATCCCAAGAACCAGGGGTTCACCACACAGCCGGCCCGGGTCGCGGCACGGCAGCGGGCTCGCGTCCCCGACATCTACCGGGTCACCGAGGTGACGCGGGAGGTGTACCTCATCCGGGGCAAGGTCCAGCAAGGCAATTCGGGCGGCCCCCTGTTGAGCCCCGACGGCCGGGTGCTGGGCGTGGTCTTCGCCGCCGTCGTCAGCGCGGACGACACCGGGTACGTGCTCACCGCCTCCGAGGTCGCCTCCGACGCCCGCCGCGCCGCCGGCGCCACCCAGCCCGTCAGCACTCAGGCCTGCGACTGACGCGGGTTGTTCGGGACCTCCAGCCGTCCTGTACGGATGAGGTCGGCCAACTCGACCAGCACCTCGACGGTGGATGCCCGGGCGTTCCACCCGGGCGAGCGCGACGCCCCCATTCCGCGGTCGGCGCCTCCGCTGACACCGTACGAGGCGCGGGTTACCCGGCGTCGAGCTGGTGGTCGGCCCAGACGTAGGTTTCGGGGAGCAAATCGGTGATGAGGACCGTTCGGATGCGGTCGGCCTTGCCGACGATGACCTTGAGGGCGGGGAAGTAGTCGAGGAGGACCTGACGGCAGCGGCCGCACGGGGGGACGACGCCCCGGTCGCGATCGCCCACGGCGACGATGGTGTCCAGCTCGTAGGCGCCTTGGGCGGCTGCCGCGCCGATGAGGACCAGCTCGGCGCAGGGTCCTCCCGTGAAGTGGTAGGCGTTCACGGCGGTGATGATCCGGCCGTCCCGGGCACGGGCCGCGGCTGCCATGGTGTGGTTGTCACCCCGGCAGCGAGTGCGGGCGACGTGCGCCGCGGCCTCGATGAGTTCGTGGTCGACGTGGTGGGGCTGCGTGGTCATCTTCTCTGCTGTTCCAGGTCCTGAATGTGGCATTCATTACCGGCCCTTGGCTTCACAGGGCCCGTGGCGGGGGTAGTTCCTCCTTCATGGGGCGATCTTGGGCTCCAGGAGGAGGTTGACGATGTACGCAATGGTACGGCGGTACGAGGGGGTAACCGATCCCGCTGAGGCCGGGCGCCTGGTGAGTGAGGAGTTCGTGCCACTCATCCGCCCGATCCCCGGGTTCGTGGCCTATTTCTGGGTTGATGCCGGGGATGGGGTGATGCTTTCCACCAGCGTCTTCGAAGATCAGGCTGGAGCCGAAGCATCAACCAAGAGGGCCTCGGACTTCGTGCGGGAGCGCATGGTCTCCCTGCTTCCCAACCCTCCTCAGGTCACGGCCGGTGAGGTTGTGGCGTCCGGGTAGTGGGCCACCCGGATTGCCGCCGCGTCAACGTCCGTAGGGCCGGTGTCCCTGGGCTTCCCGGGGGCCGGGTGGCGACCGAGGACAGCATTCCGGAGCCTGGAACGCCCTCCGCCGCGCGGAGTGCCACTTCTGGCCTGGAGCCCGTGGCTCGTGTTCGTCACCGCCCCGGCGGCGGCCGGAGTGTGGCTCGGTGACAAGCAAGGCCGGGCCGGTGTCATGGGGCAGTTGGGCGTGCTGGGGATCGGGGTGGCCGTCACCGTGCCGGGCTGGTCCTGTTCGCACGCCTCGGTTGAACGGCAGCCCGGCTGCTCGGCTCCTTCACTCTTCAAGCCTGCTCAGGTTCTGGGGTTCGGCGACCCAGCCGGCGGTCAGGATGAGGCGGCTTCGGCGGTCGACCGTGAGGAATCCGAAGGGATGGCTGAAGTCGAGGTCGATGTGTCTGACGCGGTAGGGAGGTGGTGGGGCGATTCCGCCTCCGACGGCGCCGAGGGCGGTTACGGCGGCGGCCTCGAAGCCGGTGGCTTGGAAGGTGGCGACGGCGTCCTGCCGGGCCTGGGTGACGGCGAGCGGTTGGGCGCTGATGCCGGGGAAGTGCCCGCGGGTCACGTCGGTCACCGTTGCCAGGCCGAAGACTTCGGGCAGGTCCAGGAGGTCGTGCGTGGAGGCGATGGTGAAGCGCGGGACCGTGACGTTCAAGGCGTCGTCGGGGGCGCGGTCGCGGACGTGACGGACGGTCACTCCGGGACCCGGGCTGCCCGCAGGCAGGAGGCCGGCTGGGGTGGTGGGGTGGCGTCCGGCCAGTACGTCGATGCCGGCGGTGAGGACGTGGCCGGGTTTCATCGATTCGTCACCGAGAACGAGGTGGACGTCGATTCCGCCCGTGCCCATGACGCGGAGCATGGTCAGCGGGCCGGCGGGGGTGTCGGCGACTCTGGCGCGGTCGAGTACGCGGGTCCTGCGGCGTAGGACGTGGATCTCACGTCCGGCCCACGGGCCGTCCTCGAACAGGTCGATGCCGTCGGTGAACGGGCGTAGCCAGGTGGTGCGGACGGTCAGCGCCATGGCCAGGACGAGGAGCACGCGGTCGGTCAGCTGGAGGGGCATGGCGGGAATGAGCCCGCCGGTCTGCTCCTTGGCCCAGGCGTCGAGCCGGAGCTGGTCCGCGGCAGGGTCCGAGGTCAGCTCGCCGTACATGCCTTCGGGAAGCGTCGCGATCCAGGCCGGATGCAGTGGCACGTCCGGCCGCGACCACAGGCCCAGTGCCGACCGGATCGCCGTGGACCTGTCCATGATCGACAGTACGGCTCGGGCCGCCTGGGACGCGGTGGCGGCGTCCATCCCGACGGCATCCTGCAGTTCTGTACGGCCTCGTCCCTCGGCGGCCGATGCCAGGTGGGCCAATAGTGGCCAGGCCCCTGCGCCGGCCATCACGACCGATCCACCCGAACAGGTCTGCACCCACCGGGCGGTTAATGCGTTCACCGCGGTCGCCGAGTCTTGCTGCCAGTTCATGGAGGTGACCGTACAGGGATCAAACTCCCGTTCCGAAGGGAGACCTTAAGAGATCCGTAAGGTGATTCCGCGAGGCTACAGAACATCAGAGCGGCTGAGCCGGACGGCTCCGCCCCTTCCTTGGAGGAACATCATGAGGACGATCGCTGCAAGCCTGTTCATCTCGCTCGACGGGGTCGTCGAGGAGCCGGCGCAGTGGCACTTCCCGTACTTCAACGACGAGATGGGCGCCGCCGTGACGGCGCAGATGGCCGACACCCTGCTCCTGGGCCGCAAGACCTATGACAGCTTCGCCGGAGCGTGGCCGGAGCGGGAGGCCGAGGGCGGCGAGGACGCGGGCTTCGCGAAGACGCTCGGCGACGCGCGGAAGATTGTCGTGTCGCGCCAGCCCCTGGAGTTCAGCTGGCGGAACTCCGAGCTGCTCCAGGGCGACCTGGTCGAGGCGGTGACCGCGTTGAAGAACGAGCAGGGCGGCCGCATCGCCGTCAGCGGCTCGGTGTCGGTGGTCCGCCAGCTCCTGGCCGCGGGGCTGCTGGACGAACTGCACCTGCTGGTGCACCCGATCGCCGTCCGCAAGGGCGAGCGCCTGTTCGACGAGGGGGAGAGCTCCATCCCGCTGGAACTGATCAAGTCGGAGACGTTCGCGACGGGCGTGCTGTACCTGGTCTACCGGCCCGCCGGGGCGAGCGGTGACGCCTCCTACGACGACGCCAAGGCCCACCTGTCCCAGGGCGGGCAGTAGACGCGAGAGTACAGGGGCATGCCGGCCGATGAGGTGTAGCTGTGCGGCCGAGGTCCATGGAGAACTCGGCCGGCACGACCTCACACAGGTCCAGCTGTGTTGAGGTCGGCGGCGAAGTGTCATAGTCGTACTGCTTCTCCCAGGAGTGAAGCCACGAAGGCTGTCGAACCGCAGAGGTCAGTGATGAAGAAGTCATTCAGAGGCCTTGGCGGCGGCAGGATCGAAGATCACACACCTCCGCTCCCCGGACACCCCGTGCGAACGGACAAGATCGCACGCGTCGGCCCCTCCTGGCGGTACCGGATCTCGGGGCCCTTCCTCCTCACCGCGCTCCTGGGATTCGGCGCCTTGGCCGGCGCCCTCTTCCTGCCCCGCTACCTGCTCGCATGGGACCTGGGCGCGGCAAAGCCGCCGGCCGACTACGCCACCGCCGTGAACAACATCCGCACCGCCCTGCTCCAGGGCGTCGGCGGCCTGGTGCTGCTGATCGGCGCCGGACCATCGGGGAGATCCTCTCCGCGTTCGTCGGCAACCGAGCCTGCGAGCCGCAACGTGACGCCCGGCACGCCGCCACGGCGGCGGGCAGCTCGTCAACCTCTCCTTCCGCGCCCCTGACATCCACGCCGCACTGACCGTGCTCGGCCGCCGGGACACGGTCCGGGGACAGGTGCTCCGCCTCGACCGCCTGGTCCTGCCACGCTGACCGGCGCCGTCGTGACCGGTGCTTCGCTGAAACGCGTGGTCTTCGACGAGACCACCGCCTGGCCCGACGGCTTCGACACCTCCCGTATCACACCCGCACGGATACGCTCGCTCCCGCCTGTCCGTATCAGGGACTACGAAGAGCTCGCTGTCCGGCCGGCGCCCGTCAAGACCGACTCAGCGGCCGAAGCCGAGTAGGCCACATCAGCGGGCAGGGGCTACGCCGGCGTCCGCCCGGGTGTCACCAGGGGTCGACGTCGACGCCGGTGGTGACGATTCGCAGGGCCGTGGAGGCGACCCACGGCCGGTCGTGAGAGCTGATGCCGCCGTAGGACGGCATCGGCAGCTCGGGGAGCAGGGCCAGCACCGCGCTCAGGTGGCGGCATTCGGCGGCTTGGACGGCGAGCTTGACGGTCGGGCCGTGGCGGCGTCCCGGGGGCATGCGGAGCAGCTCGGCACGCGCCTGCGCGAGGGCCTCGACGTCCGCGCCGCCGGGCCCGGCCGGGCGGCCGTGGGCGGCGTTGCGTTCCGCGATCGGCACGGCCTCCTCCACCCAGCAGTTGTAGCGCTCACCCCAGTCCACGAGCATGCGCGGCAGGCCGTGCTCGACGAGGAGCCGCTGCGCGCCCCAGCCCTGGAACCAGCCGTCACCGGACCGGAGCAACTCCTCGGCGAGCTCCACCTTGCCCTTGCGCAGCAGGTAGCCCAGGAACGGGATGCCGACGTCGTCGCCGGCCGCGCCGGTGCCCTCGGCGAGCAGGGCGCGCGCCTCGCCCTCGCGGCCGCATTCCATCAGTGCCCGGACGACCGGGAGGCTGTGGTCCCAGCCGCCGTCGTTCTCGCGGACCTTCTCCCGTGCCCGGTCGAACCACGCGTCGGCCTGTGCGCCGTCGCCCAGCAGCGCATGGACGGCGCCCATGGAGCCCGCCGTCGAGGCGGACTCACCCCACATTCCGTCGGTACGGCTGAAGACGGAATGCGCGTCGTCCTTCAGCCCCGAGGTTGCGAGCATCATCGCCACCTCGGCGGCGACGCGTGGCCGGCGATGTTCGGGCAACGTCCCGATCAGCTCCAGCGCCCCGGCCGTCTCCCCGCGCAGCGCCCTGAGCACGGCCGCGGAGTGGAGCGCCTCGCCGGCCCAGGTGTTGCGGCGGTTGACCCCGTACTCCACGACCGCCTCCCGGAAGGCGTGGAAAAGGTCGTCGACGGTGGCGGTGTCGGGCGGCGGCCACTCCTGAGGGTCCGGGTCCGTCATCGTCCGGCCCCGGAAGGGCTCCAAGTACTCGTACAGCGGTTCGGGCACGCGTTCGGCCGCGGCGGGCGCGTCGGGGACGACCTCCAGCTCACCCCAGTGCACGGGCCAGGCGAACCGCCGGGCGGGCGCCCACGCGAGGGCCGCGGCCAGGTCGTCGTCGCGTCCGGGAGGGGCGATCACGACTCCGGGCAGCAGGGCGACGGCCCAGGTCTCGTCGTCCAGCGCGAACGTGGGGTTCGGTTCGGGGTACATGTCCTCCCCGAAGTCCTCGTCGTCGAGCATCAGGGGACGTGGCGCGGACGGCTGCCGCAGCAACCTGAAGTCGCCGATCACCTCGCCGGAGTCCGCGCGCAGGAACCGCAGCACCGTCGTGCCCAGCACCACGAGCACGTCGTCGGCGCCCCAGTGCACCCCCGTGGCCTCGGCGGGCGCGTCGAAGGAGCGCAGCCGTTCGCCTTCCTCGTCACCGAGCGACCAGATCTCGACGCGGCCCTCGGCGGTCAGGCACGCGGCCCGCTCGCCGTCCGGCTCCCAGGCCCAGGGGCGTACGTCCAGGTCGTAACTCGGCGACCGCAGCTCGAGGTCGAGGTCATACCGGTGCTGCCCGGTTCTGTCCACGATGCCGACGCGCGAACTGCATTCGACGATCGCCAGGCGCGTCCCCCACGACATGAACGTCACCTCGGCGTACCCGGGCCCCTCGGACACCCGCCGCCCCGTCAGCGCGTCCGCGATCACCAGGCGGCCGTCGTGGTGATAGGCGAGGAGGCTTTCGTCGGGGCTCCATTCGCCGGACGGCCACGTGTAGTTGCGGTCGCCCTCGGTCATCCACGTGACGCGGCCCGACGCGGCGTCGATCGAGCAGATCCGCCCGTCGTGCAGGTTCCCGTAGAGCCGCCGGCTGTCCCGCGACCAGACGACCCGGTCCAGGACGAACCGGGCGCGGTCCGACAGCGGTTCGATCCTGGGGTCGTCCGGCCAGACCTCCCCGCCGTCCAGCGGGACGACGGCGCCGTGAGCGCGCGCGTCGGCCTCCTGAAGGACGTAGGCGCGCACACCGTCGGGCGCCAGGGCGAACGGGTCCGGGCGTCCCGAGTAGGTGAGGCGAGCGGTTCCGACGGGTTCGTTCTTCTCGCCGAACGGGTCCCAGACGCCCACGTTGTTCGACCGGTAGGCCATGGCGAGGCGCGAATCGTCCGCCGACCACTGGATGACCTCGCCGTAGCCGGGCCAGCCGATCCCGCCCTCGATCCAGTCGATGACGTTGACGCACCGCCCGGTGGTCACCTCCCAGATCTGCAGGGTGGCTCCGCGGTCGTAGTCGTCGCCTCCGAAGTCGCCCACCGCCAGATACCGGCCGGACGGGCTGAGCGCCTGCGCGGTGATCTCGACCTGGTGGACGTCCGGATGGCGTAGCAGCGCGCCGTGCTCCCGGATCCGCTCGGTCGCGTACCGGTGCGCGTCGACGACGCCGTGGCGTCGCTCCAGCTCGACGAGTGCGGCGCGCAGCGGGACAAGGTCGTGTTCCGGGACGAACGCGGTCCAGTCCGCGGCCCGCAGCGCCGCCTCGAAAGCCTCAGGTCCGGTCTCGGGCGAGTCGGGGATCTTCATGCCCAGTGATCGTACGACCGAGGGTGCGTGGAAGGAGGGTGAACGCGGTCGTCGGCGCGTGGAACGGGATGGAACGCCCATCGGGTGTAGACCCACCGACGAGCCATGAGGAGCTCCCATGTCGTACCTGATGAAAAAGCTGCTGGTCGCGGCGGCGCTGGTCACCGCGACCGCCACTGCCACCGCCACGGCCGCGACCGCCCAGAGCGGCGCGCTGTTCGACGGCTTCGGCAAAGGAGTCGTGGAGGATACGGCGCTCGCCAACGCGGAGAGCGCCGCCAGGCAGAACGCGCTCGACCACGGGTTCACGGCGTGCGACGTGTTCGAGTCGGTGGTCTCCCAGGATGCGCGGACGCACGTGTTCTTCGCGTTGGTCACGGTCCGCTGCGACGACGAGGCCGTGCTGGGATGATCCCGGTGACGGACACCCCCGAGGCCGCACACTGCGCATGCGGCCTCGGGCGGGGTCAGCGGGTGGTCATGAGGGTCAGGCTCTCGTCCTGTACGGAGGCCGTGACGCCGCGGCTGATGCGGTATCCGGCGAGGCCGGGGCCGTCACCGTCGATGATCTCCTGAGCCGCGAGCCGGCCGAGCTCGGGCGCCAGGTTGACGCCGCTGTGGGTGACGAGGTGGTAGAGGCCGGGGACCTCGGGGTGTGTGCCCGCCAGCGGCAGGCCGTCCGCCGGCACGGGCCGGACGCCGAGGCGTACGCCGGCCAGTCGGGCGGCGCGCAGCGCGGGAAGGACCCGCTGGCCGCCGGCGTGCAACCGTTCGGCCAGGGCGTCGTCGCTCTGGCCGGGCAGCAGCGCGTCCACGGGCCAGGAGATGGAGCAGATCCGGTCTCCGGGGGCGGGGCGCAGGTCCACCTCGGGCGTGGCCAGGATGGCGTCGAGCCGCAGGCCGGGGACCGGGGTGCTCTCTCCCACCAGCCCGGGGATCCGGGTCATGGGCAGGTCGGTGCCGGCCAGCGCGGCGATGCGGTCGGCGTCCGGGCCGGTGCAGTTGACCACCCAGTCGGCCTCCCAGCGTCGCGTGCCGGTCTCGACGCCGGTGACGGCGTCGCCGTCGCGGATCAGCGCCTGTGCCCGCAGGCCGTACCTGATGTCGGCGCCGAGCGTGGCGGCGCGATCGAGCAGGCGCTGCACGAAGAGCGGGGCGTCGTACCACGCGCTCTGGTCGTGGACCACGAGCTCGCTCGCCGTGCAGGCCGCCGGGTCGACGGCGGGGGCGAGTTCGCGCAGCTCGGACGGGTCGGCGATGCGGCAGGGATGCCCCCACGACTTGAGGCGGACGGCCCGCTCCCTGAGCCCCCGCTGGCTCTCCTCGCTGTCGCCCCACTGGATGGCGGGCATGGGGTGCCGCCACGACGGGCCTTCGAGCTCCTCGGCCAAAGTGGCGTGCAGGGCCGCGCTGGCGCGGTTGAGCTCGTAGTAGGCGCGCGGGGTCTTCAGGTGGGTGACGTCCATGGAAAAGGTCGCGCTGGAGGTGCCTGCGGCGGGGCCGCCGGCCTCGATGACGACGACCTGAGCCCCTGCGGCGGCCAGGTGGTAGGCGACGGAGGCACCGAGCACTCCGGCGCCGAGAACGATGACGCGGGACACGTGGATATCTTTCCTTCGGGAGTCAGAGGACCTTGCTGAGGAATGCCCGGGTGCGCTCGTGCCGGGGCTCGCCGAGCACGGCGCCGGGCGGCCCGGACTCCACGACGACCCCGTCGTCCATGAAGACGATGGTGTCGCACACCTCGCGGGCGAATCCCATCTCGTGGGTGACGATGATCATCGTCATGCCGTCCTCGCGTACGAGGTCGCGCATGACGTCCAGGACCTCGCCCACGAGCTCCGGGTCGAGGGCCGAGGTCGGCTCGTCGAACAGCATGAGGTCGGGCCGCATCGCCAGGGCGCGGGCGATGGCGACGCGCTGCTGCTGGCCGCCGGACAGCTGGTCGGGGCGGCTGTTCGCCTTGTCGGCCAGCCCCACCCTGGTCAGCAGGGCGTGGGCGCGCTCGCGTACCTCGGCCTTCGGCTCCTTCTTGACCATGATCGGGGCCATCATGATGTTCTCGAGCGCGGTCATGTGCGGGAAGAGGTTGAAGCGCTGGAAGACCATCCCGATGTCCACCCGCTGGGCGGCGATCGCCTTGTCCGGCAGCTCGTAGACCTTCCCGTCGCGCTCCTCGTAGCCGATCAGGTGGTCGCGGAAGTAGAGGCGGCCGGCGTCGATGCGTTCGAGGTGGTTGATGCAGCGCAGGAAGGTGGACTTGCCGGACCCCGACGGGCCGATCACGGCCAGCACCTCTCCCTCCGCGACCTCCAGATCGATGCCTTTGAGTACGTCGAGCGCTCCGAACCGCTTGTGCACGCCTTCCGCGCGGATAAGGGTCGTCATCGGCTGAACCTGCGTTCGATGTAGTGCTGCCCGGCGTTCAGGACGGTCGTGGCCACCAGATACCAGAAGCACGCGACCGTGAGCAGGGCGACCTGCTGGAAGTTCCTGGAGTAGATGCCCTGGATCGAGGTCAGGAGCTCCGGTACGGCGATGGCGAAGACGAGGGAGGTGGTCTTGAGCATGGAGACCACCTGGTTGCCCGTCGGCGGGATGATGACCCGCATGGCCTGCGGAAGAATGATCTTGCGCAGGGTCTGGAAGCGGGTCAGGCCCAGGGCGTGGGCCGCCTCCGTCTGACCGTGGTCGACGGAGGTCATGCCGGCCCGCACGATCTCGGCCATGTAGGCCGCCTCGTGCAGGCCGAGGCCCAGCACCGCCGCGGTGAGCTGGGTGATGATCAGGTTGGTGTCGACCTCGAAGAACGTCGGCCCCCAGGGCACACCGAGCCCGATCTTCGGCACCACCGCGGACAGGAAGTACCAGAACAGCAGCTGCACCAGCAGCGGCACGCCGCGGAAGACCCAGATGTAGAACGCGCTCAGCGCCGCCAGCAACGGGTTGGGCGACATGCGCAGCACGGCCAGCACGATGCCGCCCGCGACGCCGACGAGCATGGCGAGCAGCGTGAGCAGCAGCGTGGTGCCGAGCCCGCTCAGGACCGCGGGGGAGAAGAGGTACTCGCCGACCACCTTCCACTCCATGCGCGGGTTGGCCACCCAGCCCTGCAGCAGGAAGATCACCAGGAAGCCGAGGACGGCCGCGCTCACCCAGCGCCCCGGATGGCGGAGCGGGACGGCCTGGATCCGCTCCCGTGGAGCCGGGGGAGCGGTCTGCCCGGTCGTGGTCACGACTCGCCGCCGTTGAGCACGGCCTTGTCGAGGGCGCCCGACGACATCTTCCACTTGTCGAGGATCTTGGCGTAGGAGCCGTTCTCCATCAGCTTCTGCAGCGCCTGCTGCACGGCCTTGGAGAGGTTCTGGTCCTCCTTGTTGACGAGGATCCCGTACGGCAGGAAGCGGTAGGGCTCGCCCACCTGCTTCATCCGGCCGCCGGACTGCTCGGCCTGGTAGGTGATGGTGGGCGTGCCGCCGATGAAGGCGTTGGCCCGGCCGGTGGAGACGGCCTGCAGACAGCCGACCGTGTCGGGGAACACCAGCACCTGGACCGCCGGCTTGCCCGCGTCCGTGCACTTCTTCTTCTGCTGCTCAGCGTCGTCGGCCTGGGCGGTGCCCTGCTCGACGGCCGCCGTCTTCCCGCAGAGATCGTCGAGCGACTTGATCGTCTGGGCGTCCTTCTCCTGGACCAGGAGCGAGCTGCTGGTCTTGAAGTAGTCGACGAAGGTGACCTTTTCGCGGCGTTCCGGCTTGTCGAGCATCGCCTGGATGGCCAGGTCGTAGCGGCGTGCCTGCACACCGGCGATGAGGCTGTCGAAGCTGGCCTGGCTGAATGTCACCTCGACGCCGAGCACCTGGCCGATGGCCTTCATCAGCTCGGGTTCGAGGCCGATGACCGACTTGTTGTCGGTGTCGAGGAAGACCAGGGGCGGGTAGTTGTGACCAGCGGCCACGTTGAGCGTGCCGCTCTTCTTGATCTTGTCGGGCAGCAGGTCATGCAGTTCCTGATTCTTCTGCTGTGCCGGGGCGGCCGCCTGGGAGGCGCCGCCTCCGGAACAAGCTGTCAGGGACAGGAGTCCCGCCAGGCCGAATGCGGCGGCTGTTTGGGTGAACCGCATCGCGCAGGACACCACCTCTCGCGCTTGGTACTACTACGTTCCGTAAACACCAATATTGGGGGTCCGTTTGGATACGACAAGGTAAGCGAGCATGCGCATTGGTGCACATCCTGTTCACTCCTCCTTATCCTCTTTCTCATCCGCCCCAGGTAGCCGCCCAGGTGATCGATCGCCTTGCCTCAAGATGGTCCGCGGTCTGGTGATGCTTATCGCCGGACTGTTAAGTTGAGCCGATGCTTACTCCCGCCCAGCTTCAGGCGATCCGTGAGGTGGTCGCCACCGGTTCGCTCCGGACCGCCGCCAAGCGCCTCGGGTTCACCCCGTCGGCCATCTCGCAGCAGGTCTCCTCGCTGGAGCGGACCCTGGGCGTCCAGCTGTTCGAGCGCCTGCCGCGCAGCATCCGGCCCACCGCGGCGGGGGCCGAGCTGGCCCGCAAGGCAGCCCGGCTGCTGGCCGACCTCGAGGCGGCGGAGGAGGAGATGCGTTCCTTCGCCACCACCCACCGGGGCAGGCTGCGGCTCGGCAGCTTCTGGTCCGCCGGGTTCCGGCTGGTGCCCGCCGTGCTGGCCGAGTTCCTGCGCGACCGGCCCAACGTGGACATCCGCTACGAGGAAGGCGATCCGCACCGGACCATTCCCGCCGTCAACGAGGGGCGGCTCGACCTGGCCGTGGTCTTCGAGTACGGCATGGTGCCGCACAACTGGCCGAAGGACCTGACCATGACGTTGATCATGGAGGAGCCGCTCTACGTGCTCGTGCCGACCGGTCACCGGCTGGCCGCCCGCAAGCGCATCCAGTTCGGCGAGCTGTCAGCCGAACGGTGGATCTCCTACACCGAGGGGATGGACGCCTCGCTCAACCTGTCGCACATCTGCGCGGCCAGCGGCTTCGACCCTGACGTGCTGTTCCGCACCAACGACTACAACCTGCCCTTCGAGCTCGTACGCAAGGGGCTGGGGGTGGCGATCGTGCCGGAGCTGGCGATGATCGAGTCGCGCGAGGTGTGCGTGTTCCGGCTCGGTGACCCCTCCCAGGTCCGCAGGGTCTTCACCGTGTGCCGCGCCACCGACCCCAACCCCCTGCTCGGTCACGCGACGAGCATGCTCATCAACGCCGCCGAATCCCTGCACCAGCGCGCGGACCTCCCCATCGCCGTATGAACCCGGCCCGCGCGGCCGGCGCTCAGGGGCCGAGCAGCGGCTCGACGGCGTCCCACGTGGGAGGCGCAGGCCATTCGCTCCCCTCCGCCGCCTCCAGGCCGATGACCGCGCAGGCCAGCAGGTGTTCGCCGGGCGGCAGCTCGCCCGTCAGCGTGGGGATCGTGGTGCGCGGGGCGAACACGTTGGTGCCGGGCAGGGGCGTGACCAGGGCGCCCTCCCGCCCGCCGGACAGGTCCTCGATCACGCACAGGCCGTTCGGCGAGTCGAGCCGGGCCCACCCACTACCGGTCTCCACTCGGGTAGGCGGCCGGTCCCGGTCGACCGCGAAGGCGCCCTCGGCCGTGCGCAGCGCCCGTCCGGTCCTGATCCGGTGCACCCGTACGTGCCACGGGGGCAGCGCCACCAGCCAGGTCTCGATCTCCACGTCGTCCCAGGGCTTCCAGTGCTCGTGCAGCACGCCGTCGGAGGCGGAGACGTCGTACGGCAGCTCGCACGGCCGCCAGTGCTCGCCGTCCTCGCTGAGCGCCAGCGTGCTGTCGAAGGCGCCCTGTTCGAGCCCCAGTGTCCCGGCCGGCACGCTGAAGCCGAAACGCGTGGAGTAGGCGAACTTGGCGTACTTGGCCGCGCCGTGCCGCATCCACGGGGCGTGCTGCCCCGCGCTCAGCAGCACCACGTGCCGTCCCTCCTCGCAGCGCAGCAGCGCCACGCCCGCCTCCGGCTGGGTGCTGACCTCGGGCAGCGGCGGCGCGTCGGCCTCCTTCGCGGCCCAGAACGGGTGCTCCGCGGGCAGGGCGAGCGGCAGGAACGCCTTCATGGCCCAGTACGGCGAGCCGGGCGCGTTGTACTGCTCGGCCAGGTGCGGCTGGGGATAGCCGTAGCCGATGGTGAGCAGCCCGGCGGTGTCGCGGATGGGCCGGCCGCCCCACCAGCGCACGTTCCGCAGCAGGTGGCCCTTGGTCACCTCCCACGGCAGCGCCTCGACCCCGGCGAAGGCCAGCGCCCCCCAGAACGCCGACTGCGCGAAGCGGTAGGTCAGGCTCCTGCCGAACGGGACCGCAACCCCCTCGCTGGTGAACCAGTGCTGGAAGTCGTGGGCGAACGCCGCGGCCCGCTCGCGGAAGCGCCCGGCCCTGGCCGGGTCGTCGCCGAGCGCCGCGTAGATGAGGCCGTAGTAGTGCATGGCGAACGGGATGTAGTAGTCGCGCTGCCACTTGGGCCCGTCGGTGTACCACCCGCGCCCGAGGTCGAACTCCTCCAGCCGGTCGAGCCTGGCCGTGTTGGCGTCGCGGTCGTGGGCGACCCCGACGCGGTCGAGCCCGAGCCCCACCATGACCGGGAAGAACAGCCAGTTGTTGTCGTTGGGCTCCACGGTGACCGCGTGCCGCAGCCAGGCGGCCACCATGTCGCGCTGCGGGCCGGTCAGCGGGTCCCAGACCTGCTCGGGGGCCAGGGCGAGCGCCAGGCCGATGGCGGCGGTCTCGACCAGCCGCTGGTTGCGGTCGAAGGCGGTGCCCCAGTAGTCGGGGTGCTCGGGGTCGGTCCCGGCGGCCAGCCCGGCGCGCCAGAGCTCCCAGTGGTCGAACGCCCCGCCGCCGGCCGCCAGCGGCGCCAGCCCCCACAGCGGCCGGGCGAACGCTTCCAGCTCGGAGGCGGCCTGGTCGTAGTGCGCCGTGTTGAACCCCAGCCGCAGCCGCCCCCCGCCCGCGCTGAATCTGGTGGTCAGTGGTGCGACCAGGTCCAGGACCTGCCGCTGCAGATCGTCTCGGTCGCTGCCAGGCCGCCCTGCGCGGTCGTCGGTGTCCACGGGTTCTCTCTCCTCCGCTGGGAAAGCGCTTTCAGAAAGACAGGGTTCCCGCCGCCGGCCGCACTTGTCAACAGTGGGGCGGTGCCGTGCTGTCGCGGACGTGCAACTCCATCGGCAGGTAGACCGGCTCCCCGTCGTGCCCCTCGGTCATGAGGGCCTCCAGCATCTCGGCCGCCTGCCTGCCGAGCTGACCGCGCGGCACCGACACCGTGGTCAGGCTCGTGTGCGCCACGTGGTCCAGCGCGATGTCGTCGAACCCGACCACCGACAGGTCCTCGGGAACCCGTACCCCGAGCTCGCGCATCCGGGTCACCGCCCCCAGCGCCACCAGGTCGTTGTAGGTGGTGAGCGCGGTGGCGCCGGTGCCGGCCACGTCGGCGGCGGCGTCGTACCCGGAGCGGCTGGTGGACCCGCACGGCAGGATCGTGACGGAGATGCCGAACGCCTTGGCCGCCTCCAGCGCCCTGATCCGCTCGGCGTTGGCCCAGGACACCTCGGGCCCGCTCAGGTAGGCGACCCGGCGGTGGCCCAGCTGCGCCAGGTGGCCGCAGATCAGCATCATCCCGCCGAAGAAGTCGGCGGAGACCGCGGGCGCGGCGATGCCGGGGACGATCCGGTCGAGCAGGACGAGCGGGTGGTCCCGGGCGGTCAGCACGACCAGGTCCGAGCGCTCCAGGCGGGAGGAGCAGAGCAGCACCCCGTCGCAGCTGCGCATCAGGTCCGCGACCAGGTCGTGCTCGATCGAGGGGTCGTCGTCCGACTCCATGACCATGACGCGCCGCCCGTGGGAGCGGGCGACGGCCGAGACCGCCTTGAGCACGTCGGGGAAGTAGGGGTTGGCCAGGTTGGGGACCAGCACGCCGATGGTGCCCCACTCCCCGCGGGCCAGCCCCTGCGCCGCGGCGTTGGGCCGGTAGCCCAGCTGCCTGACCGCGTCGTGGACGCGCGCCGCCAGCGAGGGGGCGACCTTGGCCGTGCCGTTGAGCACGCGGGAGACCGTCGAGGCCGACACCCCCGCCGCCGCCCCGACGTCGCTGATCGTCACCCGGGCCGAGCGGCCCTGCCGCAGATTACGCACCCGCTCCTCCTGCCCCCGTGGAGCGCCCGTCAGCCGAGCAGCCCGCGTAGATGATCAAGATCCCGCCGTACGGCCGCCGCCGGGTCGGCCGCCGGGTAGTGGACGTGCAGCGACAGCACTCCGGCGTAGCCGCGTGCGCGCAGCCCGGGGACGATCTCCGGCCAGGGGACCACGCCTCCGTCCGCGAACGGTTGCCACTCGCACACCCAACCGTCCGCGGTGGACCGCCAGACGGCGTTCTTCACTCCCATGCAGGCCATCCGATCGCCCAGCAGGTCGACGTTGAGCGCCCATGCCTCGCTGCCCTCCTTGGCCTGGTTGCCGGGGTCGGCGTAGAAGCGCACGTCGTCCAGGTCGCCGGCGAGTGCGAGGGCGAGCGAGGCGGATGGATGGATCGTACCGTGATGCAACTGGACCGCCAGCCGCACGCCGTGCCGGGCCGCGACGGCGGCCAGGCGGGACAGCGCGGCCTGGGACTCCTCCAGCTGACGGCGGTATCCGGCGGCGGGGTCGTAGCGGAAGAAGCCCACCCGCATGAGGGGGACGCCGCTCTCGCCGCAGGCCGCGATGATCCGTTCGGCGTCCGCGTCGGCGTCGAGCAGGTCGGTGGTGACGACGTCGAGGGTGAGCCCGCGGCGTTCGAGCTCGGCGGCGACGACGGCGATGCCGCCCGGGTCGGCGGGGCTGACCGTCTGCCCCTCGCGCACGACGAGGTCGACCCCGTCGGCGCCCACCGAGGCCACGGTCTCGGCCAGCCGGGCGGGGTCGATCGGGCCGAAGGGCTTGGTGAAGGCGAGCAGGCGCACACGTACTCCCGAAGTGCTGAAAGCGCTTGTAGAGATTTTTCCGGCGCGCCGAGCTCATGATCTTATCGGCGCGCGCCGCCGAGAAGTGCCAGGAAAACCAGCATATGTCTGGCGGTACGGGTCGTCGACGGACGGGTGTCATGACCGAGCATCGATCTGAAACCGCTTTCTCACAAGTCTTGAATCGGCCTGTGACCGGGGTTACTCTCGGACCCACCTCTCGGGCAAGCGCTTACCCGATGCCCGACACCCCTCTGACCTCCGTCTCTCGGGAGGGCTTCATGAAACTCCATCGGCCCGCGATGATCACCGCGATCCTGGCCTCGCTGCTCGTGGCGGCGTGCGGCACGTCGAGCACCGGCCGCGACGGCGGCAGCGGCTCGCAGACCACGCTGCAGATCTGGGACTTCTCCGCCGAACAGGTGAACTTCCACAAGGACATCGGCGCGCAGTTCACCAAGGAACATCCCAACATCAAGATCGAGTGGCGCTCGATTACCCAGGCCGACTACATGAAGACCCTGCCCCTGGCCTTCCAGAGCAACCAGGCGCCGGACATGTTCTACTGGAACGCGACCGGGCTGTCCCAGCTGCTGGACCAGAAGTGGATCAGCCCGCTCAGCCCGGGCACCACCGTCCCCGCCGACTTCACCAAGCGCTGGCCGGACGGGTCCTTCCTGGAAGGCATCAACATGCAGGACGGGAAGACGTACGGCTTCCCGTTCTCGGAGAACCTCTACTGGGGCTCCGGCTACATGTTCCTCAACAAGCAGGTCTTCCGGCAGGCCGGGCTGGACGTCAACAGCCCGCCCAAGACCTGGACCGACCTCAAGAGCGCCTGCGCGCAGATCAAGGCCAAGACCAAGGCCGAGTGCATCGCCGCCCCCACCAAGGGCGTGGACATGCAGCGGATCTGGTTCGGGCTGATCAGCAGCGTCTCGACGGACGATTTCTTCGACTACAAGACGGGCAAGTTCGACCTGACCGAGCCCGGGCAGGTGAAGACCTTCGCCTACATCCAGGAGCTCAGCAAGGCCGGATACCTGGCGCCGGGCACCAACGACAAGAACTTCTCCCGCCAGCAGTTCGCCGCCGACCAGGCCGGCATCATGTTCGACGGCACCTGGCTGCCGAGCGTGTGGGCCAGCCAGGGCTTCGGCAGCGACAAGTACGTGGTGGCGCCGCGCCTCAACCCGGACGACGGGCAGACCGGCGCGGCCGGCCGCAAGTACGACACCAACAAGTACTGGGTCAGCTCGCAGACCAAGAACCCCGACGCCATGTGGACGTTCATCCAGTGGATGACCGACCCGAACGGCTACTTCGTCAAGCAGTACTACAAGAGCGCCTTCGGCACGCTGGCCTACGTCGACAACCAGAAGATGGTCACCGACCCGGCGCTCAAGCAGATCATGCAGATCGGCGGGCAGCCGGGCTACCGGGTCCAGCTTCCCGTGCCGCTGCTCAAGTGCCCCGACATCGCCAAGTCCAAGGCGTACGTCAACGCGCTGGCGAAGACCCCCGACGCGGAGTGGGAGGCCATGGGCGAGGCGCTGGTCAGCGGCCAGTCACTGGAGTCGGTGGGCGCCGCCATCGTCAAGCAGCGGCAGACCGCCCTGGAGGAAGCGCTCAAGCAGGAGGCGGCCAGCGGCCTGAAGGTGTCGATGGACTGCTACACCTTCCCCGACTGGGACTACACCAAGGACTACACGAAGGACATGTACAAGAACTGACCGGTCGGCGCCCCTTCTCCCTCGTGAGGACATCCATGACAACCACCGCCCCCGCCCCCGGTAGGGAGAGGGTGCCGGACAGGGACCGGACGCCCGCCGAGCGTGTGCCCGAACGCGTCGATCACTCCCGCGAGCGCGTCCGCGGCTTCGACAGGGTCTGGCTGGTCGTCTTCCTGGCCCCCTTCCTCCTGCTCTACCTCGGCTTCACCCTCTGGCCGCTGGCCGCGACGATCTACTACTCCTTCTTCGACTGGTCGGGCATCGGCCCGATCGACCAGTTCGTCGGGGCCGACAACTACGGTTCGATCCTGGTCGACCCGCTGTTCTGGCTCTCGGTGGTCAACACGCTGATCTTCGCCGTGCTGACCACCGTCATCAAGCTCCCGATCTCGCTCCTGGCGGCGATCGTGCTCACCCGCAAGTGGCTGCGCGGCAAGCGGTTCTTCCGGACCCTGTTCTTCGCGCCGCTGATCATCCCCGTCGCCATGGCGGGCCTGGTCTTCACCTACCTGCTCAACCCGTCCAACGGCGCGCTGAACGCGATCCTGCGCGACCTCGGCCTGGTCGACCAGGGGTTCGACGTGTTCGCCAACCGGTGGAGCGCGCTGCTCGTGCTCGTGCTCGTCTCCGTCTGGCAGATCTTCGGCCAGTACATGATCTACTGGATCGCGGCGCTGCAGAACGTGCCGGAGGAGGTCTACGAGGCGGCCGACATCGACGGCGCGGGCGAGTGGAAGAAGCTCACCCGCATCACGCTGCCGATGATCAGGCCGGTCGCCGTGATCATCACCCTGCTCGGCATCGTGAACGCCATGCACGTCTTCGGGCTGGTCGTCACCCTCACCGCCGGTGGGCCGGGCACCAGCACGTACGTGGTGTCCTACTTCATCTACCAGAACGCCTTCGGCTCGGTGCCGTTCGCCTACGGCTACGCCTCGGCCGCGGCGCTGCTGTTCTCCGTCATCGCCTTCGTCCTGGTCTCCGCCCAGGGCGTCGCGGTCCGCCGGGCCCAGCGGCTCAGGAAGGAGTATGGCGTCTGATGGCCACGATCAGCCAGGCCGCCCGGCGCAGCCACAGGACCCGGGCCAACCTCATCGCCCTGCCGATCCTGGTGGTCATCGGGCTCGTGTGGGTCTATCCGTTCCTGTGGACGATCTCGGCCGCGTTCAAGACCCAGGCCGGGATGTTCACCAGCGGCGCGAGCCTCATGCCCGACCAGCTGAACTTCGACAACTTCGTACGCGCCTGGGTCAACGCCGGGTTCTCCGGATACTTCTTCAACACGGTGCTCTACTCGGTCGCCTCGACCCTCGTCGAGCTGGTCAAGGCGGCTCTGTGCGGCTACGTGCTGGCCAGGTACGAGTTCCCCGGCCGCACCCTGCTCTACCGGATGATCGTGGGGACCCTGTTCATCCCGGTCGCCTCGATCATCGTCCCGCAGTTCGTGCTGATCGAGAACCTCGGCCTGCTGAACACGCGGGCCGGCGTCATCCTGGCCATGTCCGGCGGCGCGGGCGCGCTCTACGTCCTGCTGTTCGTCGGGTTCTTCTCCAGCGTCCCGAGCGACCTGTTCGAGGCGGCCAAGCTCGACGGGGCCGGCTTCATCAAGACGTTCGGCCTCATCCTGCCGCTGGCCAAACCGGTCATCGCGGTGGTGGTCATCTTCCAGTTCATCAGCAGCTGGAACGAGTTCAACATCCCGCTGGTGTTCACGCTCGGCCAGCCCGACCTGCAGAACCTCGCCGTCGGGATGCTCTCCTTCCAGGGCGAGCACGCCACCGACTGGACCGGGTTCGCCGCCGGGATGACGATCTCGTTCCTGCCGATGCTGGCGATCTTCCTGTTCTTCCAGAACTACTTCACGCGCGGCCTGGCCGGCGCCACGAAGGGGTGACAGTCCGCTTGAAGACGAGGCACGGCGCGTTCGCCTACACCTGGGACCTCGTGGGCGACCCCGCGGGGGCCGAGCGCATCGCCGGGCTCGGTGTGAGCACGGTGACCCTGCAGGCGGCCTACCACTCGGTCCGGGCCACCACCGCGTGGCATCCGCGCCACCGCATCGTGCAGGCCGATCACGCGGCGGCCTACTTCCGGCTGCGTCCCGACCGCTGGCGGGGGCGGCTCAAGCCGTACCCGCCGAGCTGGGGGGTGCCGGACGAGGACCGGTTCGGGACGGCGCTGGCCGCGCTGGCGGGGGCCGGGCTGCGGGCCGAGGCCTGGATGGTGCTCACGCACTCCTCGGTGCTGGGCCGCGAGGCGCCCGACCTGACGGTCAGGAACGCGTACGGCGAGTCCTACCCCTACGCGCTCTGCCCCGCCCAGCCCGCCGTCCACGACTACGCGCTCACCCTCGTGAGCGAGGTCTGCGAGCAGTACGACGTGCCCGCGCTGATGCTGGAGGCGTGCGGCTGGCTGGGCGCCGAGCACGCCGGCCACCACGAGAAGACCTCCGGCGCCCACCTGTCCGCCTGCGGCAGGGCCCTGCTGTCGCTCTGCCTCTGCCCGGCCTGCCGGAACGGGCTGGCGGAGCGCGGCCTGGACGTCGAGGAGCTGGCGCGCGACGTGCGCGCCGCCGTGGACGGGGAGCTCCAGCAGGGCGTCCCCGCCGGGGAGAGCCTGGGCGACGCGCTCGGCCACGAGCGCGCCCAAGCCGTCTACGACCACCGCGGCCGGGTGATCGCCGACCTGGTCCGGGACGTGGCGGTGCCGGCCGCCGGCCGCGAGCTGCTGCTCATGGCCACCGACGACCCGCAGGTCACCGGCCCCGACGTGGGGATCGACCTGGCCTCCTTCGACGCGCCGGTCGACGCGTACGTGCTCAAGTGCTGGGGCCCGGAGGAGGCGGCGTTGGCCCAGGTGAAGGCCGCGGCGAGCCGCACCGAGATCCCCCTCGTCGCCAACCTGACCGTGCTGGAGGACGGGCACGCCCGGATCCCGGCACTTGCCGCCGACCTCATCGCAGGGGGAGCGCGGCAGCTACGTTACTACCACGCCGGGTTGGGCTCGCCTGCCCGCCTGGCCAGCGTGCGGGCGGCGGCTCGCGTGAAGGAGAGGCAATGCTGAACGGGCTGTACGTGATGGACCCGAACCGCTTCGACGACGTCTACGGCCCCCAGGCCAGGGAGGCGATCGAGCGGCACCTGACCATCGCCTCGCCCCTGCTCACCGCCGACCGGATCACCCCGGACGTGCTCGCCGATCTCGACGTGCTGGTGACCGGGTGGGGGGCGCCCAAGCTGGACGCCGACCTGCTCGCCGCCGCGCCCAAGCTCTCGCTGGTGCTGTACGGCGCGGGCTCCATCAAGCCGATGGTCACCCCGGAGATGTGGGCGAGGGGAGTGCGGGTCACCTCGGCGGCCACGGCCAACGCCGAGCCGGTCGCCGAGTTCGCGCTCTCGCAGATCCTGTACGCGCTCAAGCACGGCTGGCGCTACGTGCTGGCCGCGCGCGCCGCCGCGGCCACCGCCCCGCGCGGGCCCGAGATCGGGGCCTACGACGCGGTGGTCGGCCTGGTCTCGCTCGGCGCCACGGGCCGGGCCACGGCGCGGCTGCTCGCCCATCACCACCTCGACGTGCAGGCCTACGACCCGTACGCCGACCCGGCGCAGGCGGCGGAGCTCGGCGTGCGTCTCGTCGGCCTGAAGGAGCTGTTCGCCACCTCCGACGTGGTCAGCCTGCACTCGCCGCTCACCCCCGAGACGCAGCGCCTGGTCGGCACCGAGCTGCTGGAGTCGATGAAGCCCGACGCCACCCTGATCAACACGGCGCGCGGCGCCCTCGTCGACGAGGCCGCGCTCGTGGACGTGCTGAGCCGGCGGACCGACCTGTTCGCGGTCCTCGACGTCACCGAGCCGGAGCCGCCCGTCGCCGGGTCGCCGCTGTTCACGATGCCCAACATCGTCGTCACCCCGCACGTGGCGGGCAGCCTGGGCTTCGAGCGGCGCCGCCACGGGCAGGCGATGGCCGAGGAGCTGGCCCGCTACATCGCGGGAGAGCCGCTGCTGTACGAGATCACCGAGTCCGGGCTGGCGAGGAGGGCGTGAGCCCAGCCACCCTGGTGCTGCTGCCGCCGCACGATCCGGCCACCGCGGGCTGGCGGGCCCGGCTGGAGCAGGCGGTGCCGGAGCTCGTCGTGCTCCAGCCGGAGACCCAGGAGGAGGCGGCGCGGGCGCTGGCGGAGGCCGACGCCGCCTACGGCACGCTGCCCGCGGACCTGCTGGCGCACGCCGGACGGCTGCGCTGGCTGCAGGCCCCGCAGGCCGGGCCGCCTCCGGGCTTCTACCATCCGGCCCTGGTCGCGCACCCCGTGCAGGTCACCAACATGCGCGACACCTACACCGACCACGTGGCCGCGCACGCGCTGGCGCTCGTGCTCGCGCTGGCCAGGGGCCTGCCCAGGTACGCCCGCGAACAGGCCCGCGCGCGCTGGGCGCCCGACTGGGACCCCGGCGCCGTGCTGTCCATGGGCGAGGCCACCGCCCTGGTGGTGGGGGTGGGTGCGGTCGGGGCCGAGGTCGGCAGGTTGCTGGCGGCGTTCGGCACCAGGGTGGTGGGCGTGGACGCCCGGCGCGGCGGCCCCGTGCCGGGCTTCGCCGAGGTGCTGCCGGCCGACGCCCTCGACCGGCGGCTTCCCGAGGCGGACCTGGTCATCCTGACCGTTCCGCACACCCCGGCCACCGAGGGCCTGCTGGACGCGCGGCGGCTGGCGCTGGCCAAGCCCGGGGCGTACGTCGTCAACATCGGCCGCGGGCCCATCGTGCGGCTCGACGACCTGACGGCCGCCCTGGCCGAAGGGCGCCTGGCCGGCGCGGCCCTGGACGTCTTCGAGACCGAACCGCTGCCCGCCGATCACCCGCTCTGGCGGCGTCCGGACGTGCTCATCACCCCGCACGTGGGAGGCGTGGGGCCGCACGGCGACGAGCGGCGCTTCGCCGTACTGCTGGAGAACGCCCGGCGCTTCGTGGCCGGACGCGAACTGATCAATCTGGTCGACAAGTCCGAATGGTACTGAATCACGTGAACCGGATAGCACGCGTCGAGACCTTCACCGTGGGCCTGCCCTCGCTGCGCGACTTCGCCGTGGCGGGCGGGTCCGTCGTCCAGGGCGGCCGCCCGGCGGTCAGAGTCCTGGTGAAGGTCACCGCCGACGACGGGGCCATCGGGTGGGGCGAGGCCACCCCGATCCCCTCCTGGACGTACGAGACCACCGAGTCCATCGTCTCCACCATCGAGAACTACCTGGCCCCGACGGCCGTCGGGCGCCCGCTGTGGGACCTGGACGGGCTCTGCCGTGCCTTCGACCGTACGATCAGCAAGGGCTTCTCGATCGGCATGCCGCTGGCGCGCGCGGCGGTCGACGTGGCCTGCCACGACGCCTACGCCCGCAGCCTCGGCCTGTCCCTCGGCGAGCTGTGGGGCCGGCGCAGGCGCGACACCATCGAGCTGGCCTGGATCGTGGCCACCGAGTCGGCCGCCGTGGCCGCGGACTCGGTGGCCGAGGGCCGCGCGCTGGGCTACCGCCACGTCAAGGTCAAGGTCGGCCTGCACACCGAGGACGAGGACGTGGCCATCGTGGAGGCCGTGCGCGCCGCGGCTCCCGACGCCGTGCTCTGGGTGGACGCCAACCAGGGTTACACGGCCGCCGTCGCGCTCCGGGTGGCCCGTCGCCTGACCGACCTGGACGTGGCCGTCTTCGAGCAGCCGCTGCCGTCCAACGACGTCGCCGGCCTGCGCCGCCTGCGTGACGCCAGTCCCATCCCGGTGGCCGTGGACGAGAGCCTGCGCCATCCGAGCGACCTGGCGACGTTCGTCCGGCTCGACGCCATCGACGTCGCGGTCGCCAAGGTGCAGCGCTGCGGCGGGCTGACCCTGGCGTTGCGGCAGTGCCAGCTCGCCGAGGACTGCGGCCTGGCGATCATGGGCTCCGGCCTCACCGAGTCCGACATCGGGCTGGCGGCCTCGCTCCACCTGTTCGCGGCGTTCGGCGTGGACACGCCGGTGGACCTCAACGGCCGGCAGTTCATCACCAGCCCGTACGCCACGGATCCGGTCATCACGGTCACCGACGGCGTCGCCCAGGTGCCCACCGGCCCGGGCCTGGGGATCGGAGTGGACGAGGAGGTCGTCCGCGCGCTCGCTCTGTGAGCAGGCGTTCACGCGATCGCCTTGAGATCCCGGCCGGCGTGAGCACCAGGCACTGTAACGCGGGAGCGTGTCCCCCTGAGGGTCAGGCCGTCGAGGCCGGCTCGGGTGGCGACGTGGCGGGGGCCGGGCGGCGTGGTGCCCGCAGCCCGAGCGCGCGCCGGCCGGCCTCGACGAGTTGCCGGAGCAGGACGTCGTCGTCGACGTGGACCAGGGCCGGCCTGGCCGCGGAGGCGATGCCGGCCAGCACGATGGTGGCGTTGACGTAGCCGGCCGGGCCGGGCGTGATGTCGGCGAGGATGGCCAGCTGGCGGTTGATCAGGTCGCTGGACTCCGGCTGGCCGCGCAGCAGGTCGATCGCTCCGGGATCGGTGGCGAGGACGGCGACCACGGCCCGGTGCTCCACGGCCAGGGTGGCGTAGGCGGTGAGCAGGTGCTCGGCCCGCGCGTGGGGCGTACGTTTCGTCTCGGCCGATTCGATGCCCGCCCGCAGCTGGCGCAGCGCCGGTTCGACCACCGCGCTGAGCAACTCCTCGCGGGTGCGGAAGTGGTGGTAGACGGCGGCCTTGGTGATGCCCATCTCGTCGGCGATCATCTGGAGCGACGTGCCCGCGAAGCTGTGCCGGGCGAACAGGCGAACCGCGACGTCGATGAGGCGCTGCCGGGTGTCCGGCGCTACGGACCCCTTCCGGGCGGTTCTCGCTGTCACGTCTGCTCCTTCTCTCCTGTGGTCTGCCCGGATTCTAGCTTGCCGATCGGCAAGCATCAAACCTGCCGACCGGCAAGTGATTTACCTCACAATGCCTGGTTTGCTACTTGCCGATCGGCTAGGAATTAGCTTGCCGATCGGCTAGGTCGGCACTTGTCGTGCAGGACCGAAGGAGAGACCTATGGCCGACGCTCCCGGGTACCCGATGCCCAGGGACAGCCGCTGCCCGTTCCACCCACCGGCGGACGTGCGGCGGCTGACCGCCGAGGAACCCGTCTCCAAGGTGCGGATCTGGGACGGCAGCACGCCGTGGCTGATCACCCGGCACGCCGACCAGCGGGCGCTGATGAACGATCCGCGCCTCAGCATCGACGAGAAACTGCCCGGGTTCCCGCACATGACCCGAGGCCGGGCGGAGGCCGCGAAGGTCACCCCGGCGCTGATCACCAACACCGACGCGCCCGAACACACCCGCCTGCGCCGGATGGTCAACGCCCCGTTCACCGTCAAGCGGGTCGAGGCCCTGCGCCCGGCCATCCAGAAGATCACCGACGACCTGATCGACGCCATGCTGGCCGGGCCGCGGCCCGCCGATCTCGTCACCGCGCTGGGCCTGCCCGTGCCGACGCTGGTGATCAGCGAACTGCTGGGCGTGCCGTACGAGGAGAGCGCGTTCTTCCACCGCAACAGCACCGTCGCGGTCAGCCACAGCGCGTCGGAGCAGGAGGCACAGGAGGCGGGCGCCGCGCTCTTCGGCTATCTCGACGGCCTGCTGGGCCAGAAGATGACCGCTCCCGCCGACGACATGCTGTCGGAGCTGGCCGCCCGGATCAAGGCCGGCGAGATGACCCGCGCCGAGGCCGTCACCATGGGCGTGGCCGTGCTGATCGCCGGACACGAGACCAGCGCGAGCATGATCTCCCTCGGCACGCTGCTCCTGCTGCAGAACCCTGACCAGCTCGCCGTGCTGCGCGACATCGACGACCCGAAGGTGATCGCGAACGCGGTCGAAGAGCTCCTGCGCTACCTGACGATCGTGCACACCGGGGTCCGGCGGATCGCCCTGGAGGACATCGAGCTCGGCGGCCAGGTCATCCGGGCCGGGGACGGCATCGTCTTCGACGTGTCCGCCGCGAACTGGGACGCCGGCACGTTCCCCGAGCCCGAGCGGCTCGACCTGGGCCGGGCCGCGCGCCATCACCAGGCGTTCGGGTACGGGCCGCACCAGTGTCTAGGCCAGTCGCTGGCCCGCGTGGAACTCCAGGTCGTCTACGGCACGCTCTACCGCCGCGTGCCGACACTCCGCCTGGCAGTGCCGGTGGACGAGGTCCCGTTCGCATTCGAGGGCATCGCCTACGGCCTGCGTTCTCTGCCCGTCACCTGGCTCGGTTGATCAAGGAAGGAAGAAATCCCATGCGAGTAGAACTGGACGAACCGAAGTGCGTGGCGTCGGGGCAGTGCGTGCTGGCCGCCCCCGAGGTGTTCGACCAGCGGGACGATGACGGCGTCGCGATCCTGCTGGACGAGACTCCCGCCGCCGGGCTTCTCGACGGAGTCCGGGAGGCCGTGGCGATCTGCCCCGCGGCGGCGATCCGGCTGGTGGAACGATGAAGCGGATCCTCGTCGTCGGCGCCTCGGCCGCCGGACTGGCGGCGGCCGAGACTCTGCGCAGGGAGGGCTTCGACGGCACGCTGACCCTCGTCGGTGACGAGCCGGAGGCTCCCTACGACCGTCCGCCGCTGTCCAAGCAGATCCTCTCGGGCGAGTGGAGCGCCGGGCGGCTGCCGCTGCGCCCGCCCGCCGATCTCGACGCGCTCGGCCTCGACCTGCGGCTCGGGGTCGCCGCGACCGGTCTTGACCTCGCCGAACGTACGGTGCGGCTGGCGGACGGCGCCGTGGTGCCGTACGACGGGCTGGTCGTGGCCACCGGGGTGCGGCCGCGCCGCCTGCCCGGCCGGGGCGCGCACGTGCTGCGCACCCTGGACGACGCCCTGGCCCTGCGGGGGCGGCTGGGGCCCGGGCGGCGCCTGGCCGTGGTCGGCGCGGGATTCCTCGGGGCGGAGGCCGCGGCGGTGGCCCGCGGCCTCGGCTGCGAGGTCACCCTCCTCGAACCGGCGCCGGTCCCGCTCGCCCACGCCCTCGGCGAACATGTCGGACGCGTGCTGTCCCGGGCCCACCTGGAGCACGGGGTGAACCTGCGCACCGGGGTCACCGTGACCGAGGTGGACGAGGGCGGGGTACGGCTCGCGGACGGCGAACTGGTCGAGGCCGACGAGGTCCTGGTCGCCATCGGCTCCCTGCCGAACACCGAATGGCTGGCCGGCAGCGGCCTGACGGTGGCCGACGGCCTGGTCTGCGACGCGTACTGCGCCGCCGCGCCCGACGTGTACGCCGCCGGGGACGTCGCGCGCTGGCACAACCCGCTGTTCGGCACGTCGATGCGGATCGAGCACCGTACGAACGCCGCCGAACAGGGCATGGCCGCCGCCCGCAACCTGCTCCACCCCGAGGCGCGCAGGCCTTTCGCCCCGGTGCCCTACTTCTGGTCCGACCAGTACGACATGAAGATCCAGGCGTACGGCCAGCTGCGTGGCCATGACGGCGTGGCCGTGATGGAGGGGGACCTGGACGAGCGCCGGTTCCTGGCCGCGTACCGCACCGGGGACCGCCTGACCGGAGTGCTCACGGTGGGCATGCCACCCAAGGCGATCCGCCCCTGGCGCCAGGCGATCGCGGCCGGCGCCGACCGGCTCCCCGCCTCGGCCTAACGAAAGACCGACACGAGCCAGCAGCCAAAAGCGCCCGCCCCGCATCACCTCACGAAAGAGAGTCCCGCCATGGCCACGATGAAATCAGTCCAAACCGGGGCACAAGGCACGATTGACGTGGTGGACATCGAACGTCCCGTCCCCGGCCCCAAGGACGCCCTGCTGCGGATCCGCGCCTGCGGCATCTGCGGCACCGACCTGACCTTCATACGCATGGGCGGCATGCCGCTGGGCCCGGACGGACAGCTGACCTCGATCCCGCTCGGGCACGAACCGGCGGGCGAGATCGTCGAGGTGGGCGCCGAGGTCACCACCCTGAAGGCCGGCGATCGCGTCGTCGTCAACCCGCAGGCCGCTCCCTCAGGCATCATCGGCTGTGGCGGCGCGCTCGGCGGCATGAGCGAATACCTGCTCATCGAGAACGCCGTCGCGGGCAAGAGCGTGGCGGTCTTCCCCGACACGGTGCCGTTCGCCGTCGCCGCTCTCAACGAACCCATGGCGGTCGCCCGCCACTGCGTCAACCGCTCCGGGGCCGGACCGACGGACAAGGTCCTGGTGTTCGGCGCCGGCCCCATCGGCCTGGGCGCCGCGATCTGGCTGAAGCTGCGCGGGGTCGAGCACGTGACCGTCGCCGACGTCATCCCGCAGCGCCTGGAGACCGCCCTGGCCGTGGGGGCGGACGCCGTCATCGACTCCGCACGGCAGGACGTGGCCACGCGCCTGACGGAACTGCACGGCCAGGGCACCGACTCCCTGGGCCGGCCCCGCCCCGGCACGGACATCTACATCGACGCCGCGGGCGTGGCCGCCGTCGTCAACACGGCGCTGTCGTCGGCGAAGTGGGGCGCCAAACTGGTCACGGTGGCCGTGCACACGAAGCCCGAGCCCATCGACCTGGGCGCGATCCTCCGCAGCGAGATGACCATCCTCGGCTCCCAGGGCTACCCCACGGAGATCTTCGAGGTGACCCCGGAGATCGTGGCACACCAGGAGCGCTTCGCCCGGCTGATCAGCCACACCGTCCCCTTCTCGGAGGTCGGGCGCGCCTTCGACCTCACGCTGACGCCCGGTGCGGCGGAGAAGGTAGTGGTGACCTTGTGATGGGCGAGGGCGTGCTTGGCGATATCGCCCGCGACGTGGTGAAGGCGATGAAATGTGACTCCGTCAGGAAGTCTTTGTGTATACGCTCTACTTTGCGAGCCGCATTGATTCCACGAATTGCCGATCGAATGGCGTGGGCAGCCGAACTGCGACTGTTTCAGGAGCAGGCGGCGTTGTCGACGCCAGTGAGGTCAAGTACTTGATGGCGGGAGCCCTTGGCGTTCCAGTACATGAGTAACCCCGTGCCGTCGATGGCGAGACGGATGATTCCGGGGTTATAACGCACGTAAACCGTATAGGGCGCTGGCGCATCGGGTGGATCGAGCAGGGCTACCCGGCCGGCGCAGCGATCGTAGATTGCGACGGCCGTCCCCCGTGTTCCGATGGCCCACGCGGTGGAAACAAGTCCGCTTTTGCCTTGACCGCGGATGAAGGGTGGGCCGAAGAAGCCGAACCTCTCTCGATACAAGCTTGTCTGGAGGTGTTCGGCCGGTACGAGTTGACGGCCTGTGCCGTCGAGGCGCTGCACGACGACCTGTGTCAGCTCTCCAGTCCGTCTGCTCGCCTCGCTTACGCACCACGCCGGCCCGCAGCGGGCGAACGATCCGTCCAGGCGGCCGATCCGCCGCGTCTGTCCGGTGGACATGTTGGTCAGGGAGCGGTCTTCGTTCTGGATCCAGGGCCAGGAGGACGTACGCAAACTGTCGCCAACTTCAACCCGGGTGATGGCGCCTCCCTCTGGGGGCATGCGGTGGATCTCTCCGTCCCCCCACCAGACCAGCCCGGCGGCGTCAAGTCTCAGTCCTTCGACGAACTTCGGGCCATCAAGTCTCGAGGCCAGTCGTTTCATATGTCCGTCTCGCCATGGGGCCGCCCAGACTTCGCGAGCCCCCAGGTCATCTCCCGAGATCCAGGCGATCCGGGTGGTGTCCGTGGTCACGGCCAGGATCTCGCCTGCCGACTCCCTCTCAGGCGCCTTGCCGATCAGCCGGTGTCGGCCCGTTCGGTGGTTGTAGGTGAGCAGGGCGGTGCGTCTGTCATCGGGGTCGCCGTCGTGGACCATCAGGACGACGTCACGATCGACCATCGTGGCAGGGCGGACGTCACCGACGCCGTTGATCTCCTGAGGAACGGTGAAGGCGGCCTTGCGCCACACCTCTTGTGCGGCTGGCAGGACCGGCAGTAGAGGGGCTGGTCGCGCCGGTTCCGTGCTGTGCCGCGCCGAGGGGTGTTCGACAGGCCCCGATCCGAGTGCCAGAAGCAGGATCACGACGAGCACCACTTTCGATCTCAACGGCCCCGCCTTCTTTCCGAAAATGCGCGGGCCGGAGGTTATCTCCGGCCCGCGCATTTGCTTAGATTGTCTGCTTCGGGAACTTGCTGTAGTTAGATGAATGGTCGACGTCGATGCACTTGGCCCAGTCCGGATACATGACCTTGGGCTTCAAGTCGCCAGCGCATGGAATCTTCGAATTGTCGCAGACGTTGAAATTTCGCTCGACCATGATGTACAGGCTGTGCCTGATCGGGTGCCAGTCGTACTCTTTGTGCTGAAGTTTGCCGTTCTTGTCCTTATAGGTGTAGACGAAATCGAGGATGAGTTCGCTCCTCAGTGCGTGCCGGTAGGCCTTGATGTCGCATTGCTCGAAATCGCCCGTCGGACAGTTGCTGAGGATGCCCGTGAAGTAGTCGCGGATCTCGCGGCTGTCACGTACCTTCGACGGGTTGTAGTCACCGCACTCCTCGCTGGCGTTGCCGCCCCAGGTGGCGCCGAAGTCCAGGCCGGCGGTGATCTCCGGGGAACCCTTCACCTGTCCTTGGATGGCGAGTGAGGCACTGGGCGAGAAGCTGGTCTTGTTCCACAGGAAGCAGGCCGTCGAGGCGGCCTTCAGCGTCACGTTCGACTCCCGCTTCGAGGGGTCGGTGTCGCTCTTGTGAGTGCCTCTCAGTTGCTTGGCGAACTCCGACTTCTCTCCCCACGCAGCCGTCTGATTGGTAGTGCCGAACGTCACCATGCTGCTGAGGTTCTCGATCTTCCACCGTTGGTTCTTGGTGAACGAGCCCGCCGCCTGGCCGATGTTCCAGTCGGAGTAGAGGCGGGTCGAGTAGAACCAGCCCTTCTTTCCCAAGTTATCGATTTGACGGCACGTCACCCATGCTCCCGGAGCTCGCGCCTCAAGCGGCCCGAGCTCGCTGGTGCAGCCGCTGACGCTCGTTCCCGGAGCACAACCCCCTGATTCCGCGGTGGCCCGCAGACCGGTCGGCGGCAGGGTCCCCGGCACCATGTTGCCGCACGCGTCATAGACGTCCGTCGAATCCTGCCCAGCCTCGACCGGCATCTCGATGATGGTCAGACCGCCGCACCGGTCGTGGACGAATACCGACACGGTGAACTCGCTTGGCTCGACCTGCCCGGCGATCCCCGCGCGCATGGCTGGCGAGGTAGTGCCGTTTGGTGTCGTCTCCTTCCACGTCCGCTTGACCATGGCGGTTACCCGCGTCGTTCCATCCCGCCCGAGTTGGGGCACCACATTCTCGAGCATGACCTGAGAGTCGGACCGCGTCACCTCAAGCCGGTCCAGCTCACCCTTCTGTGAGAGCAGCAAATCGTTGAGCAGCGAGAGCTTGGCCGTGACCGGGGCGGCGGGGGTGATGCCGGGAGCTTGCCAGACGCTGGCCGCGCTGCCTTCCAGGACCGCGTCCTGAGCCTTGAAATAGGCGCGGATCCGCTCGGTGTAGTCCGCCACGGTCGTACCCGCGTCCGAGTCTGCGGCAGACCGTGACAGCTCGCGGTCCACGTTAACGTTGCAGGGTTCGGGGCCAGGCTTGGGCGGAGGAGGCACGGCCTTGGGCGTGACCGTGGCCAACGCCCACTCGCCCTCCCCGAACTGTGTCCTGGCCCGAACCCTGACCGTGTAGGTCTTGCCGTTGGTCAGGCCGCCGATGGCGACAGTGGGCTCGGTTGTCTTGAACTCCTTGACAATCGTGTCGCCGTCCAGTGCTTGGGCGTCATAGCCATCCAGCATGACCATTCCGCCGTTGTCCTCCGGCATGCCCCAGCTGAGCACCGCCCCGCTGTCACCGGGCGACGCCACCAGGTTGAGCACCGCGCTCGGTGGGCCAGGCTGCATGTACGACAGCGCCATCGACATTTGTTCGGCCGCATCCGCCGTGCTGAAGGTCACCATCTCCTCCCGATTGGAGGTGAGCACGTACCAGGTGTATGTGCTTTCGGCGATGTCGGCCTGCGGGCTCGCGATCGGCAGGTCGTACGTCACACCTGGGTCGACGTATCCGGTGAGGTCAGAGCCCTTTGTGTCGGCAGTGACACCGCTCTTCAAAGCCCTCATGGTGACGACCGTGTCCGCCGGGCAGGTCCCTCCGGAACAAGACGGACTGCCCAGCTTGAGTAGTGCCTTGGTGAACGTGGCCCCGTCCGGAACCGCGTCCAGCCTGATCCCGATCACGCCGGCGACCTTGCCAGTGCTTGATCCGCCGACCTCGATGTGATCGCTCTCGGTGAGCGAGCACGGGGCGCCGTCGCAGGCGGCCGGGTCGGTCTTGGCGATTTTTAGGACGAAGTTGTCCTTGGCCAGCGTCAGGTTCCGGACTTCATCCGTGGGAGGCGGCGGGGACGTGCCGGGGGTGGTGAAGTTGACGGCGACGGTCTTGGGGGTGCAGACCTCTTCGACGCCCTCGCCGGTCGCGACCGCGGTGGCCATCGACCGGGCGGCCGGGGCGGTGCCCTGCTGGACCTCCAGGTAGTCGAGTTCCAGGCCGAACCAGGCCTGGTTGATCCAGACCTCGATCGTGTTGGATCCGGCCTTGAGATTCACCGTCGTGGTGAAGTCGGTCCAGCCGGAGGAACTCTCGGCGAGGCTGTGCGCGCTTGTGGTCCCGTTGACGGAGAGCCCGATCGTGCTGGCCATGGCGGTCATGTAGCGCAGCCGCAGCGTCGCGCTGCCGGCGGCGGTGGCGTTGACGGTCCACTTCGCGCTGTCACTGGTGCTGTCACCGACGATGGCGGCGCCGGCCGATGTCCCCTCAGGGACATCCGTTGTCTCCTCGAAACCGGACAAGGTGGCGTCTTCGGCCTCATAGCGGCCCGATCCCGGCGTGGGGGTCGGGGTTGGGGTCGGGGTGGGCGTGGGAGTGGGGGTGGGGGTGGGGGTGGGGGTCGGGGTGGAGCCGCCGGTCGGGCCGGTGGCGCAGGCGACCATCTGCCACTTGTACGTACGCCCCGCCTGCACCGTGCCGGGCGGGAGCTGGAAGGAGGCGCGTTCTCCGCCGTTGACCGTGCGCGAACCCAGAGGGGCGGAGCCGACCGGGAGGTTCTGGTCGTCGTACAGGTAGTACTTGGCCATGACCGGGCCACCCGAGGGGCGGTTGACCATGCCCGAGAGGATGGGCTGGGTCGGGTCGGCCATGCCGGTCTCGGTGTCGGCGGGCAGCTTCGGCGCGTCCGAGGTGATCCGGTAGGCCGGGCTCTCGTTGCAGGAAGGCGGCGTCAGGCCGCTGCGGCAGGCCTTGACCACGAACTTGAAGCTGGCCGGGTTGTCCAGCGTGAACACCTTGTCCAGGCTCTGCCCGGAGGGGATGTTGTTGTGCGTGGTGGTGCCGGGCACGCCGACCAGCGCGCGGATCTCCTCCGCGGTCAAAGCTCGCTGGTAGACGTGGACGTCGTCCACCGCTCCGCTGAGGTTCTTGGAGATGACGCGGGCGCGGCCGATCTCGAAGGCGCCGCGGGCATTCCAGGTGGCCGTGAAGGAGCGTTCGGACGACAACGCCCCGTCCACGTACAGCCGGATCTTCTGGGCGCTGTGGTCGTACTGCACCGTGACATGCGTCCACTCCGCGACCTTGGCCAGGTCCTTGGACTGGATCGGCACCTCGCGGATCGTGTCGGCCGTGTCCTGTTCCAGCGTGGAGAACCACCAGCGCTGGTCGAACTCGGGAGCCGTGGAGGTCTCGTACTTCAGCACGAAGCCGGGCTGGTTGACGCCCATCTGCGAGAACACCGTCTGCGGTTCGCTGCTCTTGTCCAGCCGGACCCATGCCGAGACGGTGTAGCTCTGGTTGGTGTCGAGCACGGGCTTGCTGGTCGCGGCGTACCCGGAGCCGGTGAACTTGACCGCCTGCCCGAGCTGACCGGCCTCGCGGCTGTAGCTGCCGGACAGGGTGGCCGGCAGGTTCTTGCCGGAGGAGTCGGCGGCGGTGGCGCCGCTGGTCTCGTCCAGCTTCCAGTACGCCGCCTCACCCGCGGGCAGCTGGGCGGCCGGAGGTGCCATGGTGGAGTCGTTGACCGTGACGGTGTAGTCCAGGTTCGCGCTCTCGGGGACGCTCGACTTGTAGGTCACCTTCACGTTGGTGCTGCGCGCGATGGCGTCGTTGCCGCTCATGGAGTCGATCGACTCGGCGCTCACCGTGGGGATCTCCGGCGGGAGCACCCAGTCCACGCTCAGTTTGGGCACGTTCTGCCCGAACAGCTGCGGCCAGAACGCGAACGACTCGGAGAACCACGTGGGGACCGGGCTCTCCGACGACAGGCTCAGCATCAGGCCGTTGTTCGGGGTTCCCGAGGCCCACAGCCGGGTCATCGCGGTCAGGTCCCAGCTCCACACCGAGCCGGTCGTCCCGGGCAGGGAGCACGGGTCGATCGAGGAGCGTCCCTCCGGCGTGGTGGCGGGCTGGTTGCCCCAGAAGGTGCTGTCCGCGACCCACTTGTCGGTGATGCGCTGGGCGACGATGCCCTGGAAGGCGCTGCAGTTGCCGACGTCCTGGCGCAGCATCAACTGCATCGTGGACCTGACCACCTGGCGGCCCGCGATCGAGGAGGTGTCGAACGCCATCAGTGCCCTGTCCAGCGTGTCACCGTCCCGCGAGTTCGACCGGCCCACGTATCCCGGCGAGGACTGCCGGGTGGGCGACCTGACGCCGACCTCCTGGCTGATGCCGAGCGTGGTGGTGGGATCGACGGTGACCGGGTAGGTGGTCGCGGGATCGGCCAACCACTCGGTGTCCGGCTTGAGCACCAGCACCTGGCCGTCACCCTCGGACTTCACCTGGGTGGTGACCTTCTCCTCGCGGCCACGGCCCCCGCTCGCCGCCGCGTCCCACATCCGCGGACCCGGCGCCGACAGCACGGTCTTGCCGCCGTGGTCGGTCAGCTTCAGGCTGCCGCGCTTGGTCATGGCCAGCTTGAGCTCGCCGGCCTCGACAGGGATGCGGAACTCCACCGGCCCGGCGGGCCGTTCGCGCAGCACCACGTCGTGCCGGAACCCGGTGGGCAGGGCTGTCACGACCAGATCGGCCCCTGGGCCGGCGGCGTCACGATAGGTGGCCACGTTCCCGCTGACCTGCGGCCGGGGCAGCTCCTTCGGCCACGACAGCGCCATCTTCTGGCCCTTGGCGCGCTCCAACGACGCGAACGGCCGGCTCCCGCCCAGGGAGAACGCCACATCGGCCAGGCCTACCTTGGGCTTGAGCACGCCGTCACGTTCGGTCAGCGTCGGATCGATCCACGCCCACGAGCCGTCGTCCTGCTTGAGCTGGGCGGGCCCACCGTAGGACTGGGTGGTGAGGTGCCCGTCGGGATAGGCCCAGGTGCGCGACATCTCCGTGTAGGCGGCCTCCACCGGAACCGCCTTGCCCTGTTCCCTGGCCTTGGCCACGGCCGCCCGCAGTTCCGCGTCCGGATCCTCCGGCTTGGGGAACGTCGTGACCGACGCGGCGGCCGGGGGCTCGGGCTTGGCCGGATCGGCGTCGGCGGGCAGCGCCACGAAAAGGGACGTGGTCAGTGCGGTGACGGCCGCCGCGGCCGTCCATCCGGCGTAGCCGGATCTGCGCCGGGGCGGCGACGCCGGTGGCGCCGGCATCGCCAGAGGGAGATCTCCCGATAAGCGGCGCCGGCCGCCAGGGGGGATCGGGGGGTGAAGGGGCACCCGTTTACTCCATCCATGTCAGGAAAGCCCCGGTTGACGAGCAGGCCGGAGACCGGCTCGACCGGGGATGGCCACATGAGCATGGATGAGACCTCTGTAGAGATTGTCTAGATCTTGTCATGATCATTGTGGAGTCGATCTGTCATCGCATGTTGCGAGGTCTGCGACAGCGTGTAAGGGGGTTCGGGTGAAGTTCCGCATTTTGGGGTCGGTCGAGATCTGGCGCGGTGGAGCCGAGGTGCCGATCGTCGGCGAGAAACAGCGGACGTTGGTCGCGCTGCTGGTGCTCCGGGCCAACCGGGTGGTGCCGCACGACCAACTGCTTCATGCGCTCTGGGGAGACGATCAGCCGGCCGCGGGGCGGCGGGCTCTGCACAACTACCTGTGGTCGGTGCGCCGCCTGCTCGCCGATGACGACGACCTCTCGACGAGCTCCGGCGGGTACTCCTTGAAGGTCTCGGCGCGGGGCTCCGACCTCGCCGTCTTCCGGGCCGAGGTCGCCGCCGCCGGCGAGGCCCGGGCCGCGGACGACCTGTCGCAGGCCGCCGGGCGGCTGCGTGCCGCACTCGATCTGTGGCGCGGGCCCGCGCTGACCGGGACGCGCCTGGAGTTCCAGACCGCGCAGGGTTACGCACTGGAGGAGGCTCGATTAGCCGCGCTCACGGATCGTATCGAGGTGGATCTGGCCCTGGGCCGGCACGCGGAGCTGATCGGCGAGCTCCGGCAACTCGTCGTCGCCGCTCCGCTGCAGGAGCGCTTCCGCGGCCAGCTCATGCTGGCCCTGTATCGCGACGGCCGGCGCGCGGACGCGCTGGAACAGTACAGGCTGGCCCGTCAGTGCGTGCGCGACGAGCTCGGTCTGGAGCCCAGCGACGAGCTCACCAGGCTCCACCAGGGGATCCTCGCCGGCGAGCCCGAGCTGCTCAAGCTGAACGATTCCGAACGGGCGCGCGTTACCCAGCCCTCACGGCCGGAGGTCGTCCCACGGCAGTTGCCCGCCGACGTGGCCCGGTTCACCGGCCGTGAGAAGAACCTGGCAGCGCTCGACCTGCTCCTGTCCGCGGATTCCGGCAAGACGCTGGTGGTCTCCGCCATCGCCGGCGCGGGAGGCGTCGGCAAGACCGCCCTGGCCATCCGCTGGGCGCACCTCCGTGCCGCCCATTTCCCCGACGGTCAGCTCTACGTGAACCTCCACGGCTATTCGCGCAACGCCACGGTCACCTCCGTGCAGGCACTGCGGCAACTGCTGCGAGGGCTCGGCGTACCGGCTGAGGAGATCCCGCTCGAGACGGACGAACGATCGGCCATGTACCGTTCGGTCCTCGCCGGCAAGCGCGTGCTCGTCGTCCTGGACAACGCGGCCGCTGCCGATCAGGTCCGGCCGTTGCTTCCCGGCTCGTCGGCGAGTCGCGTCCTCGTCACCAGCCGTGATTCGCTGCGGGGCCTGGCCGCCACGCACGACGTCGACCTCGTCGTGCTGGACGTGCTCGCGCCGGAGGAGGCGGAGGCGATGCTGCGTGCCTTCCTGGACGACGACCGGGGTCAGGAGCCGATCGGCGAGCTGGCCGCCCTGTGCGGATACCTGCCCCTCGCGCTGCGGCTGGCCGCCGCGCACCTTCGTGACACGCAGGAGCCGGTGGCCGACCTGGTGGCGCGTCTGCGCGCGGGGAACCGCCTGGAGACGCTCGAGTTCGCGGAGGACCCGCACATCGGCGTCCGCTCCACGTTCGCGCTGTCCTACCAGGCACTGCCGGAGTCCGTACGTACGGTGTTCCGCGCCGCCGGCCTGCACCCGGGACGGGACCTCAGCCTCGACGCCCTGGCGGCCATGACGGGGCAGAGCCCGGAGGCCACCCGCCAGGCCGTGGCCGCACTCGTACGCGCCCATCTGGTCCAGTGCTCCGACCGGCAGCGCGTGAGCATGCACGACCTCATCCGGGAGTACGCCAGAGACCTCGCGGAGGCGGAAGGGGGGCAGGCCGAGGCGCTGGCGCGGCTGCTCGGATGGCACGCGCACACCGCCCGGGCGGCGATGACCCACATCGACCCCGACGTGCGGCTGCTGTGGCCGGACATCCCGGGACCCGCGGGCGGGCCGCAGGACTTCGCCGACCGGGACAGCGCCATGGCCTGGCTGAACACCGAATGCCACAACACCGTTTCCCTGACCGTGCATGCCGCCCGGCACGATGCGCCGGTCGCCGCCTGGCAGCTGGCCTACATCACGGCGTACCACTTCTACCTGACCGGGCGCATCGACGACTGGATCGTCGCCCACCAGGCGGCGCTGGAGGCCGTACGCCAGGTGGGCGACCTCAACGGTGAGGCGAAGGTCCTCACTACTCTGGGCCACGCCTTCATCGAGGCCGACCGGTACGGCGAGTTCCTGGACTGCCAGCGCAGGGCGCTCGAACTGGCCGTGGCGACGAACGACCTGCGCATGCAGGCGGAGGCCCAGTGTTACGTGGCCTTCGGGCTGTTCAGGATCGGCCGGCTCGCCGAAGCCCTCGACGCCAACGCGCGTGCTCTGGAGCTCTACCGTGCATACGACCATTGGCCGGGGGAGATGGCCATCGTCTACCAGACGGGGCAGATCCATCTGCGGCTCGGCAAGATGCACAGTGCGCTGGAGCACATGGAGCGCACGCTCGCGTATCTACGCGAGCACGACCGGCGCCACGACGAGACGTACGCCCTGTTCGAGGTCGTCATGGCCAACCTGGGCCTGGGAAATGTGACAGCGGCCCTGGAGAGCGCCACTCTCGCCCTCCGCATCGCCCGCGAGCTCGGCGACCGCATACTCCAGGCCCTGGCGCTGTGCCACCTCGGTGAGGTCAAGGCGCGGCAGGGTCTCCATGACGAAGCGCTCCGGTTTCAGGAGGAGGCTCTGATCCATGCTCAGCAGCTGCGGGGGCGGCTGACCGAGTGCAAGGTACGCAACGGGCTGGGACGTACGTACGAGATGCGCGGCGACCACGAGGAAGCCGGCAGGCATTTCCGCGCGGCCCTGGACATCGCGGCGAGGATCGACGACCCCTACGAGCTGGAGGCCGCCCAGGCCGGGCTGGCTCGGATGATTTAGGCGCTGTTTGTCGCTTTCATGACCTCGTTCGGGTGGTGCGGATGTCAGCGTGAATGAATAGGGCCTTTTTCGAGGTCCGGCCGGAGAGGGGTACGACATGATGAGATGCCGGGTTTCGTGCGCCCTTCTCCTGTCGGCCGTGGCCGTCGTGCCGGCGCCCGGTGCGGCGGCGGCGTGGCACGAGTCGTGTCCGTCGCCGGGCGCGAGCAGGGTGACGGTCGTGCTGGTGCACGGTGCGTGGGCCGACACCTCCAGCTGGAGCGGGGAGGTGCAAGCTCTGCAGCGGGCGGGTCACGCCGTGCGGGCGGTGGCCAATCCGCTGCGCGGCCTGACCGGTGACGCGCAGACCGTACGGGACTTCCTGCGGACCCTCCCGGGGCCGGTCGTGCTGGTCGGGCACTCCTACGGCGGCTCGGTGATCACGAATGCCGCCGCCGGCGACCCGCGCGTCAAGGCGCTGGTGTACGTCAGCGCCGCGGCGCCGGACGTCGGCGAGACCACGGGGCAGCTCAGCGGCACCGGCTCGGCGCTCGGCGGTGACCCGGCCACCCTTTACGACCGCTCGGCCTACCCCGGGTCGAGCGGCGGCGCGGCCGACCTGTACCTGAAGCGGGAGGTGTTCCTCCGCTCATTCGCCTCCGACCTGCCCCGCGAGACGGCCGCCCGGCTGTGGACCTCCCAGCGGGCCGCCTCGACGGTCGCGTTCACGACGCCGTCGAAGGCCGCGGCGTGGAGGACGGTCCCGTCCTGGTACTTCATCCCCACCGGCGACCGGATCATCGTGCCGGCCTCGCAGCGGGCGATGGCCAAGCGGGCGGGCTCGAAGGTCACCGAGTTCCCCGGCGGCTCCCACCTCACGCTCATCTCGCACCCGGACGCCGTGACGCGGGTGATCGAGGACGCGATCTGCTCCGTACGCTGAATCCAGAGGCCCCGCTACCGCGAACAACACAGAAAAGGGGATCCTGATCATTCGCGGAGGCGCTCGTGGGCGGTTCGCCGGGGGAGAGATGCGCGCAACGGATCGTGGTCGGCGAGGCGAGGGAATTACCGGAGTGGCTGGTCGACGGCATGTTCCGCCTGCGCCACACAGTGTTCTACGAACGCCTGCAGTGGGACGTCGACAGCGTCCGCGGCAGGGAGCGCGACTCCTACGACGACTGCGATCCGGTCTATGTGATCGGCTACGCGGAGGACCGCCAGGAGGTCACGGGGTGCTGCCGGCTGCTCCCGACCGTCGGTCCCTACATGCTCCGCGACGTCTTCTCCGAGGCGTTACGCGGTGGCCAGGCACCGTGCGATCCGGCCGTCTGGGAGCTCAGCCGGCTGGCCACCGCGGGCGCCTGGTCCCACAAGGCGACGGTGGGTTTCGGGCCGCTCGCCCGCGCGCTGCTGCGGGAGGCGTTCCGCTGGGTCGACCGGCGCGGTGACACGGTGGTCGCGGTCTCCAGCCTGGCGGTGGAGCGCAGCGTGAACGCCATGGGCGTCGCGACCCGGCGCTTCGGCGACGGCGGGGCGACGCGGCTGGGCAGTCTGCTCTGCTCCGCCTACACCACCTCCACCAGGGACTTCCTGGAGAAGGTGGGCTAAGTGACGTTTCGGCGGTGCCGGGCCGGATCAAATCTTCATTGACGTGCCGCAGGCCAAGAAGTTCATCTCGCCGAAACCCAAGGCGGGATCGCGCCGGATAGAGTCCCGCCATCCTCGACAACGTTGATCCTTTCATCGGCACCTCGGCGACCGACCTGCCCCGGGCACGTGGTCTGGCCGCCACTTGGTGGTGGCCGAAACCGCAGGTGGGCAACACCCACCCGGGGGCCACGTCACCGCTCGGCATGGTGTCGGCCTGCGCCTACTCCGGCGCGTACCCGACGGGGTACGGGAGGTACACGAAGAACACCGAAGGTGTGCCCGAGGAGATGCTGGAGCGGCTGCAGGCGTCCGGGTTCACCCATTTCCAGCAGTCCGGCACCGGCGCGATCCGCAAGTACTACAACTACGTCCGGGTCACGCCGATGGTGCAGCCGCTGGACGCGCTGGGGGAGGCCTGGCCGCTGCACGACGAGGTGGCGGAGGCGGGCTACTACGCGGCCACCCTGGACACCGGGGTCCGCTGCGAGCTCACCGTGGGCGCCAAGGTCGCCGTGCACCGGTACACGTTCCCGCAGCACAGCAGCGCCCGTGTGGTGATCGATCTGTCCTGCGGCGGGCTGGACATCGAGCTCGGCCGTACGGTGCCGCTGCGGGCCCAGGTGGAGAACATGGGGCACGGGCGGACCCAGGGCACGGTCGTGATGGAGGGCGTCCCGCTGTCGGTCGTCGTGGACGTCGACAGCCCGGGCTGGCGGCAGATGCTCTGGTACGACCGGCGGCTCATCGACGGCGGCACGCGCCTCGACTTCGACAGCATCCGGCACACCACGCTGCGCCCTTTCGGCATGCTCTACATGGGCCCGGCCGCGCCGGGGCAGACCATCGAGGTACGGCTGGGCTTCTCGCTGCGCGGGTGCGACCAGGCGCGCGAGAACCTGGAGCGCGAGTGCGGGCAGGGGCAGCCGGCGTTCGACGCGGTACGCGCCGGGACCCGCGCCCGCTGGGGCGATCACCTCGACCGGGTCCAGGTCGAGGGCGGCACGCCGGCCCGCAGGACCGTGTTCGCGACGGCGCTCTACCACGCGCTGATCAAGCCGTGCGTCGCCGACGACGAGAGCCCGTTCTGGCCCACTCCCGGGCCGTTCGCGTTCGACGTGTGCACCATGTGGGACATCTACAAGACCCAGCTCCCGCTGCTCGCGGCCATCGCCCCCGATCGGGCCGCGGACCTGCTGGAGTCGCTGATCCGGGTCTGCGAGGAAGAGGGCAACTTCCCGATCGGCTACCGGATGTCCCGCGGCGCCGACCGGTTCTTCCGCCAGGCCAGCGCGCTCGCGCACACCGCGCTGGCGGACGCCCACGCGCTCGGCTGGGCGGGCCTGGACTGGAACTGGGCGCTCGTGCACATGGTCGACGACCTGCGCCGGATGTACGGCGAGGACTTCTTCGAGCACGGAGTGGTGCACCCGATCACCCACACTCTCGACCTCGCCTACGCCCACCATTGCACGGCGCAGGTCGCCCGCGCGCTGAACGACCGCCGCCTCGCCGCCGACCTCGAGGACCGCAGCCGTCACTGGTCCAACGCCTTCGACCCCGGCACGGGGCTGCTGCGCGACTCGGAGTTCTACGAGGGCGGCAAGTGGAACTACTCGTTCAGGCTGCTGCACGACATGGCCGCGAGGATCGCCCTGGCCGGCGGCGACGCGGCCTTCATCGACAAGCTGGACAGGTTCTTCGGCTTCGGCGCCGCACCGGTGACGCAGCCCGGCCGCCGCCCGCGCACGGCGGAGATGGCGGCCGGTTACGCCCTCAACCGGTTCGAGGGGCTGAACAACGAGCCCGACATGGAGGCGCCATGGGCCTACCACTACGCGGGCCGGCCCGACCGCACGGCCCAGGTGGTGCAGGCGGCGCTGACCTGGCAGTTCGGCACCGGCCCCGGCGGGCTGCCCGGTAACGACGACTCCGGCGGCCTGAGCTCGTGGTACGTCTGGGCGTCGCTGGGGCTGTTCCCGGTCGCCGGACAGAACCTGTTCCTGGTCAACGCGCCCGCCTTCGAACGGGCCGTGCTCCGGGCCGGCGGCAACGAGTTCGTCATCGAGACCAGCGGGCTCCGCGAGACGCCGATCGGCGTCGACGGCATCGATCGCGACCCGCCCGCGCAGTACGTACAGTCGGCGACCCTCAACGGCGAGCCCCTGCACGCGACACACCTGAGCGCCGCCACCGTGCACCGGGGCGGCCGGTTGCACCTGCGGCTGGGGCCGGAGCCGTCGGCGTGGGGCCGGGGGCTCCGCCCGCCGTCCCTGTCCGATCCGCCCGCGACACCGGAGGAACCGTGATGACCCACCCCCGTCGCCGTCTCGTCATCGTGGTCAGGGCCGACCCGGTCATCTGCGGCCACTCCGGCGAGGCCCGCAATCTCGCCGAGGTGGCGCTGACCCGCGGATTCGACGACGTACGGCTGCTGACCTGGCCGATCCCGACGCTGCAGGCGGCCGGGCTGCCGCTCAAGCCGCTGGACCGGCTGCTGCCGTACAGCGCCGGGATCACCGTGGAGCGGCCGGAACCGGTCGGCGACTACCGGGTCCCCGACGGACGCCACCAGGCCGGGCTCACCGGCCGCCTCGTCGAGCTGCTCGCCGAGCCGTTACGCACGACCTGCCTGTCCATGTACCTCGCCCCGCACACCGCGGTGGTCGTGGACGCGGTCGCGGCCGCGCGGGCGGCCGGGTTCGCGCCGGACGTCCACACCATCGCGAAAGCCGTCGGCTCCGACGTGACCAACGTGATCCGCTCGTGCCTGCGGGAAGGCCGGTTCGGCGCGGCGACCGTGCTGTTCACCACCTTCCTGGCCAACGACGAGGTCGTCGCGGTCTCCGAGTACACCCGGGAGGAGATCGTCGCCTCGGCCGAGCAGGTGGACGCCCACTGCGGCACCACGTTCGCCGAACAGTGCCGGCGCCGCGTCACCGTCAGCTACCCGCCCATCGACTCCGCCGCCTTCCTCGACCCGGACCCGGCCCAGGTGGACGCCGCGCTCGCGCGACGCGGCCTGGAGCGCGACGGATACATCCTGTTCCTGTCCCGCGTGACCCGGGCCAAGGGGATCCACGACCTGCTGGCCGCCTTCGGCCGGATGCGCTGCCGGTCGCGGGTGAAGCTGGCCGTCGTCGGCACCGGCCCGGCGCTGGAGCAGGTGCGGGCGGCGGCCGAGGGCGACGACCGGGTGGTCCTCTTCACCGACGTCGACGACCAGGAGAAGCCGCTGCTCATGCGCGGCTGCGCGGCCTACGTCCTGCCCACCAAGCCCGAGCCCGAGTTCGTGGAGACGTTCGGCATCGCCCTGGCCGAGAAGATGCTCTCCGGCGGCGGGCCGATCGTCACCACCACGACGGGCGGGACCCTCGAGGCGGTCGGCGACACCGCCGTCGTCATCGAGCCCGGCGACGTCGCCGGGCTGGTCGCGGCCGTGGACCGGGTGGTCCTCGACATGCCCGCCGCCGAACGGCAGGACCTGGAGCTTCGCGCCCGCGCCCGCGCGATGTCCTTCGACCGGGTCGCGGTGTTCGACAGCTTGTTCCCACAGGGGACGCCTGCCGTTGCTTCTTGCTGATTTTGGACGTGTCTGAATAAGTCCCGAACACGTCCATATGTTTCGTGGTAGGACGTACGAGCGAACGTAGGGGATCGGCTGGATGTTGCGCTCGGCCCGCCCATGGTGCGCGCGCTCGCCGCGCGCTGCCGGGCTACGGGGCCGTCGACGGGGATGATCAGAGTCGGCCGCGTGCCGCGCGGGGGCCAGCCGACGACGATTGGAGCAATGTGCGACGAAAGTACTCTGTGCTGGCTGCCGCCTTCGTGGCGTTAGCGGCGCTTTTGCCCGTCTCGCCGGCCGCAGGCGCGGCCACGCGGGACGGAGCCTCGGGGGAGACCACGACAGGCAGCATCGCCTGGGCACCCTGCGAGGAGGAGCCCACCGCCGAGTGCGGCAAGCTGGCCGTCCCGGTCGACTGGTCCAACCCGAACGGCGAGAAGATCGACCTGGCCATCGCCCGGCGCAAGGCCACGGACCCCGCGGCCCGGGTCGGCTCCCTGGTGATCAACCCGGGCGGTCCCGGCGGGTCCGGCGTGGAGTCCGTGTACGGCGCCACCTGGTTCACCGATGAGCTCCAGAGGCGCTTCGACATCGTCGGATTCGACCCCAGAGGCGTGGGCCGCAGCCACCCGGTGATCTGCTCGGCGTCGGTGTACAACCAGATGCCGCACACCGTCATCTCCTCCCAGGCCCAGTTCGACGCCTGGGACGCCTTCACCAAGAAGCTGCACAAGGACTGCCGGGAGCGCACCGGCCCGCTGTACGACCACGTCGACTCGCGCAACGTGGCCCGCGACATGGACGCCCTGCGCGCCGCCCTCGGCGAGGAGAAGCTGACCTACTACGGCATCTCGTACGGGACGCTGATCGGCCAGATGTACGCCGAGATGTTCCCGAACCGGATCCGGGCGCTCGCGCTGGACAGCAACATGGACCACAGCCTCGGCGTCGCGGGCTTCCTCGCCACCGAGGCGGTCGCGGTCGAGGACGCGTTCGACGAGTTCGTGGGCTGGTGCGAGGCCGACGAGAGCTGCGTCCTGCACGGGCGTGACGTCCGCGCGATGTGGCGGGACCTGCTGGCCAAGGCGCGGCGCGGGGAGCTGTACTACCCGACCGCCCCGGACAAGCCGATGACGGAGCTGCAGGTCATCTACAACGCCGCGCTCGGCACCGAGGGGCCCGACTGGCGCACGCTGAGCGAGGTCATCAACTGGCTGAGCGGCGGCGCTGAGCCGTCGTGGGTGCCGCCGCTGCCGGGGCGGGGCCCCGTCGAGGGCGACGTGGCCGAGCTGCCGACCCGGATCCTGTGCCAGGACTACAACCTCCGGGTGCGGAACTACGCGGAGTACGCGGCTCTCATGAAGGTCTCCAACAGCCTGGCGCCCGACGTGCGGTACCACCCGTTCCCGTACGACGACCTGCCGATCTGCCTCAACTCGACCCCGACGAACCCGCCGCATGCGCTGCGGTACACGGGTGACGCCCCGATCCTGCTCGGGAACTCGCTGCACGATCCCGCCACTCCGTACATGTGGTCCGCCAACGTGGGCCGCCAGCTCGGCTCGAAGGCGACGCTGCTCACCTACGAGGGCTGGGGCCACCGCATCTACGGCAAGGACGAGTGCAGCACGGTGCCCATCGACAACTTCCTGATCTCGCTGACGGTGCCCCCGAAGGGCTACCGCTGCGAGGTGGGCGGCAAGGCCGAGATCATGGCCAAGCGGCAGCCCGGGCGGCTGTGGCCGACCGACCGGCTCAACTGGGGCGGCTCGTTCGTGACCCCGTCCTTCAAGACGGCCGGCTGAGCCAGCCGGCGCTGACGCCGCCCATGGCCCGGGTACGTGGCCATGGGCGGCGTCTCGCTTTCCCGTCAGGAACGGGGCCGGCGGGCGTGCAGGACGAAGGCCGGGGGCCAGTTGCGCCAGACGGTGCGGCTGGGGACGACCTCCTCGAAGCGGTCCGCCAGCAGGTCGCGGAAGCGGCGCGCGGAGCTCAGCGGGACGGCGTGGAGGTAGGTGAAGGCGGTGAAGGCGCTGTACGGCCCGAGGATCGCGGTCGTCGCGTCCATGAGCTGCTGCTGATCGGCGGCCGGGAAGAGGGTCCAGGGCAGGCCGCTCACCACGACGTCGGCGCGCTCGATCCCGCGCTCGTCCAGGAGCCGCCGCAGATGCTTGGCGTCCTCCTGGATCACCTCGGCTCCCGGGTAGCGGTGGCGGAGCAGGTCGGCCAGGCGCGGGTTGAGCTCGATGGCCAGGTGGCGGCCGCGGCCGTCGAGCCGGCGCTGGATCTCCGCGGTGAACGGCCCCGTGCCCGGGCCCAGCTCGACCACGACGGGCTCTCCGCGCTCCGGCAGAGGGCAGGAGACCGCGCGCGCGAGGTGCCGCGAGCTGGGCGCGACGGCGCCCATCCGCAGCGGGGATCGCAGCCACTGTCCCAGGAACAACGTGAGGTCGTTCGGCGCGAGCCGGGCCGGGGCCGCCTCGGTGTGGTGGCGGTCCGGTTCGCCTGTGGCGCGAGTGGTGCTGGAGGTCATGCTTTCCCTTCGCGATGTGCGGATGCGGGGCATTGCGATCACTTACGTCCTCACCGGCTGGCCGACCAGGTCATTGGAGAGCTCTACCCAAATGAGATGTCCTGATTAGTGTGGGGTTGTCCGAGCCAGTGCGCATCCGGTAGTGGGGATCCGGCCTTGTCGGTGTCGTCGGCAAGGGTGTCGCTCCAGTTGTCGCGGCCTGTGACCTGGTAGTAGACCCTAATGCCGATGCGGCCGCCCGCGTGCCCGCCGGCCCGGGGAATCACGTCGGGCGGTGCCATTGGTAGCGGCGTTCCGGGCGGCCGGTGCCGCCGTAGCGCAGGGAGACCTCGACCTGGCCGATCGCGGCCAGGTGCTCGAGATAGCGGCGGGCGCTGACCCGGGAGACGCCCACCTGGGCGGCGCACTCGGTGGCCGACAGCGTGCCGCCGCTTTCCCGGAGCGCGCGTTTGACCAGCTCGGCCGTCTCCACGCTCATGCCCTTGGGCAGCGTGGCGGGCATCGCCGAGCCGGTCCCGGACAGGAGCCGGTCGACGTCGGCCTGGCTGGTGATGACCGTGCTGCCCAGGCCGGCGCGCTGAGCGGCGTAGCGCTCCAGCCGGACGCGCAGGTCGTCGACGTCGAACGGCTTGAGCAGGTAGTCGCTGACACCCCGGCGGGCGGCCCCGCGTACCGCGTCGAGCTCGCGGGCCGCGCTGATCACGATGACGTCGCAGTCGTGCCCGGCGGCGCGCATCCGGGTGATGACCTCCAGGCCGAAGACGTCGGGCAGGTACAGGTCGAGCAGCACCAGGTCGGGGTGGAGCTCGGCGACGCGCTCCAGGGCCTGCTCGCCGGAGCCGGCGGCGCCGATCACCCGGAAGCCCTCGATCTGGTTGACGAAGCCGCTGTTGACCTTGGCGACCATGAAGTCGTCGTCCACGACCAGTACGTCGATCATCGGGATACCTCCATCGCCAGGCGGCCGACGGACATGCGGGCGGTGAACATGGCGCCGTCGGCGGTGTTGGTCACCGCGACCTCGCCGCCGCGCCGGCGGCAGACGAGCTGGATGAGCGCCAGGCCGATGCCGCGTTCGCCGCCTTGAGCGGCTTTCGTGGTGAAGCCCCGGGTGAAGACCTCGTGGGCGAGTTCGGGTGCGACGCCGGGGCCGGAGTCGCGTACGACGATCTCGACGCTGGAGGTGTCCTGACGCAGCTCCACCTCCACCCAGGCCGGCTCGCCGCTGCCGCAGGCGGCGTCGATGGCGTTGTCGACGAGGTTGCCGGTCACGGTGGCCACGTCCGCGGCGTCCAGGGGGTCCAGCCGGTCCAGGGCGGTGCGTCCGGACAGGCGCAGCTCGACGCGGCGTTCGGCGGCGAGGGAGGATTTGGCCATGAGCAGCGCGGCGACGGAGGTGTCGCGGACCCGGCTGCTGAGGCTCAGGTCGAGGGACTCGCGGTGCTCGCGGATCGCCCGGATGTAGCGGACGACCTCGTCGTGCTCCCTGACCTGGATCAGCCCGGAGATGACGTGGAGCTGGTTGGCGAACTCGTGCGCCTGGGCCCGCAGCAGCTCGGTCGAGCTGCGGAAGGAGCCGAGCTCGCGTTCGAGCTGGGCGAGCTCGGTGCGGTCGCGCAGGGTGGTGACCGAGCCGAGGCGGCGGCCGTCCTTGTCGATCATCATGCGGTTCATGACCAGCACGCGGCCCCGGTGGAGGGCGATCTCGTCGTGGGCCTCGTCGGCGCCGCTCAGCACGTCGTACAGGCGGCCCTGGACGCCGAGCGCGGTCAGGCTCATGCCGACGCAGTGGTCGGGGAGGTCGAGCAGCGTCCTGCCCATGTCGTTGACCATGGTGAGCCGGTGCTGCGGGTCCAGCGCGACCACGCCTTCGGCGATGCCGTGCAGCATGGCCTCGCGGTGCTCGGTCAGGCCGGCGATCTCGCGCGGCTCCATGCCGAGGGTCTGGCGTTTGATCCGCCTGGCCAGCAGCCACGACCCGGCGCCGCCGAGCGCGACGGCGACGCCGAGGTAGGTCAGCAGGTACGAGGAGGCGCCGACCAGCCGTTCCCCCACCGTGGGGGCGGCCACGCCGATCATCACCGTGCCCAGGTGAGCGCCGTGGTCGGCGGGGGCGTCGCTCAGGACGGGAACCTGGGCGGCGACCTCGGGCACCCCGTCGACCACCAGGTGACCGGACCAGCCCCGCGCCCGGGCGACGCCGGGATCGCCCAGCGGCAGCGCGGCCCCGACGATGGTGGTGTCGGTCGAGCTGATGATCTTGCCGCTCGCGTCGGCCACGGTGACCATCGTGACGCCGGACTGGGTCAGCGTCGAGTGCACCAGCGGGGCGAGCACCTCGCCGGGCGCCGGCTGGTCGATCTGGGCGCGTACGAGCGGATTCCAGGCGAGCTGTTCGGCCAGCGCGGTCACCCGCCGTCCCTCGACGCGGTCGAACGTCGCCTCGGACTGGGCCAGCGAGAGGGCGCCGACGGCGAACAGGACCATCAGGACGATGGCCAGTTGCAGGATCAGCATCTCTCCGGCAAGAGTCGGGCGGCGGCGTCTCACGAACACAATGAACACAATCTCCGCTGGTCACACAAGGCAGACGGCCTGTCGGCCGGGTTCGCATAATCATGGCGCTGCACTTGTCCATGCGAAAGAGACCATTGTGAGAAATCGGATCGGCGCCCTTCTCGGCGCACTGGCGGCGCTGTCGATGCTCGCGGTCAGCGCCTGCGGGGTGACCGCGGCCAAGCAGACAGGCACGAGCGCGAGCGCGGCCGGCGAGCCCGTCAGCGGGCTGCGCATCATGGTGCCCAACACCCCCGGCGGCGGCTACGACACCACCGCCCGTACGGCCGCCAAGGTCATGGAGGACACGAAGATCGCCTCGGGGGTGCAGGTGTTCAACCTGCCCGGCGCGGGCGGCACGGTCGGCCTGCAGCGCACGATCAACGAAAAGGGCAACGGCAAGCTGGCCATGCTGATGGGCCTGGGCGTCGTCGGCGCCTCCTACGCCTCCAAGTCCACGGCTACGCTCACCCAGACCACGCCGATCGCCAGGCTCGTCGAGGAGGCGGGCGCGATCGTGGTGTCGAAGGACTCGCCGTACAAGACGATCGGCGACCTGGTGGCGGCGTGGAAGAAGGACCCCGAGAAGGTCACCGTCGGCGGCGGCTCCTCGCCGGGCGGCCCCGACCACCTGCTGCCGATGCAGCTGGCCAAGGCCGTCGGCATCGACCCCAAGCAGGTGAACTTCGTCTCCTACGACGGCGGCGGCGAGCTGCTGCCCGCGATCCTCGGCAACAAGATCGGGTTCGGGGCGAGCGGCTACGGCGAGTTCCTCGACCAGGTCGAGGCCGGCACCGTGCGCATCCTCGCGGTGACCAGCGCGGAGCCGATCGACGTCGTCAAGGACGTCCCCACGCTCAAGGCCTCCGGCATCGACCTGGTCTTCAGCAACTGGCGCGGCATCGTGGCCCCTCCCGGCATCGGCGACGCTGACAAGAAGACCTGGATCGACGCCATCACCCGGATGCACGACTCCCAGGAGTGGAGGACCGAGCTGACCAAGCGCGGCTGGACCGATGCCTTCCTGCCCGGCGACCAGTTCACCGCCTACCTCGCCGAACAGGACAAGAGCGTCGCGGCGATCCTTTCCGAACTCGGGCTGGCATGAGCCGGGATCGCGCCCAGTACGGCGTCTGCGCCCTCCTGACCCTGACCGGCGCGCTGGTGATCGCCGACGCGCTCCGGATCGCGCACCTGACCAGCAGCAACGACCCCATCGGCCCTCGCCCGGTCCCCATCCTGCTGGGGGCCTGCCTGCTCGCGGTCGCCGTCGCGTACGGCATCGACGTCGCCCGCGGCGGCCGCGGCGAGCCGGAGGCGGGCGAGGACGTCGACCTGACCACCCGCGTCGACTGGCGCACGGTGCTGCTGCTGATCGGCACCTTCCTGCTGAACGCCGCCCTCATCGACTGGCTGGGCTGGGTCATCAGCGGCACGATCCTGTTCTGGGGATCGGCCTTCGCCCTGGGCAACCGGCACCATGTGCGCGGCCTGCTGATCGCCGTCGCGCTCGCGCTGATCACCTTCTACGCGTTCGCGATCGGCCTGGGCGTCAACCTGCCCGCCGGCGTGCTGCAGGGGATCCTGTGATGGACAACCTGCGCCTCCTGCTCGACGGGTTCGCCAACGTCGCCTCCCCGGGCAATCTCCTGGTGGCCCTCATCGGCGTGGTCGCCGGCACCGCCGTCGGCGTGCTGCCCGGCATCGGCCCGGCCATGACCGTGGCGCTGCTGCTGCCGGTCACGTACGGGATGGATCCCACCCAGGCCTTCATCCTGTTCGCGGGCATCTTCTACGGCGGCATGTACGGCGGCTCGACCACCTCCATCCTGCTCAACACCCCCGGCGAGTCCTCCTCGGTGATCACCTCGATCGAGGGCAACAAGATGGCCAAGGCCGGGCGGGCCGCCCAGGCCCTGGCGACCGCGGCCATCGGCTCGTTCGTGGCCGGCACGATCGCCACCCTGGCGCTGGTGCTCGTCACCCCCGTGGTGGTCAGGTTCGCCATCAGCCTGGGCGCGCCCGACTACTTCGCGATCATGCTGCTGGCCTTCGTCGCGGTCTCGGCCACTCTGGGCGGCTCGCGGGTGCGCGGCTTCGCCTCCCTGCTGGTCGGGCTGGTCATCGGCACCGTCGGCATCGACGGGGTGACCGGTCAGCAGCGGCTCACGCTCGGCATCCCGCAACTGGCGGACGGCATCGACGTGGTCGTCGTCGCCGTTGGCATCTTCGCCGTCGGGGAGGCACTGTGGGTGGCCGCGCACCTGCGCCGCAAGGCCGTGCCCGTCGTGCCGGTCGGCCGGCCGTGGATGGGCGCGGAGGACTGGCGGCGCTCCTGGAAGCCCTGGCTGCGTGGCACCGCCCTCGGTTTCCCCTTCGGCGCCCTGCCCGCCGGCGGCGCCGAGATCCCCACCTTCCTGTCGTACGCCACCGAGAAGCGGCTGGCCGAGCGGCCCGAGGAGTTCGGCAACGGCGCCATCGAAGGCGTCGCCGGACCGGAGGCCGCCAACAACGCCTCCGCCGCCGGCACCCTGGTGCCGATGCTGGCCATCGGCCTGCCCACCACGGCCGTGTCCGCGGTGATGCTCGCCGCGTTCGAGTCGTACGGCATCCAGCCCGGCCCCCTGCTGTTCGAGCGCCAGCCGACCCTGGTCTGGACGCTGATCGCCAGCCTGTTCGTGGGCAACCTGCTGCTGCTCGTCCTCAACCTGCCCCTGGCCCCCGCCTGGGCCAGGCTGCTGCGCATCCCCCGGCCCTACCTGTACGCGGGCATCCTGTTCTTCGCCTCCATGGGCGCCTACGCGGTCAACGCCCAGCCGTTCGACCTGATCCTGCTGCTGCTCCTCGGGCTGCTCGGCTTCGGCATGCGCCGCTTCGGGCTGCCGGTGCTGCCGCTGATCGTCGGCGTCATCCTCGGCCCCCGCGCCGAACTCCAGGGCCGCCGCTCCCTGCAGCTGTCCGGCGGAGACCTGTCGGGCCTGCTCGGCGGGCCCGTCTCCTACACGATCTACGCCGTCATCCTCGTGCTGCTCGCCTGGCCGTTGATCAAGCGCCTCCGGAGAGGCTGAGGGCCGCCTCCGCACGGAGGCGGCCCCGTCGCTCACCTACTGCTGGCCCTCTTCCGGCAGCCCGTTGTCGAACTGCTGCTGGGGCCGCACCTGCTTGTTCGGCTTGCCCCGCTCGCCCCGCGCCAGGACGGCGGCGTCCGGGTAGTCGGTGACGAACGCGTCCACGCCCAGGTCCAGGTGCGCGCGGTACTCCGACAGCGCGTCACCGTGGTCGGTCGCGACCTGGCCGCGGCGCAACTGCAGCGGCAGGTACTGGTTCTCGCTGCGGAAGGTGTACACGCCGATCTTCAGTCCCGCCTTGTGCGCATCGGAGACCAGCGTCGTCGGGGTGCCCGAGCTGCCGTCCGGGTTGAGCGGGATCGCCGAGGACTTGTCCGGCCCGATCCACTGCGCGTACTGCGCGATCTTCGCCAGTCCCTCGGGCTTCATCATGTCCGCGTAGGTCGTCGGGTCCCCGGCCGCGGTCAGGTCGTACGGCCGGCCGGTGGTGCCCAGTGCCTGCCACAGCGGCACGCGCAGGTCCTTGGCCACCCGCTTGAGGCTGGACGGCTCGAACGACTGCACCACCACCGGGCCGCCCGGCCGGTTGAGGCCGTTGCGCTTGACGGTCTCGATCAGCGGCTCCTCCAGCGGCAGCCCGATCGACCTGAAGTACGTCGGGTGCTTGGTCTCGGGGAAGACGCCGACCTGCCTGCCGTACTGGCGGGAGAGCCGCTTGGCCAGGTCGAGCACCTCCTGGAAGGTGAGCACCTGGTAGTAGCCGTCGTAGACGGTGTTGCGCTGGCGGATCGCGGGCAGCCGCTCGACCGCGCGCAGCGTCTTCAGCTCGGCCAGCGTGAAGTCCTCGGTGAACCACCCGGTCACGTTGCGCCCGTCGACGACCTTGGTGGTCTTGCGCGTGGCGAACTCGGGGTGGAGCGACACGTCGGTGGTGCCGGAGATCTCGTTCTCGTGCCGGACGACCAGCACGTGGTCCTTGGTCGGCACCAGGTCGGGCTCGATCCAGTCGGCGCCCATGGCCACGGCGAGCTCGTAGCCGCCCTGCGTGTGCTCGGGGCGGTGGCCCGCCGCGCCGCGGTGGCCGATGACGACGACCTGGGACCGGTCGGGCGTGGCCTCGGCGGCTGCCGGAGCGGCGCTCGCTCCGGCGAGGGGGGTGATGATGGCGAGCGTGGTGGCCGCGATCTTTCGCACGTGAAACTCCCTGCGGCATCGGCACCGGAGACTCTCACCGGTGATCGCCGCGGCGATTATGGTAAGGACCGAAATACGCTTATGGGCCAATATTGGCGAAATTTCCGGTGACACCGTGGTGGGAACAAGCCGCGGCCCGCTCGGCAACAACAGGTGTGCTACTTCAGAGCCGTGAGGCCACAGAATGAGCGGGACGAGCCGGGCCGAGGTGGATGACGCCGCCTGCATCGAACGGTCCCGGCGCGACCCCGAGGTGTTCGCCGAGGTCTTCCGCCGGCACGCCGCGGACATCACCCGCTACGTCACGCGCAGGCTGGGCGAGGACGCCGCCGACGACGTGGTGGCCGAGACGTTCCTGGCGGCGTTCCGGCAGCGCGACGGCTACGACCTGTCCCGTCCGAGCGCGCGGCCCTGGCTGTACGGCATCGCCACCAACCTGATGCGCCGCCACGTCCGGACCGAGGTCCGGCAGTTGCGCGTCGTGGAACGCACCGGTGCCGACCCCGTCACGGCGTCGTTCGCCGATCGCAGCGACGAGCGGCTGAGCGCCGAGGCATCCGGGCGGCGGCTGGCGGGCGCGCTGGCGGCGCTGCCCAAGGGCCACCGTGACGCGTTGCTGCTGGTCGCCTGGGGCGGGCTCAGCTACGCGGAGGCAGCCGAGGCGCTGGGCGTACGCCTGGGGACCGTGCAGTCGCGCATCAACCGGGCCCGGGGTCGGCTCCGGGCCGAGCTCGGCGGGATCAACCCTTCGGCCACCGTCAGCGAGGAGTCCGTCTGTGAATGAGATGACCAGGGTCGAGCGGTTCCGCTCGGAGGTCCCCCAGCCCGACCCGGACCGCCTGCGTGTCCACGAGGATCGGCTGCTGGCCGCCATCGCCCAGGATGCTCGACGCCGCCCGCGCCGCACCACCTCCCGCCTGCGCAGGCTCGGCCTGGCGACCGGCCTGGCCGCCGCGCTGGCGGCCGGAGTCGTGGTCGTCACGACCCACCGGGCCGACCCGCCCGCGATCATCCACCCGATGCCCGCGGCGGCGTCCGAAGTCCTCACCCGGGCCGCGCAGAACGTGACCAAGACGCCCGAGCTCCACCCCGAGCCCGGCCAGTTCCTCGTCTACGAGTCGCGGACCATGAACCCCGCCACCGGCGAGGACCGCGCCGGGCGCCCCATGCGCTACCTGTCCCGCGCCGTGCGCAAGGTCTGGCTGCCCGTGGACGGCGACGCGACGGGCGGGTTCATCGAGGAGGAGGTGCTGGAGCCCAAGCCGTGGCCCGGCTGGCCGATCCCGCCCGAGGCCCGCGAGAACGTCGGCTCTGGCGGCGGGCCTTCCAAGCTCGCCGACTTCGACGACCGCGCCGAGTTCCTGCGCAACGACTACGCCTACGTGAGCCGCCTGCCCACCGACCCGCGCAAGATGTACGAGCACCTCTACACCCGGCTCGGCAACACCCGGCAGGACGACACCGAGGCCTGGGACCGGGTCCGCGGCCTGCTGACGGAGGCCTACCTGCCCGCGGCCCAGCGCGCCGCCCTGTTCCGCGCGGCGGCGGCCATCCCCGGCGTCGTCACCGTCGAGCACGCCGTGGACGCCGCCGGGCGCGCGGGCATCGCCGCGGCCAGGGTCGATCCCGTGCTCGGGCAGCGGCAGGAGTACATCTTCGACCGCGAGACGTACCTCTACCTGGGCGAGCGCAGCGTCGTCACCGACGCCGCGCGGGCCGGGGCGCCGGTGGGCACGGTGCTGACCTCCTCGGCGCAGCTCAGCGTCTCGGTCGCCGGCCACGCGCCGTCAGCAGCAGTCAGGGATTGACCGCACGGGCCCGGCGGACCCCGTCGCCGACCGGGTGCCGGCGCTCGCCTCCCGGTCGGAGGCGATCCGGCCGCGCAGCATGGTCTCCATGACCTTCATGAAGCGCTGCGCCCGGGGAGCGCCGATGACGAACGGGTTCGCGGCCCCGGACGACCCGCCACGCAGCTCCTCCATGCGCGCCAGGCCGTTGTCGCAGAGCCCGTGGTTGTTCAGCTCGACGTCCACGCCCGCCTGCCGCATCCGGGCGGCGAAGGCGAGCACGGAGGCGAGGTAGGTCCGCTTGTCCTTGGTGGCGGTGGGCGGGTTGGTGCCACCCCACAACATCGCGGTGTGCCGCTGCCCCTTCCACCGCACCGGGAAGATCGGCGAGACGGTGCCCGGCGTGTGCCCGGGCGAGTGGTGGAAGGTGACCGTGGTGTCGCCGAGGGTCAGCCGCTGACCGTCGGCGATGTCCAGGTCCCGTTTCGGAGCGTTGGCCGGACGGTCGGCGGCGACGAGCTTCCAGTCGGCCGGGGCCATCATGACGCGGGCCCCGTACCGGTCGGCGAGGTACTGGGCGCCGCCGAAGTGGTCGCTGTGGCCGTGGGCGGCCACCACGTACTTGATCGTCGAGGGGTCCACCCCCAGCGAACGCAGCTCCGGAACGATGATCTTCTTGGCGTCGTCCGGCGACCCCAGCGCGTCGATGAGGATGACGCCCCCGGACGTGAGGAGCGCCGTGGCCGAGACCAGGCCGGTGCTCACCACGGCGACGTTGTCGAAGATCCGCAGCGGCTTGGGGGCCTTCACGTCCGGGATCACGGCGCCGGGGGAGAGCGCCTTGACGAGTTGCCGCAGGACCGGGTCGTCGCCGGCCAGCCCGGCCGCGCGGTCGTAGTAGTCCTTCGCGCGCCCGGCCGACACGGCGGCCGACGCCTCGGCCGCGCCTCCTGCCAGCGGCAGGACGGCCGAGGCGATCAGCAGGGTACGGCGGGACAGACTGGTCTGCTCGAACGACATGCGCCCCAGCAGACCAGAGTCGATCATGCGGTGTCCAATATTGGCAACGCTCGCGCTGCGATAGGAAAGTCGATATCGAAGCCGGTCAGGAGCGCGCATGGCTGCGCAAGTCGCTCATCGAGGTCGAGGGTGCGCGGGCAGGGCCCTGCGGGGCGTGAAGAGCGCGACCAGCACCAAGGCCACGACGGTCAGCGGCACATTGATCAGGAAGACCCACCGGAAGGACAGGAAATCGGTGATGGCGCCGCCGATCACGGGCCCCGCGATCAGGGCCGGGACGGCGAGCGCTACCGGGATCACCAGCGCCGGCCCCCACTCGGTGCCGCGGAAGTGCTCCCGGGCGAGCTCGAAGCCCGCCCGCAGCACGATCGCGGCCGCCAGCCCCTGCCCGGCCCGGCAGCCGATCAGCATGGCGCCGTTCGGGGCGAGCGCGGCCCCCGCCGAGGCCAGGCAGAACGCGCCGAGCCCCAGGAGGAGCACGCCGAGCCGGCCCTTCACGGGGATCAACACCCCTAACAGGGCGGCGGGATAAAGGTAGATCAGCCATACGCCGGCGGCCGAGGTGAGGTGGAGGTCTCTGGAGATCGCCTGCTGAGCCACGTACAGCGCGGTCCAGTTCGCGCAGAAAAGTGCCACGCACAAGCTCAGGGCGACCATCATCTGCCATCGTCCAGTCACAGGCTGCACTTTACTCTCACGTACTTGACGGTCACCTGCCGCAACCACTACGCGAAGTTGCCGTACGACTCCGAAGGGTTACTATTGCGTGGGGCCCGCAGGACCTTCCCGCCCCTTCCCCTGACCACGGAGTGCCGCATGGAGCGAACGGTTCTGGCCGCCGTCACCGAACGTCCCGACGCCGACTCGGCACTCGCCGAGCAGCTCCGCCGCGTGTCCGCGGCGATGGACGAGCTCGGGCTCCAGGTGCGCTGGACCCACCGGGCCGAGGACGCCCTGGCGGTGGTCGGGTCCGACGCGTCGCTGTCGGCGGTGCTGGTGGCGTGGGAGGCGCCGGGCGCCGAAGAGCTGCTGGGCGCGGTATCCAGGCGGTTCCGCGGCCTGCCCGCCTTCCTGATGGCGCAGGAGCAGGAGCTTCCGCTGTGGGTGTACGAGGTCATCCAGGGCTACGTCTTCCCGCTGGAGGACACCCCGCGCTTCATCGCCGGGCGCATCGCCTACGCGGCCGAACAGTACGCCGAGAACATCCTGCCGCCGTTCTTCGGCGCGCTGCGGCGCCTCGAGGATCACCATCGCTACTCCTGGCACACCCCGGCGCACGCCGGCGGCGTGGCGTTCCTCAAGTCGCCGGTGGGGCGGGCGTTCTTCGACTTCTACGGGGAGCGGCTGCTGCGCACCGATCTGTCCATCTCCGTCACCGAGCTGGGGTCGCCGCTCGACCACACCGGCCCGATCGGCGAGGCCGAGCGCAACGCCGCCCGCATCTTCGGCGCCGACCGCACGTTCTTCGTGGTCAACGGAAACTCCACCGCCAACCGCATCGTCGGTCACCACGCGATCGCCCGCGACGACACCGTCCTGGTCGACCGCAACTGCCACAAGTCGGTCCAGCACGCGCTGGCCATCAGCGGGGCCCGCCCGGTCTACCTCGTGCCCGAGCGCAACGGGCTCGGGCTGGCGGGCCCGATCCCGCCCGCCGCGCTGGAGGCGGACGCCGTCCGTGCGCTGGTTGCCGCTCACCCCCTGGCCGCCGGAGCGCCGGCGTACGCGGTGATCACCAACTCCACGTACGACGGGGTGTGCTACGACGCGGTGCGGGTCGGCGAGCTGCTGGGCGCCGGCGTGCCACGGCTGCACTTCGACGAGGCGTGGTTCGCCTACGCCCGGTTCAACCCGCTCTACGCCGGCCGGTACGGCATGGCGATCGACGAGCGCACGCTGCCCGGTCCCGGCCGCCCCACCGTGTTCGCCACCCAGTCGACGCACAAGCTGCTGGCCGCGCTGTCGCAGGCGGCGATGCTGCACGTCCGCCCAGCGGAGCGGGCGCCGGTCGACTACGACGCGTTCAACGAGACGTACCTCATGCACGCCTCCACCTCGCCGCTCTACCCGATGATCGCCTCGCTGGACGTCGCGGCGGCGATGATGGACGGCCCGTCGGGGCCGTTCCTCACCGGGGAGGCGATCGTCGAGGCGATCCGGTTCCGGCAGGCGATGGTGCGGCTGGCCGCGCGCATCCGCGAGGACGGCCGGCGGCCCGACTGGTTCTTCGGCGTCTGGCAGCCCCGTACGGTCACCGACCCGCGCACCGGGCAGAGCGTCTCGTTCGCCGAGGCCGACCCGGCGCTGCTGTGCGCCGAGCCCCGGTGCTGGACCCTGGAGGCGGGGGCGGCGTGGCACGGGTTCGACGGGATGTCCGAGGGCTACGGCCTGCTCGACCCGGTCAAGGTGACGATCACCTGCCCGGGGGCCGACGCCGTCACCGGCACGCTCGACTGGGGCATCCCGGCCCGCATCGTGGCCGCCTACCTGCAGCGGCGCGGCATCGTGGTGGAGAAGACCGGCGACCACACGCTGCTGGTGCTGTTCTCCATGGGGATCACCAAGGGCAAATGGGGCACCCTGATCGACGCGCTCACCGACTTCAAGAACGCCTACGACGACGACCTGCCCCTGGCGGAGGTGCTGCCCGGCTTCGGGCCGCCGGCGGTCTCGCTGCAGAAGTTCTGCACGCTGGTCCACGAGAAGCTGCGTGACTCCGAGCTCGGGAAGCTGCTCGACCAGGTCTTCACCACCCTGCCCGAGCCGGTGTCCACCCCCGCCGACTGCTACCAGGCCATGATCCGGGCCCGCACCGAACGCGTCCGGCTGGCCGACCTGCCGGGCCGGGTCGCCGCGGCCACGGTGGTGGTCACCCCGCCCGGCATCCCCATGCTGATGCCCGGCGAGGCGACCGGCCCGGCCGACGGTCCGCTGATGACGTATTTGCGGGCTCTGGAGGACTTCGACCGGGCCTTCCCCGACCTGGCCACCGAGATCCACGGCGCCCACCGCGACGGCGACGGCCGCTACCGGGTGGAGGTCGTCAAGGCCTGAGCCCGGCTCGCCGCCCTGGCCCGCTTCTTGCCGGAAGCCGTACCCCCGAGTCGGCCGCGACCCTCGACGTGATCGCCGCGCGGGTCGGTAGGTGGCTTGGTCTCGGATGGGCGGGCTGGGCCGGAAGTGGATGGCCCGGGCTCGGGTCTGGAGGGCCCGGCTCGGGTCACCGCTCTTCGTAGGTGATCTGGTGCCTGGCGGCGATGAGGTTGAGCTTCTTGGCGTCGAACCGTCCGTCAGTGGTGGTGGCGTCCGGTCCGGCCTCGGCGGCGTCCTCGAGGTAGCACTCCCATCCGCCCGGCGTGGAGATCTGGATCACCCGCGGAGGCGGGGTGGATCCCCTGCGCAGGGCGTGCGGAACGCCGTGCGGCAACAGCACGAACCCGCCCGCCGCCACGTGCTCGACCCGGTCGTCGAACTCGACCTCCAGCACGCCGTCCAGCACGTAGACGCATTCGTCGGCCGCGTGGTGGACGTGCCGGGGGATGTCGCGGGCCAGGGTCACCTCCAGGAGGGAGAGCCTGCCCTCGGTGTCCTCCGTCCTGGCCTTGAGGCCGAACACGGGCGGCATGGGGACCCGGCTCGGCCGCACCTCGCCGGGCTTGAGCAGGATGAAACGATCCTTCGACATGATGGCGGCCCTTTCGGACGTGGCATAATGGAATGCGGAATCCTGATTCCGTAATTGAGTCTAGACAGAGGATCGCCAGGCATGTCAACTCCGCCGACCCGCCGCAAGCCGCGTACCGACGCCGAGCGCAACCGTGACCGCGTCCTGGAGGCGGCCCGCGCGCTGTTCGCGGAGCACGGCTATGACGTGCAGATGTCGGAGGTCGCCCGCGTGGCCGGGGTCGGCGTCGGCACCCTCTACCGCAAGTTCCCGACCCGTGAGGCCCTGATCGAGGCCGTCGCCGCGCACCGCTCCGCCGAGATGGTCGCCTTCGCGCGGGAGCGATGCCTGGCCGAGGGTGACCCGTCCCAGGCGCTGGCCCGGTTCCTGGGGCACGTCGGCGAGGTGCTGGCGGGCGATCGCGGCATGTCGGAGGTGATCGAGCAGGCCATGGGCTCGACCGAGCCGCAAGGAGAGCCGCGCGCGAAGCTCCACGCCGTCGTCGGGGAGCTGATCGATGCGGCGCGAGCCGGCGGCACGGTCCGGGCGGACGTGACGGCGGCGGACGTCAACATGATCGTGTGCGGGCTGGCGGCCGTCATCCGGCACTCCGCCGGTGACTGGCGGCGGTTCACCGAGATCGCGCTCAACGGCCTCCGGTCGTGAGCGGTGTGCCCCCGGCTGCCTACGGTGAAACAGCTCCGCTCCACCTCCCGGGGGAAGGTGAAGCGGAGGCGTGAGGTCAGCCGGAGGTGCGGCAGGTGGCGCCCTGGCAGGAGCCCAGTTCGGCCATGCGCTTGTTCAGGCGGGCCACGAGGCCGGCGTGCCGCTCGCGGCCTTTCGCCGTGGCCAGCAGGTTGTGCAGCTCGTACGGGTCCGTGGCCAGGTCGTAGAGCTCGTATTCACGCTTGGCCGCGGAACGTTCCAAGTCGTACCACCGGGTGTAGACGTAGCGCTCGGTGCGGAGCGAGCTCCAGGACGGTACGTCGATCAGGTAGACCTCCTTGGTGTCGCCCGGCGTGTACTCCTGGAAGATCCCGTCCCGGTCGGTGACGCCGTCGCCGGCGTACTGGCCGAAGAAGTCGGTGCGCCAGCCGCCGGGGGTGCGGCCGCCGAACAGCGGGACGAGCGAGGCCCCGTCCACGTCGCCGGGGATCGGCACCCCGGCCAGGTCGAGGATGGTGGGCCCGTAGTCGATGGAGGTGGCCATCGCGGTGGTGACGCCGCGCTTGACGTGGGGACCGGAGACGACCAGCGGCACCCGGGTGGACTCCTCGTACGGCGCCATCTTCTGGACCAGCCGGTGGGCGCCCAGGTTGTAGCCGTTGTCGCTGGCGAAGATCAGGTACGTGTTGTCGTACTCGCCGGTCTCCTTCAGCGTCTTGACGATGCCGGCCACCATGTCGTCCAGAGCGAGCAGGGTGCCCATGCGGTTGCGGTAGTCGCGGTCGTTGGTGGCGGCGACGAGCGCCGAGCGGACCGTCTTGCTCTGCTTCAGCCAGGTGGGCTTGTCGCTGACGTCCTTCTCCTGGAAGTTGGCCAGGTGAGGCGTGGGGCCGAAGCGCTTGTCCGCGTACCTGGGCGGGGGCGGCATGGGCAGGTGCGGCGCGGTGGAGGCGGCGTACCAGAAGAAGGGCTTGCCGCCGGCCGAGGACTCCTTGATGAAGGCGTTGGACTTGGCCGCGACGACGTCCACCTGGTAGTCCGACGGCTGGTCGCCGTACTGCACCATCGTGCCGTTCTCGTTGAGGGTGTAGTTGTAGCCGGTGTAGAGCGTCTGGGTGACGCCGGCGTTCCAGTCGTCCCAGCCGGGCGGGATGTGCTCGGGGGAGTCCTCGAGGCCGTTGAGGTACTTGCCGGCCATGCCGGTGCGGTAGCCGGCGTCGTGCAGGTATTTGACGAACGTCCTGTCCTCGTTGCCGTTGGCCTCGAACGCCGCGAACCCGCCGAACTCCCCGAAGTTCGTCAGGACGTGGCTGTTGTGGCCGTACTTGCCGGTCAGGATCGAGGCGCGGGCGGCGCAGCAGATCGGCGTGGTGACGAAGGAGTTCGTGAACGTCAGGCCGGTCTGCTGTAACAGCGCCTTGGTCTTGGGCATGGCGTCCCAGTACGGAGTGGTCCGGTCGTCCAGGTCGTCGGCCAGGATCATGACGACGTTGGGGCGGTCGTCGGTCGCGGCCCGCGTGCTGGTCGCGGTCACCCCCGTGGCGAACAGGGTCAGCGCTCCTGAGAGGAGGAGGACGCTCTTCGGTAAAAGTGTCATGGCTGACACTTTAGATGAGAATCTGTCAGTCCTGACACTTTCTCGAGGGTTAGGTTTCCGGAGGCGTGGCACAATGCGGTCATGGTCACTGCCGGACGGCGCGAGCTGCACAAGAGGGCGACGAGGCAGGCCTTGCAGGAGGCCGCGACGCGCATGTTCGAGGAGCGGGGATACGCCGAGACCACGGTGCGCGACATCGCCGACGCCGTCGGGGTGACCGAGCGGACCTTCTTCCGCTACTTCCCGTCCAAGGAAGACCTGATCCTGGGGGAGATCCTCGAGCTGTTCCCCGAGTTCGCGCGGCTGGTGCGGGGCAGGCCCGCGGAGGAGGGGCCCTACCTCGCCGTCCGCAACGCGCTGTTCCACCTCGCCGCCGTGCGCGGCACCGGGGTGGCCCTGCTGTTCAGCGGCCTGCCCGGCCAGGTGTTCTCCCACCCGGCCAGGACCGCGCAGCCGGTGCTGCTGGAGCTGGAGGACGGCCTGACGGCCGCCCTGCATGACCGGCTGGGCGACCCGGGCGGCGGGCAGGACGAGCGGGCGCTGTCGCTGCGCGCCTCCGTGCTCGCCCGCGCCTGCGTGGCCGCGCTGCGCGCCACCGTCCTGGCCTTCCACACGCTGCCCGAGGAAGAGCGCACGCTGGAGTCGGCGCGGGGCCTGGCCCGCCAGGCGTTCGACATCCTGAACGACGCCCCGCGCGAGCGCTGAGGCTCTAGCCGTACGACTTGGCGACGCCGTCGAGCAGGTGCTCAAGCGTGTCGTACGAAGGGATGTCGACCACGTCGATGAGGTCCTTCGGGACGGGCACGTTGTGATCGGCGGCGACCTTGGCGAACCGGGTGGCGTCGCCCGAGCGGAGCCCGTGCTCGGCGGCGAGCCCCTGCAGCTCCGGATCGGTGCTCAGCAGGCGTCCGATCCGGTCGCCCGTCGGGGTGAGCGGCACCAGCGTGTGCTGGGACAGCACGGTCGGCGACGGGTACATCAGCACCATCCCGGGCTTGAGCCGGCCCCGCGCGGCGGCGTCCACGTACTGCGCCTCGTAGATCCAGACCATCGGGGTCGGGCCCATGCCCACCGTCAGGTATTCGTTGAACGGGCCCTCGGAGGTGTTGTCGGTGTAGCCCTGGCTGGTGAAGAGCTTGGTCATCAGGGGCAGCACGCTCTTCTCGGCGGTGGTGCCGTGCACGACCGCGTTGCCGTTCGCGACGTAGCCGGCCGTCGCCAGGTACATGGCCGCGGAATTCGACGTGCGCGGGTCCGTCGTGGAGACCAGGACGTTCTTGTCGACGGGATAGGCGGAGTTGCGCGAGAGCTGGGCCCACTTCGTGCCCGACGTGACGAGCCCGAGGTAGCGGTCGACGCTGAAGGTCGGGACGGGCCCCTTCTTCACCACGCCTGCCTTGGTCAGCACGTCCACGATCGGCTGGAACGTCGCGATCGCCATCGGCGAGGAGAACGGCGTGTATTTCGTGCTGACGTGACGCGTGCGCTGGATCGACTCGCCCGCGGGCGCGCTCGACGGGAACGCGAAGTCGTACCGATCGAGGTTGATCGAGGTGGCGATCTGGCGCGAGCCCGCCGACTCGACCTCGACCTTCAGGCCCTGGCCGGCGAGGGCCTGCTGCACGCGCGGATCCTCGAAGAACGCCTTCTTCTCGGAGCCGATCACGCCGCGCACGATCGTGAGCGGGGGAGGTGGCGGGGGGTCGTCCTGGCTGACGTTCACCACCACGACGACGGCGGCGGCCACGACGACCGCCGCCGCGACGAGTGAAAGAAATCCCTTACTGCGAATGAGGGAGGACGGCTGCGGGGATGGCCGATCGTTTTCCGGCGAGTGAATTTCCGGTGAATCGGGGACATCGTCGGCCGTCTCCGGAACTTCAATGTCCACGACCTCGTCGGCCCGCGCCTCCGCCGCCAACTCTCCGTGCGCGATGCGTTCCACCAGAATGGGGACGAAATCCCTGATGGGAAAGCCGTCGAAACGCTTACGGGCGGCCTGCATAACGGCTCTGACGTGCTCCGTCGAGTGAGTGCCCGCGTAAACCTGAACCAGGTGGTCGGTGGCCCGGCTTATCGCCTGTTCTTCACGGAGAGTATCGTCGCCCACCAGTGTCCCCTCGACCTCATATATCGCCGCGGACTGCCGCGTCCGCCCGCGCGCCGGGGCTAACCTTATAGGGGTTTCGGTCGAGAAGATAACCCGAGTCAATCGGTTATTAAAACGATGTCGGGAATCGTCTGTTCACCGTTGGAACATTTTTTGTTTAATCGGAATTCATTCGCACCTTGCCGTCCTGCATGACGAAGCGCACCCGGCGCGGCGCCTCGATGTCGCGCAGGGAATCCCCAGCTGCCGCGCTCGAACTCCGCTTGCTGCCGGGGGAGGCCGGCTGAGGGCTCAGCGCCTGATGGGACGGCCGGGCAGCGCGTCGAGGAGGAGCTCTCCCGACCGCACCACGAACCGGCCGCCGACCAGCACGTGCGCGTAACCGGCCGAGGGCGTGGTGCTGCGGGCGTAGGTGGCCCGGTCCCCGACCGTCTCCGGGTCGAAGACGACCAGGTCGGCGTCGCAGCCCGGCTGGATCCTGCCCTTGCGCCGCATGGCGGGTACGGCGTCCTCCAGTACCCGGGCGGGCAGCAGGCTGCAACGGGCCACCGCCTCCAGCAGCGTGAGGCGGCCCGTCTCCCTGACGTGGCGGCGCAGCACGCGCGAGAAGGTCCCCGCCGTACGGGGATGCGTGACGGCGGACGGCGGCAGCGGCCAGGCCAGCGGCTCGGGCGGCCCGCCCACCCAGGTCAGCGGCATGGCGTCGGAGCCCACGACGGTGCCGGGGCTGAGCAGCGCCCGGTCGACGAAGGCCAGGTCGGCGGGGTCGTCCTCGTCGAAGAAGTGGATGACCGCGAGCCCGCCCGGGTCGGCGGCGCGCAGCCGGCGGAGCATGTCGGCGTCGGCGACCCGCTCTCCCGTGGGGACGTAGACGATGGACTCAGGCCCGATGCCGGAGGCGGGCAGCGCCTCGGGGGCGAGGAAGGCGGCGCCGATGCCGGTCATCCCCGCGCCGTAGGGGTACGCCTCGGTGGTCACCCGCGCGCCCTCGGCCCGCACCCGCTCCACCAGCGCCAGCACCCGGTCGAGCTGGCGCAGCGACGTGCTGTTGACGTGGCAGTAGTGCATGTGGGCGCCCGTTTCGACGGCCGCCATGACGATCTCCTCGGCGCCGTCGATCGGCAGGTCAGGAGTCTGCTCGACCAGGTCGCGGGCGTGGGTGTAGGTGGGCGTGCCCGCCTTGGCGGCGAGCCCGGCGACCGCGACGTACTCCTGGGGGTCCACCCTGGGCGCGTACCCGATCAGCAGGCCGATCCCGAGGGCCCCGTCGGCGAGGTCGGCCTCGATCAGCCCGAGCAGCGCCTGGAGCTGCTCCCGGCTCGCCTCCGCCTGCCACGCCGGGCTGCCGATGGCGCCGAGCGCGGCGGCCAGCCCTCCGCCGTGCGGCATCCCGCCGACCGCGGCCATCCTGGCCATGCCCCAGGAGGCGGAGAAGCCGTAGTTGAGCGGGCGCCCTTCCGCCGCGGCCGTGTCGTACGCCTCCGCCACGGGGCTGATCCCCGCCTCCAGGTCGAGCACGGTGGTGACGCCGTCGAGCGCCTGCAGCCGGTGCCCGGCGACGGTGTGGGAGTGACTGTGCAGGTCGATCCAGCCGGGCGCGATCGCGAGCCCGGAGACGTCGAGGTGCTCGCGGCCGGACAGCGGCCGCGTCGAGACGGCCGAGATCACGCCGCCGGTCACGCCTACGTGGGCGACGGCGTCGAGACCGGTCTCCGGGTCGAGGACCCGGGCGCCGCTCAGCACGAGGTCATGGGTGTCCATGGGCGCACCGTACCCGGCCTGGGTGGTGGGCCGGATTGTGCGGGAGCACGAGTTTCGTGCTGGATTTTCGTCCGGTCAGCCCTGCCCGGAGCCGCCTTCGCGTTCGTAGACGTCCGCCTCGGGGTCGGATATGCCGGAGATCTGGGGCGTTGTCCTGATTTTCAGCGATTGCTCTCTCGGCGTTGGCCGACAGGTCTGACAATCTCTTTGACCGCGGGTTCGCGGTGCAATCCCCCACGGAGGAAACTCTGATGCGAGTCGTCCCATTGCTCACCGCCGCGGCCGCGGCCTTCGCCACGGCGGCCATGCTCGCCGCACCCGCCGTGGCGCAGGCCGATCACGACCGCCCGATCCAGGTTCGCCGCGACCACTCCGACGTACGGGTCCCGTTCCTCGTGAAGCGGGCCGGCGAGGCGGTCGTCGACCTGAACGCCGCCGCGCCCGGCACGGACTGGGCCGTGAAGGGCGGCGAGTCGGCCGTCGTGTCGGTCTACGTCGACAACCGCTACGCCACCGACCTCGTCGTCTCCGGAGACCAGCGGCTGCCCCGGCAGCTCGCGCTGGGCTCGGTGCGGCAGGGGCCGCACGTGCTGCGGCTGCGCTTCGCCGGTGACCGATCCGCCGCGGTGAGCACGTCCGTCCTGCTCGACCGGGTGAAGGTGACGACGTACGCGCCGGGCAGCGCCGAGTACCTGGCGCTGCGCTACGCCCCGATCGTCTACGGCCGCAACCTCTCCGAGCTCGGCACCCCGTACCAGAACGCGACGACCGACACGCCGCTCATCGCCTGGCACGAGGTCGGTCCCGGGTCGGCGCCGGGCCGGACGAAGCTCACGTACTCCGTCGTGTGGAGCAACGAGGACGGCGGGACCAACACGCCGGCGCTGATGGCGCGCTGGGGCCGGACCACCGACATCGAGTGGGTCTACGCGGTGGAGGTCGACGAGCGCGGCAACCGGGTCGCCGGCAGCGACACCTACCAGGCCGCCAACCACCAGACGCTGCAGTTCGCCGGCACGTACGAGGGCGACCACGCCCAGCTGGAGACCTGCACGAACAACAACAACATGTGCGACAAGGTCACCGACCCGATGCGGTTCTTCCTGTCGGCGCTGCAGACCCGGCCGGCCGCCGAGGCCCGCGAGTACATGATGGACACCAACTCCTGGACCTACCAGATCATGTCCAAGGAGATGATCCGGGAGGGCAAGATCGAGGCCGCCTCCGGCACGACGCCTGCCACGCCGGAGGTCAGCGACCAGCGCAACTACCTGTACGCGGTGCTCAAGAAGACGACCGACCGGCCCAACACCGGCTCGTCGTGGGTCGGCGTCTCGCTCGGTGTACGCCTCAAGAGCGGCGCCACCGTCTACCTCTCGAACCACGTGGAGCCGACCTGGTCCATCCAGCGGGACGACCCGGCCGCGACCACGGTGGAGCTGCCGCCCGGCACGACGGCCGACGACATCCAGGAGATCACCGCCAACCGCGTCGTGGTCGGCACCGACAACGGCGCCGTCGTGCACGTCACCGGCATCAAGCGCGGCTTCTTCCTGGGGCAGGACTACCTGCCGCAGCCGTCCTTCCTCACCTGGAACGGTGACGTCACCGTCGACGCCGGCACCCCCTCCGCGGTGATCTGGCGCCGCTGAGCCCCCCGGGGCAGCGACAGGTGTCCGGCCGGGTCCTCAGCCGGCCGGACGCCTGCCGAGCTCGTCGGACCAGCCCATGTCCTCCAGCGCCACCCGCAGCAGGAGCTTGCCCTTCTCGGCCAGCTCGTACTGCAGCAGCTCCGCCGACTGCTCGTCCACGACCAGCCGCACCGTGAGCTCGCGCGCCGTCGGCGTCGAGAGGGCGACCCCGGTACGCCCCAGCGCGTCCGAGGTGTTGCCCTCCAGCGTCACGGACGGCTGGTCGGCCAGCACGCGGAACAGGGCCGAGCGGGTGCCCGGCTGGAGCGGCGCCGTCATCAGGTCCACGGCGGTCTGCCAGAGGTAGCCGGCCTTGCCGATGTCCGCGCTGTTCGGGCTGCGCTTCCAGAGGTCGTCCAGGCGGCGGCGCAACGCGTCCTCGCCGGTGGGCAGGTCCGCGAGGTTGCGCAGGTTCAGGCTCGGGTTGTCGATCGACAGGATCCGCTCGGTGGCGTCGTCGTAGGTCTTGGGCTTCTTCTCGGCCATCTCGGGGGAGCCGGCCGCCCGCCAGTCGGCCTCGTCCTGCGGGGAGCCGAAGGTGACCTCGACGTCCTGGTTGCTCACGCTGCGGCCGGTCTCGCCCGCCTTCATCGGCCGCCAGGTCTCACGGGTGTCGGCGGTGAAGGCCGTGTACGGCAGCTCGGCGACCCCGTTGGTCTTCAGCTCCACGACCTTGCGGTCGAACTCCTTCTTCGCGGCGGCCAGCCGCTCCGGGGCGCCCTTGAGCCCCGCCTCCTTGTCCTTCTGCGCCTTGAGCAGGGCATTGAGCTTGGCCTCGTAGTCGCCCGGCACGTTGTGCACCTTCGCGAACGTGCGCTCCCGGAGGTACCAGTAGCGGCCGGACTCGGCCGGCTCTCGCATCGCCGTCGAGGCCGCCGCGAGCAGGAAGGAGCGGGCGGTCAGCGGCTTGGCCGCGACTGCCGGGTTTGGCGTCTTGGGGGTCGGGGTCCCGCCGGAGGCGACGACCACGGTGGCGGCCGCGAGCCCGGCCGCCGCCGTACTCGCTACCAGCAGGAGCGGCCACCGCGAGCGCCGCTTGACGCGCGGCGTGGCGAAGGCGCGGGCCAGGTCGGCCGAGCGGCGCCGCCGGTAGCCGTCCTCGGCCAGCTCGTCCAGCCCGTCGGGCTTGAGCTCGGCGAAGATTCGGTCGGTCATGAGGGGTCCTCCAAGGGTGTGGTCAGGAGTCGAGGCTGCGGGCCGGGCTCGCGCCGCCCAGGCGGAGGGCCAGGGTGAGGCGCTTGCGCGCACGGTGGAGCCGGACGTTGTACGTACGGACCGAGCAACCCACGACGGAGGCCGCCTGCTCGGGCGGCAGGCCGTACCAGGTGGCGAAGATCATGGCCTCCACGTCGTGCTCCGGCAGGGCCGACAGCGCGGCCAGCGCGGTCTCCCTGTCGATGACGTGCTCGGCCACGTCCCAGGCCACCTGGTCGCGCGGGGTGGTCAGGGCCACGATCCGGTCGACCAGGGCCTGCCGCCGGTGGCGCGAGTCGCGCTGCTTGGCCAGCAGGTTGCGCGCCACCCCGAGCAGCCACGGCAGCGGCGGCTCCGGCAGGTCGTCGAGCCGCCGCCACGCCACCAGGAACGTCTCGCTGGAGACGTCCTCGGCCAGGTCGCGCTCGGCCCGCAGCAGGGCGTAGCCCAGGACGCTGGGGTAGTGCCGGTCGTAGAGGTCTGTGAATCGTTCCTCGGGATCATCCACACCCAGTAGTCCCTCCGGACGCCCCTGGATTACCGCGACGCACCGAATTATTCGTCAGGCTCGCCGGCACGAGAGGCGGACCGGGCCGGCCGCCGTGGACTGCGCGCCTGCCGGGTCCGCGATCTCCACCGTGACCAGGCCGTCCGAGGTGTCGACGGGGACCCAGGTGCCCTGGCGGGTGTGCTGGTCGAGGGTGAATTCGGCGACGGTGCGAGCGTCGTCGCCGAAGCCGTCCTTGATCGTGTACCGGACCTGCCGGGTGGGGAGGGGAGGGTTGCCCACGGAGACGTCCACGAAGCATTGGTGCCGGCCGCGCAGTCCGGTGGTGAACCGCCATTGGAAGGTGTTCCCGCAGCCCGTGCCCGGTGTGCCGCGGGTGTCGTCGCGCGGGCAGCTCGGGGCGGCGACCGCCGTGAAGGCGAGGTCGGGCCCGGTCGCCGCCATGAGGTTCTTGGGGAGCGTGCCGGCCGTGACCAGGGCGATCAGCCCGAGCGCCACCAGGGCCAGCCAGAGCAGCGCCGAGCGGCGGCGCGGACGGGCCGGCGGCGGCGACGTCGTGGTGTCCAGCCTCGCTTTGATCGTGTGCCAGGTACGGGTCCATTCGTCCTGATCGCCACCGCACGCGCCGACGTACGCCTGCGTGACCGCCAGGCTCGGCAGCCGGTCGCCCGCCGCCGCCGCGGACAGCGCGGAGGCCGAGTAACCCGCTTTGCGCTCCATCGCCCGGTAACTCGGATTGCCCGCCGCCCCCCGGAGGTCGCGCAATCCTTGGGCGAAGTCCTGGAGCGGGCCGGGCGGCACCGGCCGCTCCCGCCGCCCACGTGTCGTGGTGCCGTCGTGTGTCATCGTGCCCCCTGCCGTGAAGTGTCGCCCCCTATTCGTGGGCACACGGCCGGCGGACTGCACGTGCGGCGAAGCGCCTGGCGGGGGCGCGTCCGCTCCCCGCCAGGCGTCCGGCTTCCTACCCTCTGCCCTTGCCCCGCAGGCAGGTCAGGACGATGCCTTCGTTCATCGTGTAGGTGTTCTTCGTGTTCCCCGCCTCGGTCCGGTGGCTCGCCATGGCGCCGGTGAGGTGCGCGAGCTCGTGGAGCAGGATCAGCGTGCGCCACTCGTCGGGGTCGAGCGGCCTGCCGCCGTCGTCGTTGTTGTACTGCACCGGTTGCGGCTTCGACTGGTGCCACTCCTGGTAGAGGTAGATCGTTCCGGCCGAGCCGCGGCCCGTCGTCGACTCCGCGTACGGCAGGCGCCCGTCCGGCGCGGGCGTGCCGTGCTTGGAGTACAGGTCGAACAGCCTGGGCGCCTTCCAGATCGCCCGCAGGATCGACAGGGCGCTCTCGCCGCCGGGGCTGTCCAGACCGGTGACGAAGCTGTTGCAGCGGGGGCGGCGCTCCAGCAGGTCCAGCGCGGTGTCCACGGCCAGGTGGAACTCCTTGTCGGCCGTCGCGGGGTCGGGCGGCCTCAGGGGGGTCGGTCCGGGGGAGGGCCGCTGGTTCTCTTCCTCCTCCTCGATCGCGGGCTCGTCCTCCGTGTCATCGTCATAGAGGTCCTCGTACCAGCTGGGCTCCTCCGGGTCCGACCACAGGTCGATGACGTCGGCGCGGGCCGGGCCGGTCGCCACGGCTCCGCTTCCGGTGATCACCGCGAGCGCGGCGAGGACGGGCAGCAGGCGGCGCGGGCTTATGAGTCTCATCGTCAGCCCACCTTGACCTTGCCGAGGATGTCGACGACCGGCTCGCCGCAGGTGTTCACGTACCGGACGATCACGATGTACCGGACGCCCCTGGTCAGGAAGGAGGCGGCGTACCTGGTGCGGTCCTCCAGGACGGTGTTCCCGGCGACCGTGGGCTGCCGGTTGAGGAGCTCGTCGCCCGACTCGGACAGGAAGGCGTACTCGGCCGTGCTGCTCTTCGCGAGCTTGTCGCCGAAGGGTGCCAGGTAGGTGTTGCCGCCGAGGACGAGTGTTTTGCCGAGGTTGTCGCCGCCGATGTAGAACCTCGGGGTGAACTTGCCCGTGCGGGCCGTCGTCCCGTACAGGCGGACGTAGGCGGGGACGCGGCAGGTCTGCCGCTGCAGGCTCGGCCGCAACCGCATGACCTGCCGCCCGTACGAGCCCTGCCGCCCGTACGAACCGTCCTGGCCGTAGGAGCCCTGCCGTCCGTACGAGCCCTCCTGGCCGTACGAGCCTTGGCGGCCGTAGGAGTCCTGCCGGGCCTGGGGAGCCTGCTGGGCCGGTTGGCCCGGTGTGCCCCGCTGCGCCGGTGCCGGGGAGCCCTGGGAGGGACGCTGCGGCTGGCCGCTTCCCGGCCGGCCGACGATGTACCGGTCGATGGCGGCGTTCGCGCCACGCTCCAGAACCCGTTCGAGCCAGGCGGGAAGCTTGGAACCCCCGCTGGTCTTCGGGAACGTCTTCGGAGTGGCCGGACCCGGCTGGTCGCCCGTGCCGGTGGGCGTGTCCCCGCCGCTCTCAGGCTCCTCCAAGGACAAGGAAGGGCTGCCGTCGCCGGAGCCCTGGGCGGGCCCGGATCCGGTGTCCCCGATACCGGGAATGCTCGGGATGCCGGGGAGGCCGGGAATGTTGAAGCCGCCGGAGTCGTCCGACGGCAGGAATCCGGAGCCGGGGTCGAACCCTCCGAACGGGTCGATGTCGGCGCGGGCCGCGCCGGCGGTCAACCCGCTCGTGACGACCGCGCCGCTCACGGCCAGGACGACCGCCGCACGGCGCAGCCTCGAAGGTGATCTCACGTTCGCTCTCCTCTCGCGCTGCTGGACGTCTGCCAGCGATCCCTGACTACGGGGCCCGTCGATGACCAGCCAGACGGTGACGTTGTCCATTGGCCCGAGCCGTTGATCAGGGACGCCGGTCATCTCCGGCCGTCCGCGCGGAGCGGGCTACGTGGGGCCGCCGGCCCGGATGACGGCGGGGCCGTGGCCGTACCAGCGGTGGATGGCCCGCCGCAGCGCCCGCGAGTCGGTGAAGCCGACCCGCGCGGCGATGGACTCCACGCTGAGCGTGGTCTCCCGCAGCAGGCGGTCCACCCGCCGCCGGCGCAGCCTCTCCAGCTCCTCCCGCCAGCTGGTGCCCTCGTCGCGCAGGCGGCGCTGGAGGGTCCGGGGGCTCATGGCCAGCCGCGCGGCCACCTGGTCGAGGCCCGGCGGGCCGCCGGCGACCGCGGACTCGAGCACGGCGTGGAAGCGGTCGAGCCAGCCCAGCACCGGCCGGGCGGCCATGACGGACAGCCGCGCGTGGTCGTCCAGGATCGCGGCGAGCGCGGGGTCGGCACGCGGCAGCGGGGCCTCCATGTCGGCCCGGGCGAACGTGATCGACGGCTCGCCGGTCTCGAACTCGACGCGCCTGGTGCCGAAGAGCTCCATCAGCTGCCTGGGCGCGGCGGGCGAGCGGTGCGGCAGGTGGACGCGTACGGGCGTGATCCGCCGTCCGGCGCCCGAGCTCGCCATGACGAGCATCATGTACGTCGCGAACTCCGCGATCATCGGGTAGTCCGGGTGGTCGCGGTAGGGCCCCTGCCAGCTGACCGTCACCCCGCCGTCGTCGTCGCGGGTGACGACGAGCCGGTCGGCGGGGTCGGCGATGGCCGTGAGGCGGCGGGAGGCCACCTGGAAGGCGTCGCCGAGGGTGCCGGAGACGGCGAACAGGTAGTCCCACACGCCCAGCCCGCCCGGCCGCCACAGCTCCATGACCCGGTTGCTGCCGCCCGTCTCCCACGCCAGGCCGGAGACCAGCTCCCAGACCCGCAGGATGGTGGCGGTGGGGATGCGGATCCCGTCCTCGTCCAGGACGGAGAGGCCGGGCACGCCGGCGAGGCTCGACCGGTCCAGCCCCGCCGCGATGCCCGCCCTGACCAGCAGGCGGGTCAGGTGGGGCGAGACGGTGCCCTTCGCGGTGTCGTCCCCCGTCGTGCTGCTCACCATGAACTCCCAGCGGAAGTGGCGCCTTCGGCCCACCCCACGACGCCTTCGGCCCTCCTGACGGACTCCCGCAATTTCTACCTTCATGGGCAGACAGCCCCTTCAGGGGCCCTTGCGGGAGGAACATGATGGAGAACACGCTGTTCGACTACAGCCCGATCGTCGGGCGCGAGCCGATCCGCTGGCCGGGCGGTGCCCGCGTCGCCTTCTACGTCGGCCTGAACGTGGAGCACTTCACCGTCGACCGCCCCTCCACCAGCATCAACGAGGCGACCGCGGCACTCGTGCCGGACCCGCTGAACTACGGCTGGCGCGACTACGGGCCGCGGGTGGCGATCTGGCGCGTGATGGAGGTCCTCGACCGGTACGGGATCCGGGCGAGCGTGCTGCTCAACGCCGACGTGTGCGAGCGGTACCCCCAGATCGTCGAGGCGGGCAACGCCCGCGACTGGGCGTGGCTGGCCCACGGCAAGAACAACTCCACGCTCCAGGTCGACGTCGGCGACGAGCGTGCCTACCTGACCGAGGTGGTCGAGACCATCGAGAAGGCCACCGGGCGGCGGCCGCGCGGCTGGCTGGGCCCCGCGCTCACCGAGACGTTCCGGACGCCGTCCCTGCTCGCCGAGCTCGGCCTGGGTTACGTGCTCGACTGGACGAACGACGATCAGCCGTACCGGCTGAACGTCCCGGGGATGCTGAGCGTGCCGTACTCGCTCGAACTCAACGACCTGGGCATCTTCACGATGCACGGCAGGAGCGGCGGCGACTTCGTGCAGCTGGTCAAGGACCAGTTCGACCAGGTCTACGCGGAGTCCGCCGAGAGCGGGCGGGTCATGGCGCTGGCGCTGCACCCGTTCGTCATCGGCCAGGCGTTCCGGGCGAAGTACCTGGACCAGGCGCTGGAGTACGTCGCCGGCCACGACGGCGTATGGCTGACGACCAGCGACGAGATCGCCGAGCACTACGCGGGCCTGGGGCGGGCGTAGTGTGACCGCGTGAGAAGACATATCGCGTTCGAGCGGCTGCACAACTTCCGGGATCTCGGCGGCTACCGGGCCGCCGACGGGAGCGTGGTGCGGTGGGGGCGGCTGTTCAGATCCGATTCGCTGGCCAAGCTGCGCGGCGAGGACTGGGACCGCTTCCTGGGCTTGGGCGTCCGTACGGTGATCGACCTGCGCTATCCCTGGGAGATCGAGGCCAGGGGGCGGGTGCCGCACCACGACGGGGTCGCCTATCACAACCTCAGCATCGAGCACCGGCCCTACGACCAGGCGGAGATCGATCCGGACGCCGACCCGTGGCGCTTCCTGGCCGACCGCTACGCCGAGGTCGCCCTCGACGGGGTCGTGGAGATACGGCAGGCCCTGGAGGTCATCGCCTCGGCGGACGAGCCGCTGGTGTTCCACTGCGCCTCCGGCAAGGACAGGACCGGGCTGGTGGCCGCGCTGGTGCTGGCCCTGCTGGAGGTGCCGGAAGACGACATCGTGCGGGATTTCGCGCTGACCGAGCTGGCCACCGACCGGCTGACCGCCGACTGGCGGGTGGCGCACCCGGGCCGCGAGCTGAAGTGGCCCGGGTACGGCAGAGCCCCCGCCGAGATCATGCGGCTCTTCCTGGCCGACCTGGCGGCGTCTCACGGCTCCGTTCGGCGTTATGTCACCGACCGGCTCGGCGTGGACGAGGAGCTGATCTCAGAGCTCCGCGGCCGGTACCTCCACGACGGCTACGCCGGCACCCAGCGGTAGGAGGCGACCTCGGCGCCGCGCGGCTCGTACGACACCTCCAACCGCCGCGAGCCGCGCTCGAGCGTGAACGTGACCTCGGCGGGTGAGCCCTTGGCCAGGTCGGAGCCGCTGGGACCGGCCAGGATGCGGTCACCTTCACGCATGCCCGCCCGGTCGGCGGCCGATCCGGCCACCAGCCCCGCGACGACGCCGGTCTCCATGCTGCCGAGGTCGAACCCGACCTCCGCGACGTGGTCGCGGACGCCCTCGCGCCGGAAGCGGGGCCCGAGGGCGTCGGAGGCGGGGACCATCCACTCGCCCGCCTCCAGCGCCGCGAAGTCGCGCCTGGCCTGCTCGCCCAGCTCGGCGACCGCCAGGTCGATCCACTCGGGCACGCCGACCTTCTCCCCGGCCCGCTTCCGGTCGAGCACGGTGAGCACGAGCTCGTCGAGGGGCTGGCGCCCGGCCGCGCGGAGCTTGGCGTCGAGGCCGAGGAAGTAGAACAGGCCGCGCCCGTACGGGACGCGCTGCGCCCGCTGGTCCTTCCAGAACCGCTCGGCGGCCGCCCGGTTGCTCAGCGTCTGGAGGGGATTGGTGTAGTAGCTCCGGGCGCGGTCGTTGATCAGGCGGAGGAACGCGTCGTCGTCGATGAGCCCGGCGCGGTGGGGCAGCACGATCGAGTAGTGCTCGGCGGTGCCCTCGGTGTACCAGCTGACGTCGCCGTGCTCGCCGTCGAGGTGCGGCCAGTTGTGCGCGGTCTCGTGCGCGAGCAGCGAGGTGAGGTCTTCTGCGGCCGGTGACTCGGCCTCGCTCCAGCCGAACATGAACGAGCGGTGCAGCGCGGTGCCGCCGTTGCCCCGGTAGGGGTTCTTGCGGACGAAGACCCGGTGCCCGGGCTCGGGTTCGCGGAAGAAGTCGCACATCGCCCGGTAGATACGCTCGATCTGGGTGGCCACGGCGACGGTGTCGAAGGCGGGCTCGCTCAGCCAGTACATCGCGAACGGCCCCGAGTCCGGATATTTCGTTATCGGTCCGGCGAAGTAGTAGCTGAACGCCAGCTTCTCCGCGGTGCCCGTCAGCTCGACGTCGCCCTCGCCGAAACTGGAGACGCCCTGGCCGGCCCAGCGCAGGGTGATGGCGTAGTCGTGGGTGGTGTCGGGCAGCGCCAGGAACGAGATGCCCGCCCCGTGCACCCCACCCGCCTCGGCGCGCAGGTCGAACAGCGGGCCGTTCCTGGTGGTGGCGTCCACGGCGCGTACCGGTGCGAAGTAGGCCACCTTGACGTCGCCGACGCTGTCACGCGTGGCGCACCACCGGCGATACGCCCAGCTCGACGTGGGCGGCTCGGCCTCCTCGCTGATCGGGAGCTCGCCGAGGTCGTCGGTGACGCGCAGGTCGGCGGTGCGCAGGGTGACGCCGGGGATGCCGACGACGACACCCGGCAGGCGGCAGACCGCCTGGCCCGCCGGGACAGATGGCGACTGCAGGACGTATTCGACGTCGATGCCTTCGGCGCGCGGCGACAGGGTGAGGGAGAGCGTGGGGAGGGTCATCGGGCCTGTCCTTGAGGGGCGAGGAGCGCGCGTACGGCGGAGACGGCGGTTTCCAGCGACTCGCCGTCGCCGAGGGAGTGCCCCGCCACGAGCGGCAGCACGTGGACGTTCGACGCCGGCACCCCGGCGTGCCGGATCGCGTGCGTGCTCGCGGCCAGGGGCGTGGCCAGGTCGAAATAGCCACCGGTCACGAGCACGCGGATGCCGGGGCGCTCGCGCAGGAGCTGCGCGACGTGCTTGGTGGGGTTGCGGTAGAAGTCGGCCTTGGGGTGCTCGCCGCGCCAGTCGAAGGCGAAGTTGAGCTCCAGGGAGAGCGAGACGTAGGTGCCCTCGTCGGTCGCCCCGGCCTCGCGCCTGAGATAGTCGGCCAGCTCCTCGGAGAGGATGACGTTGGACCTGCCGATGCCGAACGCCGGGTCGTCGGCCGCGAGCGGCCGGTCGTCCTCGGGCGGGGGCGGCATCGGGCCGGTCACCCTGGTGTCGAGCCGGCCGACCAGCTCGTCCCGGTCGGCGAGCAGCGTACGCAGGAAGTCCTCGCTGCCGACGCGCAGGTCCGCGGCCAGCACCTGCCCGACGGGCAGCCCGATGAGCTCGGCGACCCGCTCGGCGACGGCGGCGCGCTCGTCCTGGGGGAGCGCCGAGCCGAGGTGCAGCGCGGTCAGGAAACGCGACTGCGCGAACTCCTGGGCCCGGTCGAACACCGTCGCGGCGTCCGGCGCGCCGGCCGACGCGCGGCCGTGCGCCCAGGCGGCGACCGCCATCGTGGGCAGTTCGAGCACGTGCGGCAGGTCGTTGCCGGGCGCGGGGGTGGACGCCGTCGCGTCCAGCAGCGGCGAGACGAAGACGAGCCCCGCCACGTCGATGTCGCCGACCTCCGCGCAGAGCGTGGCCAGCCGGTGGCCGCCGTAGCTCTCGCCGACGAGGTAGACGGGGCAGTCCCGGCGGTCGTGGCGGGCCAGCCAGTCGCGGATGAAGTGCCGCATCGCCGCCACGTCGCCGTGCACGGTCATGTACGGCGCCGCGCCGCCCTCCCGCAGCACCCGGCTGAACCCGGTGCCGACGGGATCGACGAAGACCAGGTCGGCGACGTCGATGATCGACAGGGGGTTGGGCACGACGATCCGCCGCCGCCCGGTCTCCGCCGGGACCGTCTCGAAGCGCTGGGGGCCGAACGCCGACATGTGCAGCGGCGACGACGAAGCGCCGGGACCGCCGTTGAACAGGAACACCACGGGCCGCCGCCCCGAGCCGGGGACGACGTAGCTCGTACCGGAGATGAGCGCGTCGGGGACACCGTCGGCTCCGGCGAGCACCGACGACTCCCAGCGGGTTGTGTAGCTCTTCGGCATGTGCTCTCCCGTCAGAGGGTTTTCAGCTCGGCGAGCAGCCGGTCGACGTCGGCGTCCGAGGCGTAGAAGTGCGGGGACATGCGCAGGTGACCGCCGCGGTGGGCCACCGCCAGCCCCCGCGCGGCGAGCCGGTCGACGGAGTCGGCGTGCCCGGCGACGCTGACGATCCCGCCCATGCGCTCGGGGTGGGCGACGGGGACGAGGCCCGGCGCCGGCTCGGGGTGGGGGTCGCCGAGGAGCTGGGGCTGCCCGGCAAGTCCCGCGATCTCCGGGAACGGGCCCGGCATCTCGACCTCCCGTCGCAGGAGCCCGGGCGCGTCACGCGGGCGGAGCGGGAGCCCGGGCGCGTCGCTCGTGCCAGGCCCGTCCCGCCGCCCACCCCCGTGCGCGGGACGGCCCTCGCCTCGGAGCACGGCTTACGCATCGGCAACCCGTACCGGGAGCCGGTCGTCGAGCCTGAGCTGCCCGGCGGCCTGGTGGCGGCCGTGCCCGACCTGCTGGTCATCCGCACGCTCAAGCGCCATGGGCGGGTGGGCGTGCACGTGCGGTGGGATCCCGCGGCGGCCCGCCTGCCGGTGAGCCGGTGGGAGCAGGTGGAGGAGATCGAGTTCGTCACGACGACGGGGATCATGCAGATCGAGGGGATGCACACCGACGGCGAGCGCCCGCCCAACCTGACGTTCCAGGGCGCGGGTCGCTACGGCCTGCAGGTCCACGGCCGCGCCCGGCGGGGGGAACGGCTGTCCAACCGCCCCGGCGAGTCATACCTTCTGGTGATCTGGCCCGTCGCGCTGGGATCCTCCTAGCCGGCCTTGCGGGTGTAGACGACATGGTCCACCAGCCGTTCGGACTGGCCGGGAGGCGTGAAGTACAGGTCGAAGGTGTGCTTGTCGTTCGACCTGATGGTGATCACGGTCCGCATCGGGATGGTCTTCCCGACGTACTCGGGGCCGAGCACGCCGGGGTCGGTGAACGTGCCGGGCAGCGACAGCTTGTCGGTGCGCTTGGTGAGCGCGGGCCCGCGGTAGGTCATCGCGGTGGGGGTGACGCTGTCGAAGGTCGTCCACTCGTAGCGCCGGTCGATGGTGGAGAAGCCGAGGACGCCCAGGCGGTAGTAGGGGTTGCCGCCCAGGGTCCCCTCGGTCCGCTCCTCCAGGAAGCGGCCGCCGGTCTTGGCGATCCACCGCGTCGTGACCGTGATGTCGCGGGAGACGATCGGCTTGCCGCCGCCGAGGAGGTAGTTGGTTTTGACCGCTTTCCAGGTGCCGACCAGCGGGTCGAGCTGCCGGTGGAAGGGGCCGGGCGCGAGGACGTCGGCGGGCGCGCTCCGCACCTGGACGGCGGTCCGCGCGGTGATCGGTGCCGCGGCGGGCGCGTTCTGGAGCTGGGCGGCGGCCCGCGCGGTGGTCGGTGTCGCGGCGGACGCGCTCGGCGCGCCGGCCAGGCCCAGTACGGCCACGGCCGAGACCACGGCCGGTGCCAGTCGGTTCAGCATGATGTCTCCACAGTGCTCGGAGGGCTCGGACGAGCCCGGCCGCCGGAGTGATCTCGGCGCAGAGGGATCGTGACATCGGGGGCATAGCCGCTGATAGTGTCGCTGTACTCGGCCGGGTATGCATTTTGCACGGTTCACGAGGAGGGGCCGGGTGGCGCGGACCGCGGACGATCTTCCGCTCCGGCTGGCCCGAGCCATGCTGTGGGCCTCGTTCGGCATCCTGTTCGCCATCCGCGCGCTCGCCGGGCTGGACAGCGGCGCCGGCCCGCTCGGGGTGCTGCTCCCGATGGCGTCGTACCCGCCGCTGGTCGCGCTGGCGGTGCGGCGCTGGAGCCCGGCCGTCCGGTACGCGCTCCTCGCGGCCGTGGTGCTGCTCTACTTCCTGCCGTTCCCGGTCGTCGGCGAGTCCTGGGACTGGGTGCCGTGGACCGTGGCCGCCGCCGTCCTGTGCGCTCTTCCCCGGCGGGCCGCCTGGCCGCTGTTCGTCCTCGTCGTGGCCGCGGCCGGCGCGTCCGTCCTCGTGCTCGGGTACGACGCCTATCCCGGGGAGGAGATCCAGGCCCTCCTCGGGTACATGATCATCACGGCGGACGACGGTCTCATCGTGTTCGGCCTGTCCGCGCTGGTCCGGGCCGTCGAGCAGGTGCACGGCACCCGGGAGGAGCTGGCCCGGGTGGCCCTGGCCAAGGAGCGCCTGCGGCTGGACGGAGAGTTACGCGGCGTCCTCGGCGGAAAGCTGCGGGCGATCGCGTTCCGGATGCGGAAGGCGGCCCAGGAGGAGCCCGGGGACGCTCGGAGCGACCTCCGGGAAGGCGTCGAACCCGCCCGGCGCGACCCCGGGGGAGATGCCGAACTCGCCCGGCGCGACCTCCGGGAAGGGGTCGAGCTCGCGCGGCGCACGCTGGCGGAGGTGCGGGCCACGGCCGGCGCCTACCGTGCCGCCGCTCCTCAGGAGGCCCCGCCCCCGATCGAGTCGCCGCGCCTGGCCCGGCACGTGCTGCTCGCGGTCCTGCTCATCCAGTGCGTGCTCGTCCTGAGGGTCATGGCGCCCTCCAACCCCTACGACTGGCCGGCCTTCGCCCTCGCGGCGGCCCTGCTGGCCGCCGTCGTCATCCTCCAGGTGCTCCCGCCGTCGCGGGCGGCGCTGATCGCGCAGAGCCTGCTGATCCTGCTGCCGCTGGCCGTCTTCCCCGAGGCCTGGGACCGCTTGCTGAGCGTCTTCACGGGCAGGCTGCTGCTCAACGTACGGCCGCCGCTCTCCTGGGCGATGACCGGGCTCGTCCTGGCCGGGCACCTCACCTGGCTCCTCCACTCCGTGGACAGCGGCGCCCTGTTCGTCGACGACGTCGCCGCGGCGCTCTCCCAGTTCGGCGGCCACATCATGATCATGTGGCTGGTGTACTGCCTCGGACGGCTGAGCGGGCTCCTCACCGTGCTCGAGCGGATGCGGCACGAGCTCGCCGAGGCGGCGGTCCGCCGCGAACGGGCGCGCGTCGCCGGTGACCTGCACGACGTGCTGGGCTTCAGCCTGTCGGCGGTCGCGCTGAAGGGCGAGGTGGCCGAACGCCTGCTGGACACCGACCCCTCCCGGGCCAGGTCCGAGATCGCCGCGCTCGGGTCGCTGGTCGAACGTGCGGTGGCGGAGCTCGGCTCCATCGCCGGGGACCGGGTCGAGCTGCGGCTCCGTACCGAGGTCGACGCGGCCCGCGAGGTGCTGGCGAGCGCCGGCATCGAGGTGGTGACGAGCGTCGGGACGGGCCCGCTGGCGGCGGAGGCCGACACCGCGCTGGCCGCCGTGCTCCGTGAGGGCGTCACCAACGTCCTGCGCCACAGCCGGGCCCGCACCTGCGAGATCACCGTGTCGGAGGCGGCGGGGTCCGTACGGCTGCGGCTGGTCAACGACGGCGCCACCGAACGGCCGGGGAAGCGGGGGACCGGGCTCGACAGCATCGCGTCGCGGACCGGCGGGCGGCTGACGGCGGGGCACCGCCCCGGTGGCAGGTTCGAGGTGCTTGCCGAGTTCCGCACGGATCCGGCCGACACCACCCAGGCCGCCCAGGAGGCGAGCCGGCCGTCCCAGTAGCGTTCGAGGAGGAGAAACCGTACGACCGCGGTCCATTCGTCCATCCCGTCCGGAGCCCGCATGTCTTCGCATCCGACCGTCGTGCCCGACCTGTCCGGCGGCGTCTCCGGCGCCGCCGCCCTGGAACCTCTGCTGCGCACGGTGCTGACCGCCCTCTCGGAAGGCGCGGCACGGCGCGGCGGGCCGATCCCCGCCGGTACGCCCGGCGAGCTCTTCGCGGGAGTCGCCCAGGGCTTCGCCGGGCCGGGCGGTGACGCCCTGCGCCGGTTCACCGAGCTGGTGGCCGCCGGCAGCGCCGACCCGGCCGACCCGGCCTGCGCCGCGCACCTGCACTGCCCGCCGCTCGCCGTCGCCGTGGCCGCCGACCTGGCGATCTCCGCGCTCAACCCGTCGCAGGACTCCTGGGACCAGGCCCCCGCGACCACCGCCCTGGAGACCCTCCTGCTGGGTGAGCTGGCCGCATTGGTGGGCTACCCGGACTCGGCCGCGGGTGTGCTCACCTCCGGCGGCACCGAGTCCAACTTCATGGGCCTGATGCTGGCCAGGGACCGGGTGCTGGGTCACGCGACCGGCCACCGGATCGAGCGGAGCGGCCTGCCGGCGAACGCGCCGCGGGCGCGGATCTTCGCCTCCGCCGCCGCCCACTTCTCGACACGGCGCGCCGCGGCCCTGCTGGGCCTGGGCGAGGACGCGGTCGTGACCATCCCTGTGGACGGCGAGCTGCGGATGCGGCCGGAGGAGCTGGCCGCCGCGCTGCGGGAGTGCGTGCGGCGGGGCGAGCTGCCGATGGCCGTGGTCGCCACGGCCGGCACCACCGACACGGGCGCGATCGACCCGCTGGAAGCCTGCGCGGCGCTGGCCGCCGAGCACGGGGCCTGGCTACACGTGGACGCCGCCTACGGCGGTGGCGCCCTGCTGTCCGACCGGCTGGCTCCGCTGCTGGCGGGCATCGAGCGGGCTGACTCGGTGTCCCTGGACTGGCACAAGCTGGGCTGGCAGCCCGTCGCCGCGGGCGTCTTCCTGGTACGGCGGGCCGAGACGTACGAGTCGCTGGAGCGGCGCGCGGCCTATCTCAACCCGGCCGACGACGAGGAAGCCGGCTACACCAGCCTGCTCGGGCATTCGCTGCGCACCACCCGCCGCCCCGACGGCTTCAAGATCGCCGTCACGCTGGCGACCTTCGGCAGGGACGGTCTGGGCCGCCTCGTGGACACCTGCCACGATCTGGCGCGGGCGGGAGCGGCGGCCGTCCGCGTCCATCCCCGGCTGGAACTGCACGCCGACCCGGTGCTGACGGCGTTCCTCTTCCGGTATCTCCCGGCGGACTCCGCCCTGGCGGACCGGGTGAACGCCGGGCTGCGCCGCCGCCTGCTCCACGAGGGACGCGCCGTCGTCGGCCGTACCGAGCTCCCGGGAGCGGGGCCGGGCCGCGTTCGGCTCAAGCTCACCCTGCTCAACCCGCACACGACCGCTGCCGAGGTGGAGCGGCTCGTCCACCTGGTCGCCGCCGCGGGCGAGGCCGAGGAGGAGACACTGTGAAACGGGGCCTCTAAGCTGAGTGATCGTGACGACGCGGCGAGCCGGATTGCGCACATGAGCGTGGTCCGCGTTCTCCTCGCGGAGGACATGCTCCTCCTGCGCGAGGCGCTCGTGGAGCTGCTCCACCTCCACGACGGCATCGACGTGGTGGCCCAGGTGTCCAGCGGGGCGGAGATCGTGGCGGCGGCGGAGCGTCACCGGCCGGACGTCGCGGTGATCGACATCGACCTGCCGGGGATGGACGGCATCACGGCCGCCACCGAGCTGAACGACCGGCTGCCCGACTGCCGGGTCCTCATCCTGACCGCGCTGAGCAAGCCGGGCGAGCTGCGCCGTGCGCTCGATGCGAGGGTCGCCGGGTTCGTCCCCAAGGACATCAGGCCCGGCGACCTCGTCGCCGCCATCCGGACGGTCGCCGCCGGAGGCGCGGTGGTGGACCCGGCCCTGGCCATGACCGCGTTGCGGGCGCCGGAGAGCCCGCTCACCCAGCGCGAGACGGAGGTGCTGCGGATGTCGGCGACCGGCGCCCAGCCCTTGGAGATCGCCGAGCGGCTCTTCCTCACCTACGGCACGGTCCGCAACTACCTGACCTCGGCGGTCGCCAAACTGGGCGCCCGCAACCGGATCGACGCCATCCGCATCGCCTCCGAGGCCGGCTGGCTCTGACCGCGGCCCGCGCTGAACGGCATCTCATGCAGCGGACGTGAAGCCCTCGAGGATGTCATTGAAGAGGTCCGGGCGCTCCATGTTGGGGTAGTGGGCGGCACCGTCGATCGAGATCGTCCGCCCGTCGGCCACGGTACGGGCGAGGCGTTCGGCCATGCCGATGTGGTCGGGCGAGTCGAGGGCGCCGTTGACGGCCAGCACGGGAACGCCGATCCCGGCGACGCGCTCCCAGGTGTCGCGGACCGGGACGAGCAGGTCGGGCTCGCCGGCGGTGTGCTTGGACATGGTGGCCCTGGCCATCCGGCGCAGGCGGCCGGCGACGCCGGGGTCGAGGTCGTCGAGGGCGCGGTGCGGGCCCGCGGCGAACAGCATGAAGCCCTCGACGGAGCCCTCCAGATCGCCGGCGGCCATCGCCGCGTGCCAGGTGGCCAGGGCCCGGGTGGTCCAGGGGTCGGTGAAGTACGGCTCCCCGGTGCCGGCGCCGCTGACGACCACGGCGGCGACCAGGTCCGGATGCTCCAGCGCGGTGTCGACCGCGACGCTCGCTCCCATGGACACGCCCGCCAGGACCGCCGGCCCCGTGTCCAGGTGGCGCAGCAGCGCGGCGAGGTCGTCGGTGAGCCGGTACGGCTCGGTGGGGTTGGCGGAGCGGCCGTGGCCGGGGGCGTCGGGCGCGATGACGCGGTAGCGCGAGGCGAAGCGGGGAATCTGGTCGTCCCACATGCCGTGGTCGACGAAGCCGCCGTGCAGCAGGACGAGGGGGCGTCCGGTGCCGGTGTCGAGCCAGAACAGATCCTTCATGACAACCAAGGTGTCATTTTCGGGCGAAGATGACAACCTAGGTGTCATCATGGTGAGGTGAGCGACACGAACCGCAGGCCGGGCGACCGGCTCACCGAGGTGTTCGACCTGGTGGGTCCCCTTTATCGGCGCGCCCAGCGCAAGGTGGAGCAGGACGCGCCCATCGAGGGGCTGTCGGTGGGGGTGCGGGCCGTGCTCAACCTGCTCCGCGAGCACGGGCCCATGACCGTCCCCCAGATGGGGCGAGCCCAGGCGTTGAGCCGCCAGTTCGTCCAGCGGATGATCAATGATGCGGCCGGGCGAGGGCTGGTCGAGTTCGTGGCCAACCCGGCGCACAAGAGGTCGTCGCTCATCCGGCTGACCGAGCAGGGGCGGGCCGTCATCACCGCCGTGATCGACCGCGAGCGCGCTGAGCTGCGCCGGATCGGCGGCGACCTCACCGACGCCGAGGTCACCGCCTGCCTCCGGGTCCTGTCGCGCCTGCTCGGGCATCTCGACGACATCGACATGGACTGAGCGGGACCTTCATCCCACGGTGTAGTCCTTGAGCGGCACGACGTCCTCGGCCACCTCGACCGGGGGCTCGGTGGGCGGCTGGAGGAACCAGCGGGCCGCGGCCCGGCCGTGCAACTGGTTGCGCTCGACGTAGTCGCGCAGCCGGCCCTCGTACGCGGCGAAGGCGGTGGCGTGGTCCGGGGCCTCCGCCAGCTCGCCGGCCAGCACGTACGCGCCGATCAACGCCTGCGAGGTGCCGCGGCCGGAGGTGGGCGCGGCGCAGTACGCGGCGTCGCCCACCAGCGCCACCCGGCCGGCCGACCACGAGTCCATCACGACCTGGCCGGAGGAGTCGAAGAAGAACTCCTCGGCCTCGCTCATGGCCTCCAGCAGCCGTGGCACCTCCCAGCCCGCGCCGTCGAAGTGCTCGGCCACCAGCTTCTCCTGCTGCCGGCGGTCGCGCCGGTCGTAGTCCAGGTGGTCAGCCCCGAACGACAGGCCGACGCGGAGCTCGCTGTTGCCGCGGGCGGCGAAGGCCAGCGCGTTGCGGCCGACGGTGTTGTGCATCAGGCCCGTGCGGTCGAGGCCGAACAGGTTGGGCGTGGTGAACAGCGCGCCGTAGATGCCCAGGTGGCGGACGTAGCGGGACTCGGGGCCGAAGGCGAGCCGGCGCACGGTCGAGTGCATCCCGTCCGCGCCGATCACCAGGTCGAACGTACGGGACCCGGCGCGCTCGAAGGTCACGTGGACGCCGGAGCCGTCCTGGTCGAGCTCCGTGATCGTGTCGTCGAAGAGGTAGTCGGTGGTGTCCCGGGTGGCCTCGTACAGGATGGCCGTCACGTCGGACTTGAGCACCTCCAGGTCGCCGGAGATGGCGGTGGCGGGCAGCTCGGCCAGGGGCGCGCCGGCGTCGTCGACCAGCGTCATCCCGGTCATCCCCGTCTCGTGCCGGCGCATCTCCTCCAGCAGGCCCATCCGCTCCAGCACCTCCAGCGCGCTGCCGCGGAAGTCGATGGCGGCGCCGCCGCCGCGGACGACCGGGGCCCGCTCCACGATCGTGGGCGCGTGGCCGTGCCGGTGCAGCCAGTAGGCCAGGGCGGGGCCGGCGACGCTGCCGCCGGAGATCAGGATCCGCATGGGATTTCCCCTTCTCGGTTGGTGTGGGGCAACCGTACGCAGAGTTTGGGCAAATGCGCAAGACGGTCGTCTCATGCGCTCGTGCTAGGCTGTCCGCCATGGGAAACCGTGAGGACCTGCTGGCCGGGGCGCGGCGCTGCCTGGAGGAGAAGGGGTGGGCGCGCACGACCGTCCGCGACATCTCGGCGGCGGCCGGCGTCAGCATGGCCGCGATCGGCTACCACTTCGGCTCGCGCGAGGCGCTGCTCAACGCGGCGCTGGTGGAGGCCATGCGGGAGTGGGGCGAGCAGATCGGCGCCGCGATGGCCGCCGTGGACGAGGCGGCCGCGCCCGGCGAGCGCTTCGAGGCGCTCTGGGAGCGGCTCATCGCGTCGATCGGCGAGCACCGCACGCTGTGGCTGGCCAATCTGGAGGCCATGGTGCAGGCCGAGCACTCGCCGGAGCTGCGCGACGAGCTCGTGGCCGGTCAGCGCGAGGGCCGCCGCGGCATGGCCGCGCACCTGGTGGACGGCGACGAGGCGGACCTCGCCGAGCGCGAGGTGCGCACCGTCGGCTCGGTGCACCTCGCGCTGCTGCTGGGCGTGATGATGCAGTGGCTCAACGACCCGGACCAAGCCCCGACGGGGGCGGAGGTCCTGGCGGGCCTGCGCGCGCTGACCGCCCGGATGGGGTGAAGTTCGTCAATCGTTCAGCTCGGCGCAGCCGGCCGGATCCCGGGCAGGCGCCATCATGCCTCTGTGTACCGCATCCCGGTGGCCGTCGTGCTGGCGGCGCTCACCATGGTCACGCCGGTCGAGGCTGCCGTCGGTTGGCAGGTCGGCTTCCGCGGCGGAGCCCGTACGTACATCGCGGATCTCGCCGCCACCGGGCCGGCGGACGCCTGGGCCGCGGGCCGGCGCGAGACCAAGCAGCTCGATCCGCGGACCGGCTCGCCCGTCACCAGGCCCCTGATCAGGCACTGGAACGGCAGGGAGTGGTCGGAGTTCGCCGCCCCGGGCGGGCCCCTGCGTGAGATCTCCCTGATCGAGGCGTCCTCCCCGGCCGACGTGTGGATCGCGGGGACCACCGGCGCCCGTTCGGTGCTGTCGCGCTGGGACGGCAGGCGCTGGCGGCTCATGGGGTCGGGCCGGACCACGATCACCGATCTGAACGTCCCGGACGGCGAGCACGCCTGGGTCGTGGGCCGCGACGACCGTACACGGGGAGTGTTCTTCAAGCGCTATCACGGCGGCCGCTGGACGAGCCTGCCCGCGCCGGCGTCCCTGAGGGAGATCAGCGTCCGCACGCCCGGAGAGGTCTGGGGCTGGGGTCCCTCCGCCGTCATGCGCTGGGACGGCAAGGCGTGGCACCCGGTGGCGCTGCCCGCCGTCGCGGTGCCCGCGGCGGCCGTGCCCGCGTACGGACCGGTACGGGTTCGCTACGACGCGGTGCTCGCCGCCGCGAACGGGGACGTCTGGATCGCCGCCGGGTTCCAGCAGGGCGACTGGACGCAGCCGGGGGCCGTCCTGCTGCACCGGCGCGGCGGGACGTGGGAGCAGCTCCGGCTGCCCGGCGACCACGTCACCACCCTGTCCGGCGACGGCTCGGGCGGCGTCTACGCGGCGACGACCCGGCAGTCGATCACCGCGACCCCGGACGGCCAGGACCCCTACGCCTACACCACCCTGTCCATCGACGCGCTCCGGTACGCCGGCGGCGTGCTGACCCGGCAGAGCGTCACCCCGCCGGCGACCGGATTTGAATGGACGGACCTCATCGCCGTGCCGCGTACGGGCTCGGCGCTGGCCGCGGGCTTCGCCTGGAAACCTCCTCAGGGAGACGTGATCTTCCGCAACTCCTAGCGCCGCAGGTCCAGCCGCACCCTGGCCAGCCAGGACCCCCAGCCGTTCTCCGGCCGGCTGTCCCCGATGCGCAGGTAGAACGTACGGGCCTCGCCCCGCAGCTCGTCGAGGTCGAGCGTGCGCGCCGAGCGGTTGGACAGGTCGCGCACGTCGGCGCTCTCCCGCAGCACGGTCCGCCAGCTCCGGTTGTCGGCCGAGACCTGCACCAGGAACTGGTTGCCGATGTCCAGCGTCACCGAACCCCCGCTCACCTGGGCCGGCAGCTCGAACCGGTAGGTGGCGTGGCCGTCGCCGTCGGTGAAACGGGCGCGCCCGTCGAACACCTCTCCGTCGAGCTGGGACCCGTCGGCCTCCAGCAGCCACGGCTCCTCGGCCGCCGTGCCGGGCGTGAACTCCACGGTGTCGCCGATCACCGTGACCGTCACCTGTTCGGAGGCCGGCCCCTGGTCGGAGGTCGCGGCGAGCCGGATCGGATGGCTGCCGGGACCCGCCGTCGCCGGCACCGTCACCTGGAACGTCACGGTCTGGGACGCGCCCGGCGCGACGGGGCCGAAGGCGACCCCTCCCGAGGGCTGGACGGTCCAGCCCTCAGGGCCGGTCGCGGTCAGCCGTCCGGTGGCAGGCCGGTCGGCATGGTCGGACACGGTCACCGGGAGCGTCACGGTCTCCCCGGGCGCGGCGAAGATCCCGGCGGCCTCGATGACCAGCGGTGACGTGGCGGGCGGCGCGGGGGCGAGCAGCTCGATCTCCGCGAGCGACGTGCCGCCGGTGAACCTGATCCGGTAGTGGGCGTACGCGCCAGGATGCGCGATCTTGAACGGACGGGTCTGCAGCCGCCACGGGAAGCTCTCACCGGCCCGCTCGTCGAGCACCTTCCACGACGTGCCGTCGGCGGAGCCCTCCAGGACCCATCCGGACGGATCCTCGGAAGGCTGTCCGGCGCCGGAGGTGAGCGTGTAGTAACGCGCCTCCCGATCGCCGTCGAAGGTGTATCGCACCCATTCGGGCAACGTCGCCCGGGTGGCCGAGTCGTCGTCGAACAGCGCGCTCACGTCCGCGCCGCCGGCCGCCGACGCCGTGCCGCGTCCCGGCCCCGTGAGGTCGTGCAGCGGGGCGGGGATCCGGCCGTCGTCGGTGATCGAGGGCGGGGCGGCGTTCCTGCCCGTGCCCCAGCGCGACGGCTTCGGCCCCATCTCGAACACCAGCTCGCCGCCCTTGGCGATCAGGTCGTGCGGAAGGTACGTCTTGTCGTACGCTCTGCCGTTGACCGTCAGCCCCTGCACGTAGACGTTGCGCGGGCTGTTGCCCGGCGCCTTGATCACCAGCTTCCTGCCGCCCTCCAGGTGCACCGTCGCCTTCTTGAACAGCGGCGAGCCGATCGCGTAGTAGGGGCTGCCCATCTGCAGCGGGTAGAAGCCCAGCGCCCCGAAGACCTGCCAGGCCGACATCTCCCCGTTGTCCTCGTCGCCGGGGTAGCCCTGGCCGATCTCGCTGCCCAGGTAGAGCCGCGAGAGCGCCTCGCGCACCTTGGCCTGGGTCTTCCACGGTTGTCCCGCGTAGTCGTACATGTAGGCGATGTGGTGCGAGGGCTGGTTGCTGTGCCCGTACTGGCCCATCCGGATGTCCCGGGCCTCGCGCATCTCGTGGATGATCCCCCGGTACGAGCCGGGGAACGCCGCCGTCTCCTGGGTGGCGAAGAACGCGTCCAGCTTGGCGGCCAGCTTGTCCGCGCCGCCGTACAGGTTGGCCAGGCCGCGGCCGTCCTGCGGGACGTGGAAGGCCATGTTCCAGCCGTCGGTCTCGGTGTAGTCGAAGCCCCACGTACGCGGGTCGTAGGCGCTCGGCTTGAGCCGGAAGGAGCCGTCGGCGTTCCGGCCCTGGAAGAAGCGCACCGCCGGGTCGAACAGGTGGACGTAGTTACGCGCCCTGTTCCGGAAATATTCGTACTCCTCCAGGTAGCGGGCACGCTGCGCTCCCGTGGACCGCTCGGCCAGCACCTTGGCCATGTTCGCGATCCCGAAGTCGTTGATGTAGCCGTCCATCGCCCACGACATCGCCTCGCCGGTCGACTGGACGCTCGTGTACCCGAGGAAGACGGAGGTGTTCAGGCCCTTGCGGCCCACCTGCCGGGTGGGCGGGGCGACGGTGGCGTTCTTGACCGCGGCCTGGTAGGCGGCCACGGCGTCGAAGCCGGTCACCCCCTTCAGGTACGCGTCGGCGAAGGCGACGTCGGAGCTGGTGCCGACCATCAGATCGGCGTACCCGGGCGAGGACCACCGGGAGATCCAGCCGCCGTCCAGGTACTGCCGCACGAACCCGTCGATCATCTCCCCGGCCGCCTTCGGCGTGAGCAGCGCGTACGCGGGCCAGGTGGTGCGGTAGGTGTCCCAGAAGCCGTTGTTGACGTACACCTTCCCGTCCGCCACCGGCGCCCCGGTCTGGGTGGGCGTGCTGGGCGGGGTGCTGGTCGCCGACTGCACGGCGTGCTTGTGGACGGGCGCGGCCGCGGTGCCGGTGTTCTCGAAGCCGGAGTTGGGATAGAGGAACAGCCGGTACAGGTTGGAGTACAGCGTGACCAGCTGGTCCCGGCCGGCCCCTTCGACCTCGATGACGCCCAGCTTGGCGTCCCACGCCCGGCGGGCGCGCTCGCTGACCGTCTCCAGGGTGTCCGAGGCGGCGATCTCCAGCTCCAGGTTGTGCCTGGCCTGGTCGATGCTGATCAGCGAGGACGCGATGCGCATGGTGACCGTCCTCGTCGTGCCCGCGTCGAAGGACAGGTAGCCGAGCACGTTGTCGCGACCCTGGCCGGTCAGCTTGCCGCCGCCGGTGACCGGGCGGTCGAAGACGGCGTAGTAGAACATCCGCGTGGCCCCGGTGGACAGGTCGCTGCGCACGTCGGAGTAGCCGGTCACCACACCGCCGGCCGGGTCCAGGTTCAGGCCGCCGCTGTTGTTCACGTTGTCGAAGATCAGCTTGGCCTCTGAGCCGGGGAAAGTGAAGCGGGCCAGCGCCGCGTGGTCGGCCGGGGCGATCTCGGTCTTGAGCCCGTTGTCGAACGTGACCGCGTACAGGTGCGGCTGCGCGACCTCCCGCTCGTGGCGGAAGGCCAGCGCGCGGGCGGTACGGGACGGGTCGGGCACCCCCTCGGCCGCCGAGGGCATGAACTGGAACGTCTGCCGGTCACCCATCCACGGGCTGGGCTCGTGACTGGCGGCGAACGCCTGGATCTCGGGCAGGTTGGCGGCGTTGCCGGCCCGGTGGTACTCGTACAGCCAGCTCGTCGAGCCGGCGTTGGTCATCGGCGTCCAGAAGTTGAACCCGTGCGGCACCGCGGTGGCCGGGAAGTTGTTCCCCCGCGAGAAGCCGCCGGTGGAGTGCGTCCCCCGGGTGGTCATCACATACTGGGCAGGGCTGCGATCGTCGCGTGCCGGGCGGCCCTCGTACGGCTGCCGCTTCCGCTCCGAGACGATCTTGATGTCGTCCACCCACCCGCGGAACCCGGCGGGCCCTGCCGGGCTGTCGTAGGCCACCAGGATGCGGCTGATCCGCTTGCCCTTGGCGACCTCACCGATCTGGGCGCGCTTGTAGTTCCACTGGTCGGCGTACAGGGTCTTGGACTCGCCCTGCGCGCGCGGCGCCAGCCGGACGCCGTGCTGGTCGACGGCCTTGAGGTCGCTGAGGTACGTGCCGTCGCGGAAGGCCAGGTCCACCGAGACGTACGTGCTGGGGTAGCGCAGGTCGGCCGCGGTGAACTCGGGGAAGACCACGTAGGACAGCTCCGTCGTGGCCGTGACCGGGATGTCCACCTCGAACACCTTGTTGGTGGAGTGGCCGCCGGTCGCGGCGGTGGTGCTGCCCGCGTACTGGAACGCCCGCAGGCCGGAGAAGCCGGCGCGCGGCTTGGACACGAACCCGCCGTTCGGCCCCGCGCCGATCTGGCTGCGCATGTCGCTGGGCGGCGTGGGGCCGGTCCGGCCGTCCGACAGCTCCCACTCGGCCAACTGCAGGGTCGCGCCGCCGCCGATCCGGGTGACGTTCAGCCGGTAGTGGGCGTAGGCGGTCGGGTTGGCGAAGCGATACTCCTTGCGCTGGAAGCGCGCCGTGAACGTCTCGCCGGTCCGGGTGTCCAGGGTGGTCCAGCTCTGCCCGTCCTGGGAGCCCTGCAACTGCCAGTCGCGCGGGTCGCGTTCGGGCGCGTCGTTGGCGGAGGTCAGCGCGTAGTGCACGACCGCGACCGGGGCGGCCAGGCCGTACTGCGCCCAGCCGGTGCCGGCGAACACCAGCCACTTGGTGTTCGCGTCATCGTCGGCCAGGTTCTCCTTCCCCTCGCCGCCGGAGGCGTTCTCGCCGCTGGCGCTGAACCGGGCGATCTTGTCCGAGATGCTGCCCTCGATGCGTCCGGGCAGGGTGCCGATGACGTTCGCAGCCTTCTTGACGCCGCGGGCGTCGGTCTCTGTCGTGTCGGCCCACGTCGGCTGCGGGTCGCCGGGCTCGAAGGAGGAGGCGAAGGCCGCGCCCTCGGCCCGGGCCAGGGCCTGCCCGTCCCGCGCCGCCCGCTGCGTCTCCGCCGCAGGCGGAGCCGGCTCGGCGGCCTGCGGGCCGGGGGGCGGGCTGTAGGAGGGGTTGGGGGTCGGAGTGCCCGAAGGGCCGGGATTGGGCACGGGCTCAGGTCCGGCCGGGCCGGTCAGCGCGGCGGCGGGTGCGGCGAGGGCGAGGGTGGTCACGGCGCATAAGACCGCCATCATAAGAGATCGTTTACGACGGGACGGGGAAGGCCAGAGGGTGCTCACAGCGGTCTCCCAGGAGGAGTGATGACAACGTTGTCAACCCCGATCTGTTAAGGAAGTTTTCAAATCGGCGGCGCCGTGTCAAGACCTCAATGAGAGCCCGCCAGGGTCTTGAGCGCGATGATGGCCAGCCCCAGCGCGAGGTTGACGACCCCGGAGAGAACCACGATCCGCGCAGGGGCCCGGGCCGTGACGGCCGCCGCGACGGCCCAGGCCGCCTGGCTCGCCACGGCGACGACCAGCGCCACCCAGGTCGCCGCCCTGTCGGACAGGCCTAGCGCCGAGGCGAAGGCGGCGCCGATGGCAGGAGGGAACGAGGCCTGCGCCACCGGCCAGTCGTGCCGGCCGGCTGTGCGGAGCCGCTGCCAGGTCAAGGGTTGGGATCTGTCGGACACCACCATGGCGTAGACGTGGGCGAGCCAGAACACCACACCCGTGCAGATCAACACGATCACCAGGTCGCCCGCCGAGATCGGCGTGCCGTCCACGACGGTGCCGGCCACGACCGACGCCGCCAGCAGCGAGCCGTACACGGCCCCGGCGAACCCGGTCGGCTTCTGGCCGCCATCGGTGTCTTCCGTGTCCATGGCAGCAGTGTCGTCGGGCGCCTGCCGGGCCCGGCCGGTCGGCGTGCGGACGATGCACAGTTTTGGGCTGTTCCGGAAGATCGCCAACCTGCCCCGCCTTGCCGCGTGAGAGGATCTGCTGGCGATATGGCCTGGTTTTCGATCGTTGGGGGAACGATGTTCGCAATATCCCTGGGCGAGGACGGCGCGGAGCTGCGGCCGCTGGAGCCGTGGCAGGCCGAGGAGTTCCTGGCCCACATGGATCGGGGCCGCGAGTTCGTCGGGCGGTTCATCTCGTTCCCGGACAGGGCCACGGACCTGGAGTCGACCCGGTCCCTGCTCCAGTCGTACGCGGAGAAGGCCGCCACCGACACCGGCCGGCTCTACGGCATCTGGACGGACGGCACGCTGGTCGGCGGGGTGCTCTTCCGCACGATGGACGTCCTGAGGGGCGTCGCGGAGGTGGGCTGCTGGCTGGAGCCGTCGGCGGCGGGCAAGGGCCTGGTGTCCAGGGCCGCACGGGTGATCATCGATTGGGCCGTCGAAGAACGGGGCATCCACCGCATCGAGTGGATGGTCGCGTCGGAGAACGCGGCCAGCATCGCCGTGGCCCGGCGGCTGGGGATGACCAGGGACGGCGTGCTGCGGGAGAGCAACTCGCACCGGGGCAAGCGGTACGACACGGAGATCTGGTCGGTGCTCGCGCCCGAGTGGCGCGCGGCCAGGCAGCCGTCCTAGCGTGACCGGCACCCGCCCGCCGTCCGGGCGGGTGCCGGGCTCCTCATGGACTGACGTGGGCGCAGTGGCGGAACACGTCCCCGGGGTCCCAGGCCGCCTTCACCTGCTGCAGCCGGCGATACCTGCGCACGCCCATCGCCCAGCGCACCCGGTCGTCGTCGGCCTGCTCCAGGTTCAGGTAGGAGCCGGTGACCCCGTGCTTCCTGATCGCCGAGGTCACCTCCTCCACCCAGGCGAGGTTGGCGGGGTCGTCGCGGGGATCCATCCAGACGCCGACGGGGTGCACCAGCCAGCGCCCGCCGTGGCGGCTGGGGAAGGCGGAGTCCGGCGCCGTCCTGACCGCCTCCGGCAGCGGCGAGACGATCAGCTGCGACAGCGGGCTCGGCGCGGCGATCGCGGCGTCCTGCAGGTCGGAGATCAGGCTCGGCTCCAGGCCGGGCACGAACTCCGCCGACCACCTGTTGCGCCGCCCCGGCTGCGAGCCGTCGTCCAGCATCGACTGCAGCGCCAGGTACGGCATCGGCTGGACCGCGTCGAACAGCGGCGTCGCCGCCTCGAACAGCGGCCGGATCACCTCGGCCCCCGCCTCCGGGTCGCCGAGCCAGACCGGTGCGATCGCGAGGATCGGCCGCCCCACCACGTGCCCGGGCACGAACGGCGCCGGTGGCGCCGTCAGGAAGACCGCCGCGGGGGCGAAGTCGTCGTGCCCGGCCGAGTGCAGCCGGTCCAGGGCCTCCAGTACGGCGGGCGCGTCGGACACCCGGAAACCGAGCATGCCGCCGAGCACCAGCGGGCCCAGCGGGTGCAGGCGGAAGGTGAACGACGTGACCACGCCGAAGTTGCCGCCCCCGCCGCGCAGCGCCCACATCAGCTCGGGCTCGCTCTCGTCGTCGGCGACGACCACCCGGCCGTCGGCCGTGACGAGCTCGACGGCGATCAGGTTGTCGCAGCTCAGCCCGTACTTCGCGGACAGCCAGCCCTCGCCGCCCCCGAGGGTGAGCCCGGCGACGCCGGTGTGGCTGATCCGGCCGCCGGGCACGGCCAGGCCGTGCGCCTGCGTGGCCTGGTCGACCTCGCCCCAGATCGCGCCCGCCTGAACGACGGCCGTCCGGGCGGCCGCGTTGACGGTGACGCCGCGCAGCGCCGACAGGTCGATCACGAGGTCGCCGCCGAGCGCGTGCCCGGCCACCCCGTGCCCGCCGCCGCGCACGCTGACCTCCAGGGCGTGCTCGCGCGCGTAGGACAGCGTGCCGACGACGTCGGCGGTGCCGCTGACCCGCACGATCGCGGCCGGCCTGCGGCTGATCATGCTGTTGTGCAGGGCCCGGGCGTCCTCGTAGCCGGCGTCCCGCGGGGTGAGGACCTCTCCTTGTACGGTGGCTCGCAGGTCCGTGATGTCGTGTGTCATGAGGCCAGCCTGAGCGGATGACCTTGCACCCCCGTTTCACGGACGTCTCACGGAATTCGCTGAGATAATTCCCCCATGCCCTCCCTCCCCGGCCTGGACGTCCTCGTGCTCGGACCGGTCACCGTCCGTGCCGGAGACGCGACGATCGTGGTGGATCGCCTCCTTGAGCGCGCGCTGCTGACCCGGCTCGCGCTCGCGGGCGGGTCTCCGGTTCCCGACGCGCGGCTGGCCGCCGACCTGTGGGGGGAGGCGGAGCTGGCCCGTCCCACCGAACGCCTGCGGGTCCTCGTCTCCCGCCTGCGCGCCGCCCTCCCCGCCCTCCCCGCCGGCCCCGGGCAGGGTGCGGGCCGGTCGCGGCAGGCCTCACCCCTGGTCAGGACGCCCGGCGGCTACGCGCTCGACGCCCACGCCGCCGACCTGGTCAAGGCCCGGTCCGCCGCCGAACGTGCGCACGCGGCGGCCAGGTCCGGCGACCACGCAGGCGCCCGGGGCTCGGCGGCGCAGGCACTCGGGCTCTGGCGCGGCAGCGCGCTGGCGGATCTGCGGGCGATCCCCTATGCCGAGCTGGAGGGGGAGCGGCTGGAGGCGTGGCGGCTGGACCTGATGGCGCAGCGGCTCACCGCCGACCTCGCCCTCGGCGCGGCGGCCGAAGTGAGCGCGGAGCTGGAGCGGCTGGCGGACGAGCATCCGCTGCACGAGCGGGTGTCCTGCCTGCTCGCGCTGGCCCTCTATCGCACCGGCAGGCAGGCCGACGCGCTCGACCGGCTGGCCAGGCTCCGCCGCAGGCTGGCCGACGCGCTCGGCGTCGACCCGGTCCCGGAGACGGCGGCGCTGGAGCTGCGGATCCTCCGCCAGGATCCGTCCCTGCAGCTCACGAACACCGCCCCGGCGCAAGGCGTGATCGCACCCGGGCAGGAGCCGTCCCCGCTCTCCGTCGCGGAGCCGTCCCTGCTCTCGGCCGGGTCGCCGGGGCCGCCCCCTGTCGAGTCGCCCGCCCCGGATCAGGCTCGCTCCCGGGTACGCCTGCCGGGCCCCGCGACGAGCTTCGTCGGCCGGGACGGCGAGCTGGCGGCGCTGGTGAGACGGCTCGCGCGGCCGGGGCTCGTCACGCTCACAGGCGGGCCGGGCAGCGGCAAGTCGCGGCTCGCCATCGAGGCGGCCAAGGCCGTGGCCCAGGCCCCGGCCGCGGAGCCCAGGGCGGTGACCCTGGTGGAGCTGGCGCCGTTACACCGGGAAGGGGCGGTGCGCGCGGCGGTGACGGCGGCCGTGGGGCTGGAGTCGGAGTCCGACGATCCCCTGCCGGAGCTGGCCGCGCGCCTGGACGGCGGGCTGCTGGTGCTCGACAACGCCGAGCACCTCGTGGACCAGGTGGCCGAGCTGGTCATGGGGCTGCTGGGCCGTACCGACGGGCTGGCCGTGCTGGTCACCTCGCAGCTCCCGCTGCTGGTGGCGGGGGAGGAGCTCAACCGGGTCGGACCGCTGCCCGCGCACGCGGCGGCGACGCTGTTCACCCAGCGCTGCGCCCCCGACCAGGCCGGCGCCGAACCCGCCGCCGTCGCGGCGATCTGCGCCGCCGTGGACCGGCTGCCGCTGGGGATCGAGCTGGCCGCCGGTCTGACCCGTACGCTCACAGTGGCGCAACTGGCCGCACGGGTCGAGGACCGGCTGCGCCTGCTGGTGGGCGGCGGACGCACCGCGGGCGGCCGGCACACGAGCCTGCGCGCCGCCCTCGACTGGAGCCACGACCTGCTGGCCGAGCGGGAACGGCTGGTGCTGCGGCGGGTGTCGGTCTTCAGCGGCGGCTTCGACCTGGAGGCCGCCGAACACGTCGTGCCGACCGTGCCGGGCGACGCCGGCCCAGGCGGTCCCGGTACGAGCGGTCCCGGCACGGGTGACGCCGTTGGAGAGGGTGTGACCGTCGGGGACGTCGCGCCCGCGCTGGCCGAGCTGGCAGACCGGAGCCTGGTCACCGTGGAGACGTCCGGGGGCGGGCGGCGGTTCGGGCTGCTGGAGACCGTACGCGACTACGCGCGGGCGAAGCTGCTCGCCGCAGGGGAGACGGAGGGCGCGCTGGCCGCCCATCTGGGCTGGTGCGTGGCGTTCGTCCGCCGGATCGGCGCGCCGACCGACTTCCTCGCGGCGGAGGAGGTGTCGGCCGTGTTCGCGGAGTGGCCCAACCTGCTCGACGCGCTGGAGCGCGCCCCCGGCACCGAGCGGGCGGCCGACGGCCTGCGGCTGGCACTCGAACTGCACACGCCGTGGCTGATCCGCGGCTGGTACGGCGAGGCCGAGCGGCATTTCTCGGCCCTGGCCGACGCGCCGGGCAGCACGCCGACCGAGCAGGCGACCGCGCTGAGCGACCACGCCTTCGTCTCCACCATGGTCGGCAAGTTCGACGCGGCGGCCGAGCTCCTGACGAGGGCCGCCGAGCTGGCCGAGATCGCGTCGGACGACATGGTGACCATGAACGTCCTCTACTACCGCGGCATCGTGGAGATCGAACGCGGCCGCCTGCGTGAGGCGCTCCCGCCGCTGCTCCAGGGCCTGGAGCTGGCCGAGAGCGTCTCCCACACGCAGCGGGTGTCCGCCGTCGCCGACGCGCTCGGCACGCTCCACCTCTACTCGGGCGACGCCGAGCAGGCGCTCCAGCGCTACGTCACCGCCAACGCCTTCGACCTGGAGACCGGCGACGAGCACGGGCTGGCGCGCGGTCTCAGCAACCAGGCGCAGGCGCTGCTGGGCATGGGCCACCTCAAGGAGGCGCTGGCGTGCGCCACCGAGTCCGACCACTACGCCGCGCGGCTGGACGACCGCCAGATCCTCCCGCTCAACGAGCTGATCAGGGGCGCCGTCGCCATGGCCGAGGGGGAACTGGGCCGGGCGGAAGCCCATATGCGTACGGCCGTCGGCTACGCGGTCACCGACGGCTCCGGGGCGAGCATGGCGCACATCGACCTGGCCGACGTGCTCATCCGGCGCGAGGAGCTCGGCGAGGCGGCGGCGCTGCTGGACGAGGTCTACGCCGAGTCAGCCGAACACAGCACGCCCTGGCTCGCGGCCCGGGCCGTGTCGGCGGCGCTGGCGCTCGCGGGCCGGGACCGGCGGCGGGCCGGGGAGCTCGCGGAGGCGACGGCCGCCGCCTACGCCGCCTCGGGCTTCGGCTGGCCCCGCTACGCCGCCCGCCTGGAGGAGGTCAGAGCCGCGCTCGCCACCCCATGACCGGCCCGCGAAACGCCGGACTCAGCTCGCCGCGACCTCGGTTCGGGACGCGTGCGGGGTCAGCTCGCGACCTCGGCCAGGAAGCGTGCGGAGTCAGCTCGCCACTTCGGCCGGGAGTGCCTGGTCGTAGCCGCCGACCTGGACCTTCACCGACGTAACGTTCGTGCTCGGCGCCGGGAAGAGCCCCCACAGCGTCACCTCGGCGCCCGCGGGCACCGTGTCGAGCTTGCCCGGCGCGAAGGAGGCGCTCATCGTGCCGACGAAGTCGAAGTACGTGGGCTCGGCGAAGCCGCACAACTCCTGCCGGCCGTTCTGAGCCGCGATCGACAGCTGGCCCGAGGTGAGCTCCTTAGGCGTGAAGTGGTTCTCGTACTCCAGGGACGCGGCCTCCGACCCGGGGTTGGTGACCTTGACGTTCGCCAGGAGGTAGCCCGACAGCCGCCGTACGCTCTCCACCCGCACCTGGAGCCCCGCGTCGGTCAGGTCGCTTCCCGTCTCCGGGGCCCGCACGGTGGTGTCGCTGTCGATCTGCACCTCGACCCGCCGGTTCTGCGCCCGCCCGTCCGGGTCGTCGCTGCCGTCGGGCTTGGTGTTGGGCGCCACGGGCTCGCCCTCGCCGTGCCCCTTCGTCCGATAAGCGAAGCCGTCGCCGAGAGAAGGACGCAGCACCTGGCTGACGGCCGCGGCACGTTCCTGCGACAGCGTCTGGTTGTCGGAGGTGCCCCCGATCGCGTCGGTGTGCCCGTCCACGGTCACCGATCCGGACGAGGCGGAGACCCGGCCGCGCAGCGCCTCGATGGCGGACTTGGCCGACGGTGACAGCTTGGAGCTGCCGAACTCGAACAGCACGTCGCTGGGCAGCCGGAACGCCTCACGCGTGCCGCCCGTCGTCTTGCACACCAGCGGACCGACCTGGAGCTTGTTGTGCGGGCCGCGCAGGGCGGGGTCGTCGGCCGGTTCGGCGTCCGTGATCGGCACGGTCACCGGGAGCAGGCCGTTGAGCACGACGAGCATCTCGGTGGCCTCCTTGGGCGGCGCCGCGAAGACCGCCGTCACCGGAGCCGACCGGCCCGGCTCGATGTCGACGTCCGCGCTGATCCGCCCGTCCGGGCCCGAGCTGCCGATCAGGCCGTAGGCGGTGCCGCGGGGCAGGTCCACCAGCGTGATCAGCTGCTCGCGGCTGTCGAGGCCGAGCGTGCCGAGCGAGATCTCGTCGTCCGTGCCGTTGAAGAGCTCGAACTGCAGGGCCAGCTCGTTCTCGCCGGACCTGACCAGGCGCAGGTTCCGGCCCTCGACCGGCAGGGCGGACGAGGTGGGACCGGCGACCACGCCTTCCGAGGGCGACTCCGGCCGCGCGGGAGAGTCCTCCGGAGAGGGCGTCTCCTCGGGCGGGTCCTCGGGCCGGTCCTGCGCCGGGGCGTCGGGAGCCTTCACCGAGGCTGAGGGCTGAGCCGGCCGCCCCAGCGCACCGCAGGCGGAAAGGGCGAGCACGAGCGCCGCCCCGCAGGCCGCACTCCTGGTCATGTCAGTCATTGGCATGCGGACCAGCCTGGGAGCACGGCGTTCCACGGACATTTCACCGGAGTCTCACCGCGGGACGGCGCTCTTATGGCTCCAGGCCGACTTATGGCTCCAGGCCGAACAGCGCCCAGGACTCGCCCGCGGCCAGGCCGGCCAGTTCGCGGCCGCACTCCCGGAGCAGCTGCGGGCCCGAGGTGATGTGCGCGGCCCCGGCGTGGACGTCCCTGAACAGCCGCTGGATCAGCCCGTCGCGCAGCGCCGAGGTGCCGCCCGACGCGTAGACGAAGTGGGAGACCTCGGTGATCGTCGACGTGATGTGGTTGAGCGCGAGCCGCACCATCGTCTCCTGCCGTACGTCGAGGGTCCGGCCCGAGTCGAGGGTGCGTTCCACGTCGTCCCACGTCTCGCGCACCAGGGCCGCCGCGGCGCGGAACTTCGCCTCGGCACGGGCGAAGTCGGTGTGGAAGGCGTCGCTGCCGGCGATCTGCCCGGTCCGCCCGGCCCGTGCCACGGCGTAGCGGCTCAGCTCGTCCAGCAGTCGGCGGCCGACGCCGAGCGCCCAGGCGGAGTGGCAGATCAGCGCCTGGTCGACCAGACCGAGCCGGTAGATGGCGCCGCCGCGCAGGGGCACGTTCGTGGCGAAGACGTGCGACTGCGACTTCGGTACGAAGACGTCGTTCATGGAGTAGTCGATGCTGCCGGTCGCGCGCAGGCCCAGGACGTCCCAGTTGCCGAGCGGCTTGACGTCCTCGATCGGCGTGATGAAGATCCGGACCTCGTCGGTGCCCTCGATGGCGCCCAGGCTGTGGACGTACTGGGAGTGCAACATGGCGGAGGCGAAGCTCCACTGCCCGCTGAGGCGGAAGCCCCCGTCCTCGGGGACGGCGATGCCCGGCCGGGTGCCCTGGCCCGCGAAGAGCGGCATCCGGGGGCCCTTGAAGATGCGTTCGACGGCCTCGTCGCCCAGGTAGGCGCCGGCCGTGCCGTTCTCCAGGCAGGTGGCCATGACCACCCAGCCCGTCGAAGGGTCGGCGTAGGAGAGCTCCCCGAGGACGGCCATCAGCTCGCTGGGCGACAGCTCGGCGCCGCCGAGCGGCACTGGCACCCATATCCCGAAAAGTCCTGCCTCGTGTAGGGCGTCCACGACGGAGGTGGAGAGTCTGCCCTGCTCCTCGGCCCGGTCCGCGTCGCGCTCGATCAGCGGGCGCAGCGCGCGGGCTCGCTCCAGCAGGGTGTTGCCCGCGGTGTGCAGTCGCGGCGTGTCGCTCATGTCCAGGTGCTCCTGTTCGCGATCGTCGGCGCTCTTACTCCGTCAGATCACGTATGCGGCGCATTGTCCAGAGCCGCCGCGCAACCTCATGGGCCGGCCGCCCGGCTCGATCCGCGGACGATCAGCTCGGTGGCGAGCTCGATGTGGCGGGACTCGATCTTCTCGCCTGCATGGCGCCGAGGGCGCTCCCGTCGCCGGCGGCGAAGATGGCCGTCGGCGGGAGCCGCAGGTCGAGCAGTGCGGCTCCGCCCGTCTCCCCGTCGGGATAGCGGAAGCCCGACGTACGGACGTATTCGGCGGGCACGGGCACGCCCGCGGCTTCCATCGCGGCGCGGTAGCCGTGCATGCGTGCCTGGTTGCAGGCCGCGTCGGCGATGCCGCCGAGGTAGGCGATGCGACGGTGCCCGAGGTCCAGCAGGTGGCGGGTGGCGGACATGCCGCCGGCGAAGTTGGTGGCGCCGACGCTGGTCACAGGGGTGTCCGGCAGGTTCAGCGGGTCGACGACGACCACCGGCAGGCGGGCCCGGGACAGCGCGGCGAGCTGGGCCGGGGCCGGCTCGCTGCCGATCGTGATCACCTGGACGGTGGCCGGAGCCGCCGTCCGCGTCCGGCGTGACCGGCGGGCGACGTAGCCGTGCTCCTGCAGCAGGGACTGCACCATCGAGCGGGTGGCGGGTGCGACGTCGGTGCGGCCGTTGAGGACCTTCGACACGGTGGCCACGGACACGCCGGCCGAGGCGGCGATGGTGGCCAGCGTGGAACGCCCAGGATTGCTCGGCATCGATACCTCCCTCAGGCAACCACCCTCAAGGGAAAGATCAACCGAAGACGGGCAGTCGGGACACGTCAGGGATTGCCCGATCGGCAGACGGGCGTGGTGTGATACTCGACGGACGCGCCGGTGGCGTCGGAGATCACCGCCCGGATGTCGTACCGCACCGTGGGCTGGCAGCCGATCCCCACGAAACTCCTGTTGTCGTACGCGGGGATGTAGCCGCCGTCGACGAACCAGCGGATGGCGACCGGCGCGATCGCCCCGCTGTAGGAGACCGAGCAGAGGAAGCGCCGCGCGAGCGGTTCGCAGCTGCCCTCGTCCAGGGTCAGGGCCATGGCCGTGGTCGTGGCCCTCGCCGGGCCGGCCGTCGTGGCGGTCGTTGTGGCGGCGGCCGACGCGGGCGCGACCGGGCAGAGGAGCAGGCCGATCGCCAGGACAGCGGGCGGGACGAGTCCGTACGACGTGCGCATTTCCTGTCTCCCTTTTGGCCGACGACGAATCGGGGGTTTCGCGTTCACGGGCACGAGCGGGATCCCGCCCGGCATCGACGGCAGTCATGTCTCCGGGCGTCGCCTCCAGTATGAAAGGGCGGGCAAGGCGAATCCAGGACTAGGAGGGCCGGTCGTTCGGCGGCGGCGTGAACTGGCCGTAGCGGACGGCGCGGGTCTGCTCACCCGAGTGCGGCTGGGCCTGGCCGTGCGGGGGCGCGGGGTACCCGTACGGGCCCGGTCCGTAGTGGGGCTTGCCGTGGTCTGGAGTCGACCCGTACGGGGAGTTGCCGTGGTCCGGGGCCGAGCCGTACTGGGGGTTGGCGTGGTCCGGGGCCGACCCGTGCGGTGCGGCGCCGTAGCCGCCGGCGTTGTACGCGACGGGGCCGTACCCGTCGGCGCCCTGCCCGTACGCCGCTTGCCCGTACGCCGCTTGCCCGTACGCCGCTTGCCCGTACGCCACCTGCCCATAGGCACCCTGCGCCGGGGGCGGCACCTGGCCCGCGGGGAGCTGCCGCCACGACGGAGGCTGCACCGCGCCGGGCGGGGGCTGGACGAAGGACGGCTCGGAGTGGCGGCGCCGGCGCCCGCGGCCGCGGAGGACCTTGGCCAGGACCGCGACGATCACCGCGGCGACCAGCACGCCGGCCCCGATCAGCACCCACAGCAGGATCGGCTTGGGCGACTCGTCCTTGCCCGCGGAGATCGCCTGCTGCGCGTCGCTGATGTACTTGGCCACGTACGGGTGGTTCGGGAACAGGGCCTGGACCTCGCGGAACTTCGGCAGCGAGTCCGAGTAGTAGTGCCGGAAGAAGTCGTTGAGCGCCTCGTTGTAGCGGGCCGTCGTGGTGGTCTGGGCGGGCTTGATGTTCTTCTCGCCGAGCTTCTCCTTGATGATGCCCACCGGCAGGACGAAGCTCTCGCTCTCCGACGCCTCGCCGTTCTCGCTCACCGTGCCGGCGATCAGCATGCCGATGACCTTGCCGTCCTTGCTGAACACCGGGCCGCCGGAGTTGCCGTGGTAGGAGGGCGCCTGGGTCTGGATGTACGGCACGCCGGTCTGAGTGGTGCGCTTGGCGTTGTACGGGCCCTCGGTCAGCGCCGGCTCCAGCTTGGACTCCAGGCTGAAGAACGGCGTATTGGTGACCAGGCCGGGGAACCCGCTGATGTAGAGCGTGTCACCGGTACGCACGTCGGAGTCGTCGCCGAGCGGCACGGTCGGCAGGTTCTGCTGGCCGTTGACCTTGAGCAGCGCGAAGTCCTTGCCAGGGTAGCTCTCGCCCACCGACACCAGCTCGGCCGGGACCGGCTTGGCCGTCTTGTCCACGCCGCCGCCGGGCAGGCTCTGGACCACCGACAGGCTCTGCTTCAGGTTGCGGAGCTGCATGTGGTTGGTGTTGAAGGTGACGTAGATCTGCTGCGCGAGCTTGACGATCTCCTCGTCGGCCTCCAGGCCCCGCAGCCCGCTGATGATCTCCTTGGCGTCCTGCTGGTTGAACTTCGCCAGCGCCTGCCGCGCGAACAGCTGGCTCAGCTCGGTCTCGCCGACCTGGACGCAGTGCGCCCCGGTGACCATGTACCCGTCGGGGGTGACCCACCAGCCGGTGCACAGGCCGCCGACCTCGGCTTCGACCGTACGCTCCGGGGTGGTCGAGGCGAGGTAGGTGTCCACGTCGGCCGCGATCTGCTGGAACAGCCACTTGGCGATGCTGCGCTCGTCCGAGGAGATCTTGCCGGACGCCACGGTGGCGGTGGCCTGCTCCACGAGCCGGTTGAACGCGGCCTGGTTGATCGTGCTGGTCGGCACGGCGACGGTGCCGGTGTAGGTGAAGCTCGTCAGCTGGACGGCCGGCTGGGTACGCGCGGCCAGCCAGGTGCCGACGGGCACGTCGGGCCGCTCATCGGGCGTGTCGGCCGCCGCCGGTAACGCGGGCAGCGCGACCGCCATGGCGACCGCCGCACCTGCGGCGATCTTCATCAATCTTGTCCTGAAATTTCCGCTCACATCCGGAAATGGTGAGGTCCGGCTCTTGTGCGTGGCTTGGAGCCGACTTGGGGGTGGGGCGCAGTCCTCGCAGGCCGGTTTGCGCCGTCCTCGCGGACTGGGATGCTCAGTCCTCTCGGGCCGAGATGCGCAGGACGAAGCGGGCGCCGCGCTCGGAGTCCTCGATCGTGAGCGTGCCACCGTGGGCCTGCGCGATCTCGCGGGCGATGGGCAGGCCGAGCCCGGTCCCGCCGGCGTCGCGGTTGCGCGCGGCGTCCAGGCGGGTGAAGCGCTGGAAGACCGTCTCGCGCTTCCCGGGCTCGATGCCGGCGCCGTCGTCGAGCACCTCCAGCACAGCCTGCCGGCCCTGCCGCCGTACGGTGACGAGGATCTGGGACTCGGCGTGCCGCTCGGCGTTGTCCAGCAGGTTCGTCAGGAGGCGGGCCAGCTGCAATCGGTCGCCCGTGACGGCCACGCCCGGCTGCAGCGAGGTGACGACGTTCTTGGAACGCGGCCTGCCGGTCTCGGCGGCGACCAGCTCGCACAGGTCGACCGGCTCCCGGGAGCTCGGCGCGCCCGCGTCCAGCTTGGTCAGCGTGAGCAGGTCGGTGACGATGGCCTGGAGCCGGTCCAGGCTGGCCAGCAGCGCCTCGCCCGTCGCCCGCCAGTCGGCGTCCTCGAGGTTGAGCAGCGCGTCCTCGACCTGGGTGCGCATCGCCGTGATCGGGCTGCGCAGGTCGTGCGAGGCGTCCCCGGCGAACCTGCGCTGCTGCTCCACCGCCTCCTGCTGCTTCTTCATCGCGGCTTCCAGCCGCTCCAGCATCTGGTTGCCGGTCCAGGCGAGCGTCCTGATCTCGTCGTCCACGTTCTCCGGTACGGGGAGCCGCATCCCGCCTCCGCCCGCGGTGATCTCGGCCAGCCTCTTCGTGATGTTGTGGACGGGCGCGAGCGTCCGGGCCACCACGCGCGACACCCCGAACCAGGTCAGGAGCAGCAGCAGGGCCGCCACGCAGATCTGGAAGAGGACCACTTTCAGGCTGACGTACCAGGGCACGGCCGGGTCGAAGGCGTAGATGACCCACGCGCCGTCCGGCTGGTACGCATGCATGGCGACCACCAGCTCGCACCGTCCGGGAAACGCGCGCAGGTCGCAGAACTCGGCGGCGTCGTTGGCCGTGTTGCGGTGGGGGATCGCCGTGGTGACCCGGGGCAGGCCGGCCAGGTTCGGCGTCGAGGAGACCACACGGCCCGCCGAGTCGATCACCTGGATGCCGTCGAGCCCGTCGGTGTTCACCGTCGGGGGCAACGCGTTCCGCTTGACCATGAGCAGCACGCGCAGGGCCTGGCTGGCCACGTCGTACGCCCGGATGTCGGCGGCCTCGTTCCGGATGGCGTACAGCACGAACGCGCTGACGACGACGTTCAGCAGCAACATGGCCAAGCTGGCGAGCAGCGCCAACCGCATCCGCAGCGACCGGCCCAGCCGTCTGATCACTCCACACCCCGGTAGTCAGAAGACCACATGGAGTGCGTTCGCCCCTAATTCAGGGAGATTCCCCCGCAAATCCGATAAGAGGGGCACTTAGCCGGTGTGTGGGCGGCTACGTTAGGCGTCCGGGGGTGATCACGAAGTCGTGCGTAGGACGATCGCGGGCCTGTGCCTGGTGCTGCTCCTGGCCTCCTGCACCTGGTCCAATCGGGTCTCACCGGGCCGGTTCGAGGCACGTGCCCGGGAGGTGGTGGCGCGCTGGGACGGCTCGGCCGGCGACCGCGCCTGGCGTTCGGGTTTCGTCCCGCTCGGAGGGCTCCAGGATCGAGGCGGCTGGACCGACCCTCCCCTCTGGGTCACCCTAAGTACGGAAAACAGCGTGTGGAAGCTCGCGGCCGAGTTACCCGCGGGCCCCTTGGCCGACGCGCCCGTGCGGTGGCCGGACGGCTCGGTCTCGGAGGTCCCGCTCGTCACTGCGGTCGAGGCGTACGCGGAGTTCACCAGACCCGCCGACTTCATCGAGGAGGAGTGTCCGGCCAAGGGCTGCCGCCCGCTCCGGGTGACCGGGGCCGAGCTGGGCGAGACGACGCTGGAGACCAGCCGCGGCACGATCCGGGTGCCCGCGTGGCTGTTCACCGTCAAGGGGGTCGAGTCGAAGTTCGTGTACGTGGCGGTCGCCCCCTCGGCCATCACCGCCCGGCCGCAGGCCGCGGAAGGGGGTTCCGAAGAGGTGAAAGGGTTCGACCTCGTCGCGGGCAAGCCGCACGACCTGCTCCTGGAGTACGGCTACGGCTCCTGTGACCGCGTTCACGGGGCGCGGACGTACGAGACCGGCAAGCTCGTGGTGGTGGACGTGGACGAGGAGGGCTCCGGCGGGATCTGCGACTTGGTGCTCCACATGGACACGACCACCGTCACGCTGAAGCGTCCGCTCGGCGACCGCCTCGTGCTCGACTCGGGCACGGGACTGCCCGTCGTGCGCGGGGTGACGCCGCTGTACGGCCGCGGGTAGCAGGGGCACAGCGGCGCGCCACGAACGGGTCGACGACGAATGGTCCCTCGTCGAGACGCTGCGCCACCTCGTCTTCGCCACCGACGCCTGGGCGGGCCGGGCGATCCTCGACGCGCCGGACCCGTTCCACCGGCTCGGCCTCACCCACTCCGGCTACCCGGCCGAGGACGCGGCGGCGCTCGGCATCGACCTTGACGCCCGCCCGTCGTACGCGGAGGTGGCGCAGGCGCGCGCCGGGCGGGTGGCGCTGGTGCGCGGCATCCTCGACGGCCTCACCGACGCCGGGCTCGAACGGGCCTGCACCCGCGCACCCGCGCCCGGCTACCCGGAGGAGCCGCGCACGGTCGGCGGTTGCCTGCGGGTGGTGATGGAGGAGGAGTGCGAGCACCGCCGCTACACGCTGCGCGACCTCGCGACCCTCGAAGCCCGCTGACCACGCCGACCACGATCACCAGGCCGACCGGCGCCACGCCGACCGGCGCCTTGTCATCCGGTGGTGCGGAACGGGTCCTCGGCCGGTAGCCAGGCCGTGTCGGCGTCCAGGCCGAGCCCGCCGACGTCCCGGGTCAGCGCCTCGACGGCGGCCCGTACGGCCTTGCGGGTCTCGTCGCGCCGGCAGACCAGCGCCCAGGTCCAGTACGGCGCCGGATCGACCACCGGGCGCTGGACGAGGTCCGGCGGCACCGGTGCGGTCTGGCCCTTCGGCGAGTTGACGACGGGGTGGCGGAGCCGCCGTACGTGGTCGAAGAAGGCCGCCCCGGTGATGCCGCCGTCGTCGATGCGCACGACGCGGGCACCGGTGTCGCGGGCGAACTCCTCGGCATAGCGGTTCCAGGAGTCCCAGGTGGCGGTGTCGGAGTCCACCAGTATGGACGTGTCCTTGGCCGGGACCGCGGACGTGCCGGTGCCCGTGGAGATCGCGAAGAGCCGGTCGGCGCCGATCAGCCGGGCCTCCAGGGCGTGGGCCGCCAGGTCGTCGGCCCGTACCCAGCAGATGGCCAGGTCGATGCTGCCGTCGGCGACCCGTCCCGCCTGGGTGTGCGACGGCATGACCCACGCGTCGACGTGCAGCTGAGCGACGCCGGACACGCGGGCGGTCAGGTCGGGCGGGCGCCAGCTCACGTAGCCGAGCCGGACCGGCTCGGTGGCGGCCATGCCGGCCGCGGAGCGGCGCAGCTCGTCGGCCTGGTCGAGCAGTGCCCTGACCTGGGGGAGCAGCGCCTGCCCCGAGGGGGTGAGCGCGACCGAACGGCGGTCCCGGTCGAACAGGCGTACGCCCAGGTCCCGCTCCAGGGCCTTGATCTGCTGGGAGAGCGACGGGCCGGCGATGCGCAGCCGGACCGCGGCACGGCCGAAGTGCAGCTCCTCGGCCACCGCGACGAAATATCGCAGCTGGCGTAGCTCCATCCGCCCAGGGTAGTGCGCTGGGAGGCACAGCCTCACAACAGAGAGTGAACCGGTCGTGGCGGGATCGCGCCCGACTGACGCAGGCTTGAACCATGACCGCGCGGTGCCGGTCCGCCCCGTTCGCCGGCCGGCCGCGCTGATCGAGGCCCGGGACGTATGGCCTCGATCCATATGAGAAGAGAAACCCATGAGCACGCACAAAGTCGCGGTGATCACCGGCGCGTCCCAGGGCATCGGCTCGGGGCTGGTGGCCGCCTACCGCAAGCTCGGCTACGCGGTCGTCGCGAACTCCCGATCGATCGAGCCCTCCGACGACCCCCTGGTGCGGACCATCGCCGGTGACATCGCCGCCCCGTCCGTCGGCCGGCGCGTCATCGAACAGGCGCTGGAGGCGTACGGCCGGGTCGACACGCTGATCAACAACGCCGGCGTCTTCCTGTCCAAGCCGTTCACCGACTACACCGACGAGGACTACGAGCTGGTGACGAGGGTCAACCTGCGCGGGTTCTTCGAGATCTCCCAGCGGGCCATCGACGTCATGCTCGCCCAGGGCGGCGGGCACGTGGTCAACATCACGACCAGCCTGGCAGACCAGGCGGACACCCGCGTGCCGTCCGCGCTGGCGGCGCTGACCAAGGGCGGCCTCAACTCGGTCACCAAGTCGCTGGCCATCGAGTACGCCTCCCGGGGCATCCGGGTCAACGCGGTCGCGCCCGGCGTCATCCGTACGCCGATGCACCCGGCCGAGACCTACGACCTCCTCGCCGGCCTGCACCCCGTGGGCCGGATGGGCGAGATAAGCGACATCGTCGACGCGATCGTCTATCTCGAGACGGCCCCGTTCGTCACCGGCGAGATCCTGCACGTCGACGGCGGCCAGAACGCCGGCCACTGAGTCCCCCGCCACCGGGTGCGTCCGCTCCCGCCGGCCGAACGAAAGGCGAAGTTTGACCTCCGTACAAGAGCACGGCACGGACGGCGGCGAGGCGACCCGGGCGGATCGGCCCTGGCGGATCGTCGGGCAGGGCGCGGCGGCGCTCGCGGCGGGCATGGGTGTCGGCCGGTTCGCCTACACCCCGATCCTGCCGATGATGCACGCGCAGGCCGGGCTGTCGCCGCGGCTCGGCGCGGAGCTGGCCACCGCCAACTACGTCGGGTACCTCCTAGGCGCGGTCGCCGCGATCGTCGCCCCTCGGATCTTCGCCTCCCGGCGGGCGCTGCGCCCGTCCCTGGCGATCCTGATCGTCACGCCGGCCCTGATGCCGGTCACGCACGCCGGCGCGCTCTGGTCGTCGCTCCGGCTGGTCGCCGGGATCGCGAGCGCGCTGATCTTCGTCATCGCCGCCGACGCCATGCTCACCGGTCTCCGCGGCCACGCGCACCACCTCGTCGGCTGGGCCTTCGGCGGCATCGGCGCGGGGATCGCCCTGTCGGGCGTCGCCGTGCTGGTCCTGCGTACCACCGGCACCTGGCAGCAGGCCTGGTGGACGGCGGCCGCGCTGACCGCCGTGCTCGCGATCCCGGCCTGGGGCCTGCGCACCGGCCCGGCATCCCCGGAGGCGCCGCCGCCCGCCCCGTCCGGTCCCCGAGCCGGGTCCGGGCTGCGCTGGTTCGGGGCGCTGCTGGCCGGCTACACCCTCGAAGGGACCGGTTACATCATCGCCGGCACGTTCCTGGTCGCCGCGATCGACCAGACCGCGCCCGGCTGGGCCGGCAGCGGCGCCTGGATCCTGGTCGGGCTCGCCGCGCTGCCCTCAACGGCCCTGTGGGCATGGCTCAGCCAGATCTGGTCCCGCCCGGCGCTGGTCCTCGCCGCGCTCGTCGTGCAGGCCGTCGGCATCGCGCTGCCCGCCCTGGCCGGCGGGATCGTCCCTGCCCTGGTCTCGGCCGCCCTGTTCGGCGCCACGTTCCTCGGCATCGCCACCCTCACCCTGGCCATCGGCTCCCACCTGCGGATCCCGCGCGCCGTCGCCATCCTCACCACCGGCTACAGCATCGGACAGATCCTCGGCCCGCTGGTCGTGACGCCGCTCCTGCACCGGGGCTACCACCCGGCGCTGCTCGTCGGCGCGGCCCTCGTCGTGCTGGCCGCCGCCGCGACCGGCGTGCTGCGCCACCGCTTCCCCCATCACCTCGGCCCGTTGCCCCGCCGCGTCCTCGCCGTCCGTCACCAGGGAAGCCCGTGAGGGCCAGGGGACGTGGGTGAGCTTGTCGGGGTTGCTGACGGTGTAGACGTCCTGGATCTGGGAGCCGTCGGGCGTCATGTCCACGACCATGACGGCGTACGGGGCGTTCTCCACGAACAGCACCGCGCAGGGATCGCCGTTGACCTGGCGGTACTGGATGTCCAGCCCGTCGAGGGGCTGGGCGGCGCGGGAGACGAGCACGCGGGAGACGTTGTCGCGACCGCGGATGGGGCGCGGGCCGCCGGCGTTCGACTTGCCGCCGCCGTCGGCCCACAGCGTCACGTCCGGCGCCAGGAGCTCCATCAGCCCTTCCAGGTCGCCGCCGAACGCCGCGGCCACGAACCGCTCGGTCACCTGCCGCTGGAGGCCCGGGGCGACCTGGGTACGGGGGCGGCGGGCCTGGACGTGCTCGCGGGCGCGGTGGGCGAGCTGCCGCACCGCGGCGGGGTTGCGGCCGATCATGGCGGCGATCTCGGTGTGGGCGTAGGCGAAGACCTCGTGCAGGATGAACACCGCCCGCTCCAGCGGGGTGAGCGTCTCCAGCACCACCAGCAGCGCGAGCGAGAGCGTGTCGGTCCGTACGGCGTGGTCGGCGGCGTCGGGAGAGGTGACGAGGGGTTCGGGCAGCCAGGGCCCGACGTAGGTCTCGCGGCGCCGGCGCAGCGCGCTCTGGTGGGCGAGCGCCTGGTTCACCGCGACGCGTACGAGGTAGGCGCGCGGATGGCCGATCTCGTCCGGATCCTTGGACGACCACGCCAGCCAGGTCTCCTGCAGCACGTCCTCGGCGTCGGTGACGCTGCCCAGCATGTTGTAGACGATGGAGAACAGCAGTTCGCGATGGGCGGCGAACACCTGGGTGACATCGGACATCACGGACCCCCTATACGTGTGACTGCAGCTCTTAGAGCCCCTGAGAGGGCCGTCGTGTGACATCCCAATGTTCCGGTACGCGCCCATTGAGACCTATTTGTGACGGATGACCAGAATCACGCAACCGTTTATCGTCCCTTCAGCCCCTCTATGCACAACGTTCACTCGTGCGCTCCAATGTGTCCGCCCGGGAGCATGCCGCTTTATGGGCTCCTTATGCACATAAGAAGGGACTGCCAATGGCAGCACGAAAGTCACTGGGCGGTTTAGGGGGCCGGGCGCGTTTCGCCCTGGCCGCCTCGATCGCGACGCTGCTGGTGAGCAGCTTCGTCACGGCCGCGTACGCCGACCCGGGGGCGGCGGAACAGGACAAGGGCCGGCCCAGCCCCACGCCGACGACCACCGCGGTCCCGAGCCCTCCGACGCTCACCCCCGCCGGCGGTTCGTACCTGGAGGGGACGGCCAAGGTCGCGGCGGTCCCGACCGCGGCCGGTGACAGCGTCACGAAGCTCGCGGTCGACGACACCGCGCTCAACGCCACCCGTACGGTGGGCGTCTCCAAGCTCCGCTTCGACGTGGGCTCGAACTCGACGGAGGCGCAGTACCACAGCTACGTGCTCGTCAACGGCGAGTACCGCAGCGAAATCGGCAACTTCGTCAACGAGCGCGCGAGCATCGACATCCCGAACGAGCGCCTCGTCAAGGGAGAGAACACCGTCGAGATCGTCGTCGGCGCGATCCCGTCCTCGTGCGGCACGAACTACGACGACTTCGTGCTGTCCGACGTGGGCCTCGAACTCCTCGGCGAGGTCGCGGACGGCGAGGACAACCCGTACACGCTCTCCTTCGGCGACGGCAGCTGCGGCACGAACACCACGCTGCTCAAGCGCGCCACGCTCAAGTTCTTCGTCCAGGGCGACCCGCAGGGCACCACAGGCCTCGCCGCGGATCTGGACACCGCGACGCTGTCCAACGGCGAGCACACCATCACCGCCACGACCGCGGCCGGCGTGACCGTCAAGAACACCGTGACCGTGAACAACGCCCCGGCCGGGGCGCCGCGCCTGCTGCCGACGGACGGCACGCTCGTGGCGGGCACCAAGCCGGTCTTCGCGAATGTCCCGGCGAACAGCGCGGGCGGCGTCAAGTCCCTCACCGTGGACGGCGAGAAGCCCGTCACGAAGCCCACCCTGGGCAACGGCGCCGCGATGCTCAGCTTCGACGTGGGCGCGGACGGGATCGAGGACAAGTACGACGACTTCCTCCTCGTCAACGGCAAGCGCATCGACCTGGGCGGCACCTGGGCGAGCCGGCGCGTGACCATCGCGGTGCCGGCCAAGTTCCTGGTGCCCGGCGACAACACGATCAAGGTCGTCACCGGCGACGCCAAGGAGACCTGCGGCAACAACCGCGACGACTTCACGATCACGAACCTCGAGCTCACTCTCGACGGCGCCACCGTGACCGGCCAGGACCTCAAGCCGTCGTACGAGATGGGCGACGGCACCTGCGGCAGCAGCCAGACCCTCCTGCGCGAGGCCGAGCTGCGCTACAAGATCGACGCTCCGGCGGTGCCGGTCATCGAGACGCTCGGCTCGGGCCAGGCGACCTTCAGCTTCAACGTGGGCAGCAACTCGATCGAGGCGCGCTACCAGAACTTCCTGCTCGTCAACGGCCAGAAGATCGTGCTCGACGGCGACTTCGTGAGCAAGCGCGTCGACTTCACGATCCCGAACGAGTTCCTGGTGCCCGGCTGGAACACGATCGACTTCGTGGCCGGCACCTTCCCGACCTCGTGCGGCAACAACCGCGACGACTTCGCGATCTCGAACATCGCGCTCACCCCGGCGCAGGGCACGGCGACCGGACAGCTGCTGAAGGCCTCGTACAGCATGGGCGACGGCAACTGCGGCGACAACGTGAACCCGCTCACCGAGATCGACCTCGAGTTCCTGGTGGAGGCCCCGGCCCGCGGCCTGCGCGCGGACCTCGACACCACCGCCATCAAGGACGGCAAGCACAAGCTCGCCGCCGAGTCGGCCACCGGCGAGGTCGCCACCCGCACCCTGATCACCGACAACTCGGCGCCGAAGGTCGCCAAGAGCGTCCCGGCCGAGGGTGAGAAGATCACCGCCTCGGTCGTGCTGGACGTCAAGCTGGAGGACGCCTCCGGCGTCGTGTCCGGGCCGGACGTCAAGCTCGACGGCCAGCCGATCGAGCTGGGCGCCCAGGTGGGCCCGGGGCTGCGCGCCGGCAAGCACACCCTCGCCGTGACCGGCGCCGACGGGCTCGGCAACACCACGACCCGCGAGGTCGTGTTCGAGTCCGCGGGCATCCCGGACGCGCCGGCCGAGCTGAGCCCGGCGCGGGGGGCCACCGACGTGTCGGACCCCGTCACGCTCTCGGCGAAGGTGGCCGAGCCCGACGGCGGTCAGGTGACGGCCACGTTCAACGAGGCGAAGATCCTCACTCCGGAGCAGGCCTACCAGGGCACGGCCCAGACTCTCCCGACGACCCTGCGGGTGCCGGGTGAGAAGCGCGTCAAGACCGACGGGCTCGAGCCGGCCGACGGCAAGACGCTGGACGCGCCCTCCGGGCAGGACCTCGTCTACCAGCGGTACGACGTCGAGGTGCAGGGTCACGTGGACTCCCCGGTCCTACGCTGGGAGGGCGCCATCGACCCCGAGCGCCTGGCGGGGCTGCGGGCGTGGAACACCAAGTCCAAGGCGTGGGAACTGCTGACGAGCGCCCGCGGCGCCGCCGGGGGCAAGACCGTGCTCACGGCCGTCGTCGACGACGACTACATCGACAGGCAGCAGGTCCACGTCATGGTGACGGGCGAGGACCCGTTCGCCGACGACATCGACCCCGGCGACCCGAACGGCTTCGCCGACCCCTCCTCCTACGACTTCTCGATCGTCCACTACACCGACACGCAGTACATCTCCGAGGGCGCGGTGGAGCAGGAGACGGCCGAGGAGCGCGCGGTGTGGGAGTCCGCCTACGCCGGCGTCGTCAACTGGATCAAGGACAACAAGGACCAGCGCAAGATCTCGTACGTCGCGCACACCGGCGACATCATCGAGAACAACATCCGCAAGCCCGCCGACGAGGCCACGCAGCAGCAGGTCGTCGGCGAGATGGAGGTGTCCTCGAAGCAGCAGAAGGTGCTGGACGACGCGGGCATCCCGAACGGCGTGATCGCCGGCAACCACGACAACCAGTCCGGCACCGAGAACGGGCCGGAGGCGATCTACAACAAGTACTACGGTCCCGGCCGGTACCAGGGCGCGTCGCAGGGCTGGCAGCACGCCAAGTACGGCGGGCCGTGGAAGGAAGGCGACAACCAGAACCACTACGACCTGTTCTCCGCGGGCGGGCTCGACTTCGTCGTGGTCGGCCTGTCGTACGGAGTGACGAGGGAGGAGGCCGAGTGGGCCGACTCCGTCTTCAAGAAGTTCCCCAACCGCAACGGCATCCTGCTCTCGCACGACTACCTCGTGCCGAGCACCAACCCGGACGGCCGCGGCGCCGGCTTCTCGGCTCCCGACGGCTCGATGCTGTACAAGACGGTGGTCGAGAAGAACGCCAACGTCTTCCTCATCCTCGCCGGTCACGAGCACGGCGTGGGCACCAACGTGAAGCCGAAGGTGGGCCAGGTCGGCAACGGCGTCGTCGAGCTCCTGGCGGACTACCAGTTCTACACGGTCTCGGCCGACCGGCTCGGGCTGACCGCGATCGGCGGCTACAACCCGCAGGACCAGCTCCAGTTCGGCGCGAGCTTCTTCCGCATGCTGCAGTTCAACGTCAAGCGGGCGGAGCTGAGCGTGGACACCTACTCCCCGCTGCTCAACGAGTTCGGCGCCAACGAGTACGACCCGCTGCGCCGCTACAACGGGCTCGAGGACAACATGGTGCTGCCGGTCGACCTCACCTCCCGTACGACGACCTTCCAGACCGACTCGCTGGCGATCTACAAGCCCACGCGGGTCATCGGTAAGAGCACGGTCACCTCGGGCCAGGTCGCCTCGGTGACCTGGAAGCGACTCAAGGACGACACGGCCTACGCCTGGTTCGTCACCGCGCGCTCCACCGGCGGCGGCGTGACCGCCTCCGAGCCGAGCGTCTTCGTCACCAAGGACGAGCACGGCCGCCCCGGCACGTGGGGACCGGACTCGCCCATGTACCACTGGTTCAACCGCTAACCCAATCCTCGCCGCCCCCGGACCCCGGTCCGGGGGCGGCCCTCATCCCTGACCCCATGGAGAGACGAGACATGCGCCGCATGCGCTGGTTGCCCGCCGTCGTCCTCGCCCTGGTCCTCGGCGGTGTGCTGGCCGACCTGGCGCGTCCCGCCCCGGCGGCGGCGCACGACGCGACCACGACCGCCCACGCCGAGGTGACCGGCTCGGGCCTGAACGTCAAGGCCGTGCTCGACCTCGAGTACGACCTCCTCATGAAGTCGGCCTGGCTCTACGCCGAGGCCTACGACGCGAAGGAGCGGACCGAGCAGCTCCGCCAGCTCAAGATCAACCGCGATGCCGTGACCGACTATGTCTCGCGCCGCTTCGCCGTGGCGTACGCCGGCAAGCCCTGCACGCCTGCCCAGGTCGGCGACGCGGACATCCGCGTGCGCGGCAAGGCGGCCTTCGCCGTGCTCACCTACGCCCTCGCCTGCCAGGGCGAGAGCGGGGGGACGCACGAGATCTCCAGCGCGCTGTTCCCCGACGCCGAGAGCTTCGTCCACAGCACGAAGACGATGGTCCGCTACGAGCTCGACGGCGAGACGGGCTCGGCCGTCCTGGAGGCCACGGCGCCGACGGTGAAGGTCGGCGAGCACCAGGCGTCGAGCCAGATAGGGGAGTTCTTCGTGCTCGGCGCCGAGCACCTGCTGTTCGGCCTCGACCACATCTTCTTCCTGCTGGCCCTGGTCATCGGGGCCCGCCGCCTGCGCGACGTCGTCGTCACGGCCTCCGCCTTCACCGTCGCCCACAGCATCACGTTCCTGCTGGCGGCGATGGGGATCGTGGACGTCCCGGGAGCGATCGTCGAGCCGGTCATCGCGGTGTCGATCATCGTCGTGGCGGTCGCCAACCTCCTGGGCCGCGACGAGGACAAGCTGGGCAGATGGCGGCTGCCGATCGTCTTCGCCTTCGGCCTGATCCACGGGCTGGGCTTCGCGGGCGCGCTCGACATCAAGGAGAGCGGGTCGTGGGGGCTGCTCCTGTCGCTCCTGAGCTTCAACCTCGGCATCGAGGTGACGCAGCTCGTGCTCATCGCCGTGCTCTTCCCGCTGCTGGCGCTGCTGCGCCGCACGTCCGCGGCCCGCTGGGCGGTGGCCGCGATCTCGGTCCCCATCGTGGCGGTCAGCCTGTACTGGTTCTTCGACCGCATCCCGCTGCCGCTCTGACGGTTCCGCCTACCTATGAGGTAATCGACGCCCTTACGTGCACCCCGGCAGGATGGTTCCCATGAGGCCGCCGGGGCGGCGGCCCGCTGACGAAGGAGCAAGCCATGAGCGCGTACGCCCTCGCCCACCTGCGTCCTGTTGCGGAGCCGCACGAGGAGGTGTTCCAGTACATGGAGCGCATCCAGGCCACCCTGGATCCGTTCGGCGGCAGGTTCGTGGTGCACGGGGCGCCGGTGGAGGTGCGTGAGGGAGAGTGGCCCGGCGGGCTGGTGATCATCGAGTTCCCGTCGATCGAGCAGGCCCGCGAGTGGTACGACTCGCCTGCCTACCAGGAGATCCTGCACCTGCGTGCCGACCACATCCCCGGTGACCTGGTGCTGGTGGACGGCGCGGAGCCGGACCACGACTCGGCGGCGATGGCGGCCGCGATGCGGGCCGCGGCGAACCGCTGAGGTCCCGCCAAAGGTGAACGCGGCATGCACGTTTTGTTAGGAAACGCGTCATTTGCACCCTCTACCGTGCCGGGCATGAAACGCATCTCCCTGGCGGTAGGCGCCGCCGCGCTGGCCGTGGGCATCGCCGCGACCGGCCCCGCGTCCTACGCCACCGCTGCCGCCACGCCGGACGGCGCGGCCCGGGCCACGCTGACCGGGTTCGCCTCGCTCCCCGCGCAGACCTTCGTGCCCGGCAGCGAGCCGTCCGGCTCCCAAATCGGTACGGCTCCGATCAACGGGGTGACCCCGCCCTTCTCCGGCCAGCCGGTTCAGGGGTTCAGCGGCATCGTCCGGCGCGGCGACGGCACGTTCGACGTGCTGTCCGACAACGGGTACGGGAACAAGGCCAACAGCGCCGACTTCCTCCTGCGCGTCCACCGCATCAAGCCGGACTTCCGCGCGGGCACCGTGAACGTGCTCGGCGGGTTCAACCTGTCCGACCCGCAAGGCCGGGTGTCCTGGCCGCTGACCAGGGCCGACCGCAAGCTCACCGGCGCCGACTTCGACGTGGAGTCGATCGTGCGGGCCGATGACGGCACGTACTGGATCGGCGACGAGTTCGGCCCGTTCCTGCTGCACTTTTCCGCGCGGGGCACGCTGCTGGAGGCGCCGATCGAGCTGCCGGGCGTCAAGGCGCCCGAGAACCCCACGCTGAACGGCGCGACCCCCAACCTGGCCGGCAGCAAGGGCTTCGAGGGCATGGCCCGCTCCGCGGACGGGCGGTGGCTGTATCCGCTGCTGGAGGGCACGGTCAACGGTGACCCGGCGGGCACGCTGCGAATGAACGAGTTCGACGTGCGCAAGCGGGCCTACACCGGCAAGCGGTGGACGTACCGGCTGGACAGCCCCGCCAACGCGATCGGCGACGCCATCGCGGTGGACCAGCACCGCTTCCTGATCATCGAGCGGGACAACAACCAGGGCGACGCGGCCGCGCTCAAGCGCGTCTACCTGGCCGACAGCCGCGACCGCGACCACGACGGCGCCATGGACAAGACCCTGGCCGCCGACCTGCTGGACCTGGCCAACCCCAAGGGGCTCGGCGGGTTCGGCGAGACATTCCGCTTCCCGTTCCAGACCATCGAGGACGTCGTCATCCTGGACGACCGCACGCTCGGGATCCTCAACGACAACAACTTCCCGTTCTCGTCGGGACGCACGCCGGGCCAGCCGGACAACGACGAATTCATCACCGTCCGCCTGCCCTGGCGCCTGCACGCCCGCTGACGGGCGAGGGTCTTCCCGGCGGCCCGCCGGGAAGACCTTCAGGCCGAGGTCATGTGGTTTGACTGGCGGGCGAGCCAGGTGGTCGGATGCCGGCGGATCTGGTCGATGGAGGTCAGCGCGGCGCCGATGACGGCGGCGTCGGGGCCCAGCAGGGCGGGCCGGAGCGTGATGGGCGCCCAGGCGGCGGTCAGCACGCGCCGGTCGATCTCGGCTCTGGCGTTCGCGGTGAGCCAGGACGCCAGCAGGGAAAAGCTGCCGCCCAGCAGCACGGTGTCGATGTCGAGGATGTTGAGCATGTCGGCCAGCGCGATGCCCAGCGCGGTGCCGGCCGCGTCGAGGGCGGCGATGGTGGCGGGGTGGCCCGCCTCGGCCCGGCCGGTGGCGGCGGCGTCGGGGGTGGTGCCGGCCGGCGCGGGCTCGTCGCCGAGGACGGCGGACAGGCTGGCGTACGTCTGCAGGCAGCCGCGCGAGCCGCACGGGCAGGCGTTGCCGTCGGGGTAGACCGTCACGTGCCCGAGCTCGCCGCTCCAGCCCCGGGCGCCGCGCATGAGCTGCCCGTCCAGGACGATGCCGGCGCCGATGCCGAGCCCGCCGGAGACGTACACGAAGCTGTCGAGGGTGTTGTCGCTGGCGTAGAGCTCGCCGAGGGCCGCCAGATTGGCCTCGTTGTCCACAGTGATCGGCAGGTCGAGGGGATGGAGGGCGTCGCGCAGCAACGCCTGGGCGTCGACGTCGCGCCAGCCGAGCTCGGGCGCGGACTGCACGGTGCCCGCCTGCACGGGGCCGGGGACGGCGAGCGTGGCGGTCAGGACGGTCAGGTCTTCGGCGGAAGTGGCGTCGATGGCCGCCCGGGCCATGTGAGCCAGCCGCCCGAGCACGTCGGGAGCGCTCCAGCCGGAGTACGTCGCGGGGGTGAAGGCCAGGTGGCGGACGGTGCCGGTGAGGTCGACCACGCAGGCCGCCAGGCCGTCCGCGCGGATGTCGAGCCCGAGCCCGGCCGGCCCCTTCTCGGACAGCGTCAGGCCGACGCGGGGCCGACCCGCGCGTCCGTTGTGCGACAGGCCGGCCTCGGTGATGAGCTTGCCGGCCAGGAGCTCTTCGGCGATGCGGGTGATGGTGGGGCGGGTCAGCCCGGTGACCGAGGCGAGCTCGGTGCGGGAGATGGGGCCGTCGGCGGCGAGGATGTGGCGGAAGACCAGCTCGAGGTTGAGTGTGCGCAGGTTTTCCTGCCGTACGGGTTCTTCGGACTGGCGGGGCCTGCTCGGCCGGACGCGCGCGGTCATGCGGCCGACCGGGCGGTGCCGGCGAGCTCGGCGGCCGTGGCGGCGGTGACGGCACCGTCGATCACCACGGTGACGACGTGCCGGTCGATGCTCTCGCCGGGCGCCAGCACGAGCGGTTCGTCCCAGGCCGGAGACGAGCACACCCCGAGGTAGTCGCGGGCGCGGACGAACCACCTGTCCCGCGCGCCGGCCTCGTCGGCGTGGGTGAAGAGCGTCGTCCAGGGGCGGCCGTCGCGGTCGCGGCCGGTGACGGCGACCCAGTCGGCGTCCTGCCCGTGGACGCGCCGGACGTCGGCGCCGTCCGGGCTGAGCACCTGCGCGGCGCCGTCGAAGGCGGGGCCGCGCCAGAAGACGCCGCCGTAGCCGGCGCCGACCCGGCCCAGCGCCGCCGGGGTGCGCCACGGCAGCGGCCGGTCGGTGGCGTTGGTGAGCCGGGTGTGCACGCTCAGGGACCAGGCGGTCTCGTCCACCGGCCGGCAGGCGATCGAGCGCTGCTCCCGCAGCAGCGTCGCCTGGCGCGGGTCGGCCCATTCGAGGGTGTGGTGCAGCTCGGTGTTCGTGCGGCGCAGCCAGCGCTGGTGGCGCTGGGTGCCGTGGTTGTCCAGCCAGGCCGGGCCGTGACCGGCGACGAAGGTGCGCCCGCCCCAGAAGTTGCACCCGTCGAGGTCGGGGGCGGCCACGCTGATGCCGAACTGGTGGGGGTGCGAGTCGGGCGCCGCGTCGGTGACGGTGACGCCGGCGAGCGTGCGCACGGGATGGAGGTAGGGGCGCGGGGACGCCGACAGCGGCAGGTCGGGCTCCCAGACGTACTCGGCGACGTCCTGCCCGCGCAGCCTCAGCACGGCGACTCCGCGCGGCCGGTCGGTGCGCGCGGGAGGTACGCCGGGAGCGTGCATGGTCGTATCGCCGCCTCTCTGGGCCTCGACGAGGCCGAGGGTCTTTCCCCAGGGTTGAGCGTACGACACTTCCCGGTTCCCCCAGTTTCGAGATCGACGGTGTGCAGGGCGTGCCCCGGTGGGGTCACGCGGGACGGGACGCGGAGGTCAGCGGCAGCCCGAGGTCGTCGAGGCGGACGGCCTTCCCGGTGCGTAACGACTCGTTGCCCGCGACCCCGGTCAGGACGCTCGCGGCGCCGTCGAGGAACCCGGCCTGCCGGCGCAGCGGGTCGCCGGAGGCGCCGCGGAACACCTCGTCGAGCAGCATCGTGTCGCCGCCACCATGCCCGCCACTGGGCCCGCCACTGGGCCCGCCGCCGCCCTCGGGGATCGGCACCTGACGGGCGGGCTCCCAGTGCCGCTGCAGGAGGAGCCGCGCGCCCCGGCGGCGCGGCTGCTCCGGCTCGCCGTCCTGGCCGCCGTCCGCGACGCGGGCGTCCACGGCGGTGGCGGCGGCGATGGCCGCGCTGGTGGCGACGGGCTCGACGTGGGTGCGCTCGACGACGTCGAGCTCGATGCGCCCGCCGGTGCCGTTGATCGCCACGCGATATCCCTCCCAGGGACAGTGCGCGTGCAGCGTGTACGACATCGACGCGCCGCGGCGGTAGCCGACGACGACATTGAGGTTGTCCTCGATCGTGATGCCGTCGGAGAACACGTCGCGGTCGCGGATGTAGCCGTCCAGATGCTCGCCGTCCTGGTAGAGCAGCCGCAGCCGGTCGTCGGCGGCGATGTCGAGCGCGAAGGGGTCGCCCGGCCCGGCGGCGTCCCTGCTGCGCTCGGGGCGCGGCCCGAGCCCCCGCCTGCGGGCGTTGTCCGAGCCGTAGAACCGCAGGCCGCCGCGGGCGTACACGGTCTCCGGCAGGTCGGCGAGCCACCAGTTGACCAGGTCGAAGTGGTGGCTCGCCTTGTGCACCAGCAGGCCGCCGGAGACGGCCTTGTCGCGGTGCCAGCGGCGGAAGTAGTCGGCGCCGTGCACGGTGTCCAGGCACCACTCGAACGTCAGGGAGGTGATCTCGCCGATGGAGCCCTCGGCGATGAGCCGGCGCACCAGCGCGTTCCGGGGCGAGTACCGGTAGTTGTGGGTGAGGATCAGGCCCGCGGCGCCGGCGGCGAGCGCGTCGCGGATCTGCCGCAGACCGGCGACGTCCACGGTCAGCGGCTTCTCCGACACCACGTCCACGCCCTCGCGCAGCGCCTGGCCGATGTAGGCCGCGTGGGTGGCGTCGGGCGAGGTGACGACCACGACGTCCGGCCGCTCCCGGTCGAGCAGGCGGCCGAAGTCGCCGGGGTCGTAGTGCGCCATCCGCAGGTCGGGCCGGGTCTCGCCGACGAGACGGTCGTAGTACGCCATGCGCACCTCGTTGGTGTCGCAGAACGCCACCGGGTGACCGACGTCGGCGTACGGGCCGAGCAGCGCCCCCAGGTACATGCGGGCACGTGAACCGGTGCCGACGAAGGCGTAGCGGCGAGGTCGGGCCATGCGTTTCATCCCCTATTTCAGGCCCCTATTTCAGGCCGGTGGTGGCGATGCCCTTGACCAGGTACTTCTGGCCTGCGATGAAGAACCCGATCACGGGCGCGAGCGACAGGAACGACATGGCGAACATCTGCCCCCACTGCGACTGCCCCTCGGAGTCGATGAACTGCCGCAGGGCCAGCGGCACGGTGTACAGCTCGGAGTCGGTCAGGTAGATCAGCGGGCCGAAGAACTCGTTCCACACCGAGATGAACGTGAAGATCGCCGTGGTGGCGAACGCCGGCATGCACAGCGGCATGATCACCTTCCAGAAGGTGCGGAACGGCCCGCAGCCGTCGATGCGGGCGGCGTCATCGAGCTCCTTGGGCAGCGCGCGCATGAACTGCACCATCAGGAAGATGTAGAACGCGTTGGTGGCCAGGAAGTTGGGCACGAGCAGCGGGTAATAGGTGTTGAGCCAGCCCAGCTTGGCGAAGACGATGTACTGCGGCACCAGGAGCACATGGCCGGGCAGCATCATGGTGCCGAGCATCAGCGTGAAGAACAGCTTGCGGCCGGTGAACTTCAGCCGGGCGAAGCCGTACGCCGCCAGCGAGCAGGACACCAGGTTGCCGACGATGCTCAGCACGACGATCACGAACGAGTTGGCGAGGTAGACGCTGAACGGCTGCTCCAGCGCGGTCCACCCGTCCAGATAGTTGGCCGGGTTCCACTCGGAGGGCCACAGCGACAGGTCGGTGAAGATCAGCCGGTCCGGTTTGAGCGAGCTGGAGATCAGCCACGCCAGCGGGTACATCATGACCGCGCCCACCACGCAGAGCAGCACGTGCTTGGCGTACCGGGAACGGCGGGTCCGGCCCACGCGCTCGACGAAACTTTCCTCAGTTGTCATAGAAGACCCAATACTTCGCGGCCAGGAAGTTGACCGCGGTGAACGCGGCGATGATCACCAGCAGCATCCAGGCCATGGCCGAGGCGTAGCCCATGTTGAACTGCGAGAAGCCCTGCTGGTACAGGTACAGGTTGTAGAAGAGCGTGGAGTTGGCCGGCCCGCCGGTGCCGCCGCTCATGACGAATCCCTGGGTGAAGGTCTGGAACGACGAGATCAGGGACTGGATCAGGTTGAAGAAGATGATCGGGCTCAGCAGCGGCAGCGTGATCGAGCGGAACTGCCGCCACCGCGAGGCCCCGTCGATGGCGGCGGCCTCGTAGTACATGCCCGGGATCTGCCGCAGCCCGGCCAGGAAGATCACCATGGGGGAGCCGAACGTCCAGATGTGCAGGACGATGAGCGTGGTGAGAGCGTAGTCGGGGTCGGTCGTCCAGCCCGGCCCGTCGATGCCGAACCAGCCGAGGAACGCGTTCACGATGCCGTCGAGGCCGAAGATGTAGCGCCACAGCAGGACGATCGCGACGCTCCCGCCGAGCAGGGAGGGCAGGTAGAAGACCGCCCGGTAGACGGACAGGCCCCGGACGCCGCGGTTGAGCAGCATGGCCACGCCCAGCGCCGCCGCCAGCGACAGCGGCACCGACACGAACGTGTAGACGAAGGTGACCTTCAGCGACTGGTGCAGCACGGGGTCGCGGAGCATCTCCGCGAAGTTGTCCAGCCCGATCCACTTCGGCGCGTTGAGCAGGTTGTAGTCGGTGAACGCCAGATACAGCGAGGCGAAGAACGGGATGACCGTGAAGAGCATCCCGATGAACCACGGCAGCAGGAAGAGGTACCCGGCCCGGTCCTGGGGCGGCTTGGCGGGGCGCCCGCGCCGCGGCCCGGCGGACGCCTCCGCTCCGGTGACGGGCCGGTCCAGCACCGGCGCGGCCTTCGACCTGCTCACCCGCCGAGCGCCTTCCTGCCCGCGTCGAGGAACGCCGCGGCGCCCTGCTGCGGCGTCTGCCGCTTGAACTCCACTTCGGCGGCGATCGACTGCAGGCTGGAGGCGATGCTGCTCGACCCCGGCGGGTACGTGTAGGAGCGCGGCAGCTCCTCCTTCTGCAGCCCGATCAGGTAGTCGGTGGCGACCTGGTCGTCCGCCGCCAGGCTCGGCCTGACCTCGGTGGCCACCTTGGTGTTGGCGGGCACGCCGCGGGTCGTGCCGGTCGCTCTGGAGGCGTCCGGGTCGTTGATGAGGAAGTTGAGCAGCTTCAGCGCCTCGGCCGGGTGCTTGGACTTCGCGGCGACCGACCACAGGGCCGGGGTGTCGATCGACTGGCCGCGCCGCTTCTCGGTGGTCTCGCCGGGCATGCGGAGCAGGACGAGGTTGCCTCCGGCGGCGGCGTTGTAGCCCAGGAAGTTGTTGGTGGGGATGATCTGCGACGCGATCGCGCCCTTGGCCAGGTACGACTGCTCGGCGCCGCCTCCCACGTTCTCGAAGAACCCGGCCGGCGGGAACCCGCCGTCGGCCCGCATGGACTGGAACATCTCGAACCAGGCGACGAGGGTGGCCTCGCTGATGCCGAGCTTGCCGTCGGCGGAGTAGAAGTCCTCGCCGCGCTGGCGGGTGAACACGATGAGGTTGGCCAGCGTGTACGCCTCGAAGCCGGTGCCGTACACCTTCTTGCCGCTGGCCTTGCTGATCTCGCGGGCGAAGGTGGCCAGGTCCTGCCAGCTCCAGGTGTTCCCGTCCGGGATCTTCACGCCGTACTTCTCGGTCAGCGTCCTGTTGACGACGAAACCGATGCTGTTCAGGCCGGAGGCGACGCCGAAGTTCTTGTCGCCGACGGCCGCGAGCGCCCGTACGCTCTCGCTCAGCCCGGACAGGTCGACCGCGCCGGCGTGCTGGTTGAGGTCGAGCAGCGCGCCCCGGTCGGCGTACTCGCGCAGGCTGTCCATGCGCATCATCATCAGGTCCGGCGGGTTTCCGGCGGCGAAGCGCGTGGCCAGCTTGTCCTTGTACGGGCCGCTGTCCTGATACTCGGTCTTCACCGTGACGCCGGGATTCTTCTTCTTGAACACCTCCAGCGCGGCCTGCGTCTTCTGCGCCCGGGAGGCGTCGCCCCACCAGACCATGTTCAGCTGGACGCCGCCGCCGCCGGATCCGTCGCCGCCTCCGCCGAAGCCCCGGCCGCACGCCGTCAGGCCGAGACCGAGGCCGGACAGACCGGCCAACTTCACCAGATTCCTTCGGCTTAACGACATCGGGGCCATTCGAGCGGATCGAGGGGTCATCTGGGCGCGGTCCCTTCGAGAGGGCGCCGGCGAGCCGGCGACGAGACGTCCTGGGGGGTAGGGGGAAGGTCACGTTACGTCGGCATTTCGGGTTACGTCAACCCATGAAACAAATAGAGGCAACCGTTTGCACCGTCGTGAAACGACAACGGGGCGGCGGGTTGACCCCGCCGCCCCGTTGCTCGCAGGCCGTTACTTGTTGACGTGTCCGTACAGGAACACGGCGGCCTTCTTCAGCTGGGCGGCGCTCGCCCGGCCGGTGCGGTGCCGCTCCGCGGCGGCGATCGCCTGCTTCAGCGTCGTCTTCCCGGACACCTTGGCCGAGCCGTTGTAGACGCCGTGCGCGTAGTTCAGCCACGCGGCCAGCAGCTCACGGTCCAGCAGCGCCTTGGCGGCCTTGCTCTTGGTGGCCAGGGCCTTGTACGCGGTGGACAGCGTGGTGGCGTCGGTCAGCTCGGGGAAGACCTTGCTGCCGTTCTGCGCGATCGCGAGGTAGCACGACAGCGTCTGGTCGCTCAGCGAGCCCTTCCCGCGCAGCATTTCCTTGGCCCACGCCTTGGCGCTCAGCGGCTTGGTGCCCTTGCCCCGCGTGCAGTCGTCGGGGGTGGGCACCGGCACCGGCTCGGCGTCCGTGCCGGGGTCGGTCGGGCGGTTCGACGGGGTCGGCGCCGCGGTCGGGCTCGGCGACTTCGTCGCGGTGGGAGTCCCCGTGGGCGTCACGGTGGGAGTCACAGTGGGAGTCGCGGTCGGGGTCGGCGTGGGGGTCGGGGTGGCGTCCGGGGTCCACGGCATCGCCCTGGCGACGTCGATCCGCTTGGTGGTGACCGAGGTGCCGCCGCTGGTGTAGGTGATGTTCTTGCCGGTGGCCTTCAGCTTGTCGAGGAGCTGGTCCATGGACAGGTTCGGGTACGCCTGGCGCATCACGGCCAGCGCCCCGGCGACGTGCGGGGCCGCCATCGAGGTGCCGTTCATGGAGCCGTACCCGTTGCCGGGCACCGAGGAGTTGATGCCCATGCCGGGCGCGAAGAAGTCCAGCAGCGGGCCGCGGTTGCCGAACGAGGCCACCGCGTCGTTGTCGTCGGTGGCGCCGACCGCGACCGCCCGGGAGATGCAGGCCGGGCTGGAGACGCCGTCGGTGAAGCCGTTGTTGCCGGAGGCGACGACCGTGGCCACGCCGAACTGCTGCAGCCAGACGATCTCGTCCCGCAGGCCGCCGAAGTCGGGGTCGTCGTCGCAGGGCTTGGTCTGCTTCGGGCCGCCGCCCAGGCTCAGGTTGGCCGCCACGACCTTGTAGGCGGCGTGGACGCTGTCCACGTACTGCAGGGCCAGCTTCTGGTCGGAGGTGTAGCTGAGGAAGCACGGGGCGCTGGTGCCCAGCTCACGGCAGATGGGGCCGTTGAAGCGGGTGAAGACCTGGACGGGCAGGATGCCCGCTTCGGGGGCGACGCCGTCGGATGGAGCGTTCCCGGCCTTCTTGCCCGCCGCGATGCCGGCCACGTGGGTGCCGTGGGCGCACTTGTTCACCCCCTGGACCAGGCACTTGGGGGTCTTGGCGTCGGCGGAGCCGGGGCCGGTCTGGACCGGCAGGCCGTTCGGGCACAGCGACTCGGCCTGGATGGCGGGGTCGTTGTCGACGGTGGAGAAGCAGGCCTCGTTCACGATCCGCCCGGCGAAGAACGGGTGGTCGCGGTCGATGCCGGTGTCGACGATGGCGACGGTGGAGCCCTTGCCGGTCCAGCCCGTCTTGTTGGCCCAGGCGGAGCCGATCAGCTTGGTGCTGACGTCGAGCGAGGGCGCGCTCAGCTCGTCCTCGTAGATGGACTTGATCCGGTCATCGGTCTTGAGTTCGTTGAGCGTGGCCTGGTCCAGGGAGGCGACCAGGAACTCCTTGGAGCTCGTCCGGTCGATGACCTTGGTCTCTTTCGAGGCCTCCTCCGTCTTGTCGGCCACGGCCGCCAGGCTCTCGCCGCCCTTGATCTCGATGATCGCGCGGACCTGGTGGCCGCTCTTCACCTCGACGGTGAGGCTCTTCGCGACGGCGGGGTCGTCCGCGGCCGCCTGCGCGGGCGACGCGGCGGCCAGGGCGCCCGTCATCGTGGTGGCGAGCATGGAGACGCTCGCCAGCAGAGACCGTAGTCTCACTGATCCTCCGGGGGAACGGGCCCGTCTCGTCCGGACGGGGCTGCGTAAGGGGAGCGGGACAGCATCGAGTGCTCAGCCGGCTGCCGGTGTCGAACAAGATCCCCTTTGAGTGCGAGGAACAGGCTAGGAGGTTATGCGGAGGATAAGTAGGAATGAGGTGATTCCGTTATCTGGAAATCTCCGCAGGTCACATGGGTCGGAAGCCGGACGTGTGCCGCATCCGTGAGATAATGCTCTTATCGGAGCCCTCTCGGCCCCGGGCGCAGCCCGGGCGGGAGGGTTTTTTCATGCCCGCCTTCACCACGTGACCCGCGGCGGGCGTCTCCCCCTTCACCCCATCAAGGAGTGCCCCTATGGACCTCGGTCTGACCTGCCCGCGTTTCCTCTGGTCCGGTGGCGACGCCGCGATCGCCGACAAGTTCGCCGCCGTCGCCCGCGGCGCCGACCAGGCGGGGCTGCGCAGCCTCTGGGTGATGGACCACTTCTTCCAGATCCCCAACTTCGGCTCCGCGGAGGACCCGATGCTGGAGGCGTACGGCGCGCTGTCGTATGCCGCCGCCCTCACCAGCCGGGTGAGCCTGGGCGCGCTCGTGACCGGCGCCGTCTACCGCGCGCCCGGCCTGCTGATCAAGCAGGTCAGCACCCTGGACGCGCTCTCCGGCGGTCGTGCCGTCCTCGGCATCGGCGCCGGCTGGTACGAGCCCGAGGCCCGGGGTCTCGGGCTGCCCTTCCCGCCGCTGGCCGAACGGTTCGAGCGGCTCGAGGAGACCCTCCAGATCGCCAGGCAGATGTGGAGCGACCAGGACGGGCCGTACCGGGGCCGGCACTACAGCCTGGAACGTACGCTCAACGCGCCGCAGGCCGACCCGCCCATCCTCATCGGCGGCAGCGGGGAGAAGAAGACCCTCCGCCTCGTCGCCCAGTACGCCGACGCCTGCAATTTCCTGTACGGCGCCGACGTCCGGCACAAGCTCGGCGTCCTGCGCGCCCACTGCGAACGCCTGGGCCGGCCCTACGAGGACATCGAGAAGACCCTCCACATGCGCATCCCCGAGGGCGAGAGCGTCGAGCAGAGCGTCCGGCGCTGCGCCGAACTCGCCGCCCTGGGCATCGACCACGTCATCGTCGCCGTGCCCGACCCCGCCGCCGATTCGTGGCTCACCCACCTGGCCGAACTCGCCGCGCGGATATCCACCATCACGCCATTCGGTCGCAATAGGAGCAATTCCGGCTGAATAACTTTGCGCGATGCGATGAATATCTGGTCCGCGTATTGTGGAATGGTGGTCTTCTGGATACTCGTCTCATGAACGCGCAGGACGTGGCCTTGCTGACCGCGGCGATGAACCTCGGCACACTGGTCTTCGTCGGGCTCCAGACGAGGGCGCTGACGAGGCAGACCAGGCTGGTGGCGGCCAATCTCGAGTACGGCACCCATCAGCGACTCATCGATTATCTCAACGAGATCAACACCATGATCATCGATAATGACCGCGTTCGCGAGATATTCGCGGACATCGATTTCATCGGGGACAGCGTCCGGCGAAATCCGGAAATTTCCGTGCAGAACATCGCCCTCGCCTGGTCAATATTCAACCGCTACGAGGCCGCCCACACCGGCTACCGGCTGGGCGTCATCAAGGACGACGACTGGGAGATCTGGCTGCGCAGGATCAGGAAGGACCTCAAGATCCCCTTCATCCGCACGGTGTGGCTGCAGGACATGCAGAACTTCGACTACCGCAAGGACTTCCGGGACCTGATCAACGACCTCCTGTAGGCGACCCCGGCCGGCTCGACGATGGGAGCAGAACGCCACGTTTGACACCAAAACCTGACAGTCTCCTTCGCGGATTGCGATAGCTTGTGTACGGAATGATCACGAATGGAGGCCGTGACATGCCGGAGCAAGGCGGTGGCGGAGCTATGGGGATCGACGTCACCAGGCCAAGCGTCGCCCGTATGTACGACTACTACCTCGGAGGCAAGGACAACTTCGAGGTCGACCGCGACGCCGTACGGCGGGTCGAGAAGGCGATGCCCGAGATCCGTCAGCTGGCCCAGGAAAACCGGGCGTTCCTGCGCCGCGCTGTGCGGCACATGGCCCGGCAGGGGATCCGGCAGTTCATCGACATCGGCTCCGGCCTGCCCACCGTGGGCAACACCCACGAGATCGCCCAGCAGATCATCCCGGACGCCCGGGTGGTGTACGTCGACAACGACCCAGTCGTGCTGCAACACGGCCGCGCGCTCCTGGCGACCGACCACAACACCACCGTGGCCGCCGCCGACATGCGCCGCCCGGCCGACGTGCTCGGGCACCCGGAGACCGTCAAGCTCATCGACTTCAACGAGCCGGTCGGCGTCCTGATGATCGCCATGGTGCACTTCCTCACCCTGGAGGAGCGCGCCTCGGTCATGGGCCAGCTGCGCCACGCCCTGGTGTCCGGCAGCCACCTGACGGCCACCCACGTCACCGTCGACGGCCACCCGGCGGACGCGGTAGCCCAGATCGAGACGGTGTACGCGGCCACGCCGACGCCGATCTACTTCCGCGAGCACGCCGACGTGGCGAGCTTCTTCGATGGGTTCGACCTGGTGGATCCCGGTCTGGTCACCATCGACGCCTGGCACCCAGACCCGGCCGACCCGGCTCCCGCCGCCACGCGATGGCTGTACGGAGGAGTCGGCCGCAAGCCGTGAGCCGCCTCATCGAGGCTCCGCGCCGCCGGCGACCAGGCGTTTGCCGAGGCGCTGGGCCGGGGCCTCGATCAGCCGGTAGGTCATGGCGCTGAGCGGGATCAGGGCCAGGAAGTACAGCACCGGGTTCGGGATCACGTGCAGCAGGATCGGGTGCAGCAGGTAGACGGAGAAGCTGATCACGCCGAGCCGCGCCAGCCAGCGCGGGAACGCCCGCCGGCGCAGCGCGAACGCCAGTCCGAAGGCGCCGTACGCGAGCGCGATCGCGGGCGCCCAGCTGGGCTCGTCCTTGGCGAAGAGCCCGCAGCCCAGCACCACCGCCACCGCGACGGCCGCCGTACGCCAGCGGACGGCTCCCTGCTCGGCCCGGTACACCGCCGTCCCCGCGAACATCGTCGCCAAAATGATCACACCCTGCCAGGTGCCGGCCCGGCTGCCCAGGATCACCAGCCCGAGCCCGAGGAGACCGCCCGCGACCGCGGCGGCCGTACGTACCCTGCCGTGCCCGAGGGCGGTCACCGCGATGGCCGCCACGACCGCGACGGGGAGCAGCACGGCGGCCACGTCGTCCCGGCCGCCGATCATCGTCTGCGGCACCAGCAGGCCCAGGCCCACGGCCACCAGCGCCAGGACGACGGCGATCTCCGCCGACCTGCCGGCCTGCCGCACCTGGAACAGCGCGACGCTGATCAGGTAGAAGGTCATCTCGTACGAGAGCGTCCACGTCACGGTGATGACGGCCGGCAGGTTGAGCAGCTCCTGCAACATGGTCAGATTGCCGAGCGCGACCACGGGGAGAGGACGCTCGGCGAGCTGAGGTTCGAGGGGGAGCACGCCTGCCAGGGCCAGGAGCAGCACCAGGCCGCAGGCGCTGACCAGCAGGGGGAGGAGGCGGAAGGCCCGCCCGGTCCAGAAGGCCCGCACGTCGCCGCGCCGTTCCAGGGAGGCGGGGATGATGTACCCGCTGACCAGGAAGAACACGAACACGCCCCAGCTGCCGAGGTCGATCCTCCGGTCCACCTCCACCCAGAGGTCCGGGACGAAGGTCCAGCCGGCGTGGTGCATGGTGACGGCCAGCGCGGCCGGCCCCCGCAGGGCGTCCAGCCAGGCCAGCCGGGCGGGGGCCCTGAACATCTGCCGGAGTCTAGGCCATACGAGACCGCCGGGAGTCCACGTCTCAGACCAGCCGGGCCTCGTAGGCGGCGATGACCAGGTGGACGCGGCTACGCGCACCGAGCTTGGTCAGCAGGCTGCTGACGTGCGTCTTGACCGTGCTGAGGCTGACGTACAGGCTCTGCGTGATCTCCGCGTTGGACAGGCCCCGGGCCACCAGGACGAGGACGGGGAGTGGGTCAACCGGTTCCTGCCCGGTTACCCGGCGCTCCAGCTGATCGAGCAGCTGCCGGCCATCATGCCGACCTGGGCGGCTTTCACGGTGCTCGCCGGGTGGGCGGTGGTTCCGCTGCTCGCCGCCTGGTGGCGGGCGTGAATGTGCAGGATGCGGGGGTAGGGGGCGCCCGTAGTCCGAAGAAATGGGGAACGTGTATGAGCCGCATCGGGGAATGGCTGAAGAAGGCGGAGAACCTGGCCAGAGGGCATTCCAAGCAGGCCGACCAGTTGCTGGACCGGGCCGAGCGCTACGCGAAGGAGCGGACCGGCCACAAGTACGACGACCAGATCTCGAAGGGCGCGGACGCGGTGCAGGAGCGCTACGGCGGCGGTGGTCAGAAGCAGCCGCCCGTTCGGGACGAGGAGACCAGGGACCAGAGGCGCGAGGGCTGAACGGCCGGCTACCTGTCCTCGACGAAGGAGAGGTAGCGGTCGGCTGAGCGGCGGACGGCCTCCGCGCCGTCCCCGTGCACGACGCGCTTCCACCAACCCCCGTAAACCCTCTCGAACGCGTACGGCTCCAGCAGGTCCAGGGCACGGCGCACGACGTGCGGACGTTCCGGGATGTAGTTGGGGTAGCTGTACATGAAGCTCACCCAGCGCCGGTCCTGGACGACCTGGAGGATGTCACCCGAGAACAGGGCACGCTCGGACGACCAGTGCAGCACCTGGCCGCCCTCGAAGTGCACGCCCGCGTTGATCAGGGTGAGGTCCTCCGACAGCCGGTGGGTGTCGCCTTCCCAGAAGATGACCGAGTCGTCCGGTCTGGCCACCCACCGCCTGTCGGCGGCGTGGATGTACACCGGGGCGTCGAAGGCCCGGGACCATTCGATCATGGAGCCGTAGAAGTGGGGGTGGCTGATGGCGATGGCCGACACCCCGCCCAGCTCCTCGACCTCGGCGATCAGGTCGTCGTCGAGGTAGGAGACCATGTCCCAGAGCACGTTGCCCTCCGGCGTGCGCAGCAGGAGCGCGCGCTGCCCGATCGCCGTGGGCGGGGCGGTGCCGATGCCCACCACGCGCGGGCCCTCCTCCTCCACCCGGCCGCGATGGCCCTCGGCCGCCAGGCCCGCCAGCGTGGTCCACCGCTGGCCGTCCCAGCCGACGTACTGGCGCTCGTCCTCGCAGATCGGGCAGTCGGGGCGCGGCTCGGCGTACTGGACGCCGCAGGTGCGGCAAATGGGCAGGTCGGCCGGTGGCATACGGGCAGCCTAGCGCGGGCCTGTACGGTGATCGCATGGTCAGAGGGGGGTTGCTGGTCGCGGGGACCACGTCCGACGCGGGCAAGAGCGTGCTGACGGCGGGGATCTGCCGGTGGCTGGCCCGCAGGGGCGTGCGCGTCGCGCCCTTCAAGGCGCAGAACATGTCGCTCAACTCGTACGTCACCGCTCAAGGCGCCGAGATCGGCCGGGCCCAGGCGACGCAGGCGCAGGCCGCCTACCTGGAGCCGACGGTGGACATGAACCCCATCCTCCTCAAACCGGGCAGCGACCGCCGCAGCCAGGTCGTCCTCATGGGCAACCCGGTGGCGGACGTGGACGCGATGGAGTACGGCGCGCTCAAGGACCTCCTGCGCGCCACCGCGCTGGAGGCGCTCGAAAGGCTCAGAGGTCAGTACGACGTGGTCGTGTGCGAGGGCGCGGGCAGCCCCGCCGAGATCAACCTGCGCCGCGGCGACATCGCCAACATGGGTCTGGCCAGGGCCGCGAACCTGCCCGTGATCGTGGTCGGCGACATCGACAGGGGAGGGGTGTTCGCCGCGTTCTACGGCACGGTGGGCCTCTTAGACGCCGACGACCAATCGCATATTTCCGGATTTGTCGTGAACAAGTTCCGCGGCGCGCGGGAGCTCCTGGAGCCCGGCCTCGACATGCTCAGGCGGCTGACCGGGCGCGAGGTGTACGGCGTCCTGCCCTGGCTCGACGGGCTCTGGCTGGACGTCGAGGACTCGTTGGCCCTGGACAGCCGGAAGGTCGCGGTAGGCGCCCCGTACGGCAGGCAGACCCTCCGGGTGGCCGTCGTGCGGCTGCCGAGGATCTCGAACTTCACCGACCTGGACGCCCTGGCCGCCGAGCCGGGGGTCGTGGTGCGTTTCGTGACTGATCCGGTCGAGCTGGACGACGCCGACCTGGTGGTGCTGCCGGGCTCCAGAGCCACGGTGAGCGACCTGGCGTGGCTGCGGGAGCGCGGGCTGGCGGCGGCGATCGTCGACCGCGCGGGGCCCGTGCTGGGGATCTGCGGCGGGTTCCAGATGCTCGGGCGGGAGATCGTGGACGAGGTGGAGTCGGGGGCGGGTAAGGTCGAAGGGCTCGGACGGCTGCCGGTACGCGTCGAGTTCGCGAAGGAGAAGCGGCTCGGGCGGCCGGAGGGCACGGCGTACGGGCAGCCGGTCCGCGCGTACGAGATCCACCACGGGCTGGCTTCGGTCGACGGAGGCGAGCCGTTCCTCGACGGCTGCCGGGCCGGCAACGTCTGGGGCACCACCTGGCACGGCGCCCTGGAGAACGACGGCTTCCGCCGGGCCTTCCTGGCCGACGTGGCCGCGCGGGCGGGACGCGACTTCGCGCCGGCTCCCGGCACGGACTTCGCCGCGCTCCGGGAGGAGCGGCTCGACGCGCTCGGCGACCTGGTGGAACGGCACCTCGACACGGACGCGCTGCTCCGCCTCATCGAGCACGGCCCGCCGGACGTCCCGGTCCTGCCCCCGGGCGCGCCGCCGCTCGGCTAGCGGGCGCTCATCTTGTCCGGGCCACGCGCTGGGCGGCGATCCAGGCGTCGATCTGCTCCCAATGGTCGTACAGCCACCGGACCCGGTCCTCCCGCTCCGCCGGGATCTCGGCCGCGGGCACCCGCCACCACTTCGCGGTGATCTGAGCGTTGAAGGGCAGCTTGCGCCAGACGTCCCCCAGCGTGATGAGGTCGTCGAGCCCGGTGTGCGCGACGAAGATGACGTCCGCCGACGGGCACGCCTCGATGGCCGTGATGGCGCCGTTCGGGCGGGGCGGGAGCAGGTGGTCCATGCCGCGCGCCCGCTCCGCCTCCTCGGTCAGCCCCTTCTCCTCCAGCCGCCGGATGGCGAGCCGGCGGCGGCGCGGGGTGAAGTTCCCGCCCTCGGGGAAGATCACGAGAGCGTCCTGGTCGCCCATCGTGGCGGCGAGGCGGTGGATCTCCTCGATGATCCGCTTCTGTCCGGACTTGCGGGGCACGAACGCGTTCGGCAGCCGGTTGATCACGACGTCCAGCGAGGGGTCGTATTGGAGTGCGGCCTTCATGACGATGCGCGGCCGCCGGTGATAGATCGCCAAAAGGTAATAAATCAGCAAAAAGGAGTCGCCCGGGCCCGCGTGCCGGGACAGCACGATGACCGGTCGCGTCAGCCTGGCGGACTGCTCCTCGATCGTCAGGTCGGGCTCCTGGATCTCCAGCGTCAGCCGGAAGATCCGTACGGCGGCCGCGTGCACCTTGGCCAGGAACCACCTGATCAGGGCGTAGTGCCGCTCCTGACGCCGGGCCCCGCCCGCCACCCACAGCCACAGGCACGTGATCAGCACGCCCGACTCCAGCGTCAGCCACACCGTGGCGAACCAGACGAACCTCGCCCCTCTGCGCCGCGGCGGCGGCAGGCGCAGCGAGGCCGCGGCCGTGACCAGGAGCCAGAACGGCAGCGTCACCACCATGAACACGGTCACCACGATGACCAGCGGAGCCAGCACCAGCCGGCGGAGAATACGCGGTGGAAGCAACGGCGCCTCCCTGAAACGGTCTAACCCTCATCCTCCTCTGTTACGCAAATAGCGGGAAGAAGCGCTGTATGCCCGCTCGATGCAGGCGGAGATCTGCGAGATGTCGCGGTAGCGCAGCGGGGAGAGCGCCTCGGTCATCCCGGCGGGCAGCACGTGCACCTCCACGCCGGGCGGCAGGCTGGCCATGTCCTCGGCGAACCGGTGCCTGCGCGCGATCTCGAACGCCACCATGCCCACCTCCCAGAACCTCCTGGGCGGCGCCAGCGGCCGTTCGATCCGCCCGACGTGCAGGACGTAGACGCGCTTGGCGCCGAGCTGCACGGCCCGCCCCACGGGGATGCTGTGCACCAGCCCCCCGTCGTAGAAGTGCTCGCCGCCGATCACGACGGGCGGCAGCAGCCCGGGCACCGCGCACGACGCCAGCACGGCATCGACCAGCGGCCCGCCGGTGAACCAGTGCGCCGCCGCCCGCTCGACCGAGGCCGCCACGCACTGGAAGGGGACCTCCAGCTCCTCGATCCGCGAAACCCCCACGGTCCCGCTCAGAACCTCGCGCAACGGCCCGATCGGGTGCAGATGGGTGCCGGTCCTGGCCAGCGTGGACAACCGGGCCACCCACGAGCCGGCGAAGGCCGTACGTACGACGTCGGAGCGCCACAGAGTGGTCAGCCGCTCCACCGCCTCGGACGGGGCGGCGGCGATGACCACCCCGTTCAGGGCGCCCACGGACGTGCCCACGACGAGGTCGGGGCTGATGCCCGCCTCGTCGAGCGCCTGCAGCATGCCCACCTCGTGCGCGCCGAGCACGCCCCCGCCACCGAGCACGAACGCCGTTTCCACGTCACCCACCTTCTCGTTGCCGCGTCCCGGAAGCAAAGCCATCCGCACGCTGCCGGACCCGTCCGGTGACGGAGGTCCCGCGCGGCGGGACGATTCGGCCATGACAGCAGTGGTGCAGGCCGAAGGGCTGACCAAGTATTACGGCAGGCGCCGCGGCCTGGAAGATCTCACGCTGGAGATCCAGCCGGGGGAGATCTTCGGGTATCTCGGGCCGAACGGCGCAGGCAAGACGACCACGCTCCGGTTGCTGCTCGACGTGATCAGGCCCACCCGGGGCACGGTACGCGTCCTCGGCGCCGACCCGCGCGAGGCCGCGACCCGCTCCAGGATCGGCTACCTGCCGGGCGAGCTGGCGCTGGAGGGCCGCGAACGGGCCAGGGACTACCTGCGCTTCCTCGGCAGGATGCGCGGCGGCGTGCCGGACACGCGCATCGACGCCCTGGCCGAGCGCCTCGAGGCCGACCTGTCGGTGCAGATGCGCAAGCTCTCCAAGGGCAACAAGCAGAAGGTCGGGCTGATCCAGGCGTTCATGCACGAGCCGGAGTTCCTCATCCTGGACGAGCCGACGGGCGGGCTGGATCCGCTGGTGCAGCACGAGTTCCTGGCCATGGTCAGGGAGGTGCGCCAGTCCGGGCGAACCGTGCTGATGTCCTCGCACGTGCTCGCCGAGGTCGAGAACGTCTCGGACCGGGTCGGAATCGTACGGGACGGGCGCCTGGTGGCCGTGGAGGACGTGGCGGCGCTGCGCGAGAAGGCGGTGCGCCGGGTCGAGCTGCACTTCGACGCGCCCGTGCCGCGAGCGGCGTTCGAGAACCTGCCCGGCGTGCGCGACCTGCGCGTGGAGGGTGCCGGCGTGCGCTGCACGATCGACGGCCGGCCGGACGCGCTGATCAAGGCGGCGGCCGCCTTCACCGTGGTGCACATGGTGAGCGCGGAACCGGACCTGGAGGAGATCTTCCTGACCTACTACAGCGACGAGGAGCGGCACCATGATCGCTAAGAGTTTGCGCGACAACCGGCGGTCGCTCATCTGGTGGTGCCTGGGCATCAGCGCTTTCATGGGCGTCTATCTGGGCGCGTACGCCAACGTCAAGCTGAACCCCGAGACCTACGACTCCATGGCCATGGCCAAGTTCCCCGGGCCGCTCAAGGATCTGATGGGCGGGCTCGGGGACTTCGCCTCCGGCGCCGGCTACCTGCAGACGGTCGTCTACCAGCTCTTCGTCCCCATGCTGTTCATCGTGTTCGCGATGCTCCTGGCCAACCGGGCGATCGCGCAGCCGGAGGAGTCGGGCACGCTGGAGCTGGTCGTCACGCTGCCGGTGGATCGGCGGCGGCTGGTGCTGGACAGGTTCGCCGCGCTGGCGGTCGCGATGCTCGTGCTGGCCGTCGTGACGCTGCTCGCCATGTGGGCGATGAGCGAGGTCGTGGAGATGGGGGTGCCGTTCGACCGGATCCTGGCCGCGCACCTCGGGGTGCTCCTGGTCGGGCTGCTGTTCGGGACGATGGGGCTGGCGGTCGGCGCGGCCGCCGGGCGCAGGTCGATCGCCTCCGCCGTGGTCGGGGTGTGGGTGGTGGCCGGCTACGTCGTGGTCACGATCGGCCGGAACATCGACGCCATCTCCTGGCTGAAGTGGGTCTCGCCGTTCCACTACTACGCCGAGGGCCGGCCGCTCTATGAGGGGCTGCCGGTCGGGGACTACCTTGTCCTGGCGGGGGCGACGGCCGTGCTCGCGCTCACCGCGGTGCTCTCCTTCGACAGGCGTGACGTAGGAGTGTGATGGCGATCTCCGAGTTGCCCGCCGACCTGCTCGCCGATCTGCTCGGCGGGCATCGGCGGGTGCTGGCCGAGCACGCCGCGACCGGCCGCTTACCCTCCCGCGAGGCGCTCGACGCCTACCGCGCGGCGGGCAAGCGCGCCGCCACGCTGGGGGTGCCGCTGCGGGTGCTGGTGGACGGCGCGCTCGCCGCCGGCGAAGGGCTGCCGGAAGCGCTGCCCGCGCTGCGCAAGGCGGTCTCCGCGCTGATGGAGGGGTACGAGAGGGCGCAGCTCGCCGCCATCCGCGAGGAGGAGCAGGCCTGGCGGGAGTTCGTGGACGACCTGCTCCAAGGGCGGGCCGAGCGGCTGGCGGAGCGGGCCGAGCACTTCGGGCTGCGGCTGGCGGGGTCGTACGTGGTGGCCGTGGCCCGCGGCATGCGCGACGGCGACCAGGACCGCATCGAACGGGACCTGATCGCCCGGTTCGGCTCGCACAACGTGCTCGTGGCCGTGCGCGACGGGCTGCTGGTGTGCGTGGCCCCGGCGACGCTGCCGGCCGCGGTGGGAGAGTTCACCCATCACGTACGCGCCCGCTTCCCGGTCGGGTGGCGGGTCGCGGTGGGACGGCCGCAGCGCGGCCCCGGCGGCGTGGTGGCCTCCTACCGGGAGGCGGCGCAGGCCCTGGAGCTGGCCGACGGGCTGGGGCTCAGGGCCGACGTGGTCAAGGCGGCCGACCTGCTCGTCTTCCCCGTGCTGCTGCGCGACAGGGGCGCGATCGAGGACCTCGTGACCAGCGTGCTGAGCCCGCTGCTGGGGGCGCGGGGCGGGCACGAGCCGCTGCTGGAGACGCTGGAGGCCGTCTTCGCCTCGCACGGCAACCAGACGGCCGCGGCCCGGCGGCTGGGGCTCAGCCCGCGGGCGGTCACGTACCGGCTGGAGCGCATCCGCCGTCTGACCGGCTTCTCGCCGGACGACCCGACGCAGCGCTTCACCCTGGAGACCGCCGTGCTCGGGGCCCGTCTGCTGGGCTGGCCCACGAGCCCCGGCTTCGGCCTCAGTCGGTGACGGCGAGGCGGATGCCGAAGCCGACGATGACCACGCCGGTCAGGCGGTCGAGGAAGCGGCGTACGGCGGGCGTCCGCAGGAAGCCGCCCACCAGCGAAGCGAACCCGATCAGCGCCGCGCTCCACAGCAGCCCCTCGGCCACGTGCACGCCGGCCAGCACCAACCCCATGACCGCGTGCGGCGCCCCGTCCGGGATGAAATGCGGCAGCATGGCCACGTAGAACGCCCCGACCTTGGGGTTGAGCAGGTTCGTGACCAGCCCGCGCCGGAACCCGCCCCCGAACCGCACCGCCTGCTCCGGCTCGTCGTGGGGCGCGGCCTTGGCCAGGAGCATGCGCAGGCCCATCCACACCAGGTACGCCACGCCGGCCCAGCGCAGGATCTCGTAGCCGAGCCGCGAGGCGGCCAGCAGCGCCGACAGCCCGGCCGCGGTGAGCACGCCCCATGTGAGCGTGCCGAGCTGGATGCCGAGCGTCACGCCCCAGGCCGCCCGCCTGCTCGCCAGCAAGGACGTACGCAGGATCAGGGCCGTGTCGAGGCCGGGGGTGAGCGTGAGCAGTGCCACTACGGCGGCGAACGACCAGATTGATCCTGCGATGTCCATGGCGTCAGGGTATGAGGAGCAGTTTTCCTGTCGTCCGGCGGGCCGCCAGGTCCTCGTGCGCCTGGTGCGCCTCGGCCAGCGGGTAGCGGTGGGAGATGTTGATGGCGAGCTGCCCCGACTTGATCCAGCCGAACAGGTCGGAGGCGCGCCGCAGCAGCTCCTCGCGCTCGGCTATGTAGTGGACGAGCGTGGGCCTGGTCAGGAAGAGCGAGCCCTTGCGGTTGAGGATCTGGGGGTCGATCGGTGGCACCGGGCCGCTGGCGGCGCCGTACAGGGCCATGAGGCCGCGCGGCCGCAGCGCCTCGAGCCCGCCCTCGAACGTGGCCTTGCCGACGCCGTCGTACACCACGTCGATCCTGTCCCGCAGCGCCTCGGCGAAGTCGTCGTACCGCAGCACCTCGTCGGCGCCGGCCTCTCTGGCCAGCTTCTCCTTCTCGCTGGTGGAGACGGTGGTGTGGACCTTGGCGCCCTTGAGCTTGGCCAGCTGGATGAGCAGCTGCCCCATGCCGCCGGCTCCGGCGTGGACGAGCACCTCGTCGCCTTCGCGCACCTCGTGGGTGGAGTGGGTGAGGTAGTGGGCGGTCATCCCCTGCAGCATCGCCGCCGCGGCCACGTCGGCCGGGACGCCGTCGGGCACCGGCACGGCCCGGTTCGCCGGGACCACCGCCTTCTCGGCGTAGCTGCCCAGGACGTTGGCCCAGGCCACGGTGTCGCCCACGGCCACCCCTTGTACCCCAGGCCCGACGGCCGAGACCGTGCCCGCGCCCTCGGAGCCGATGGGAGTGGGCAGGTCGAGCGGGTACGCGCCGGAGCGGTGGTAGATGTCGATGAAGTTGACCCCGCTGGCCGCGACGTCGACCACGATCTCCCCCTCACCGGGGACGGGATCGGGCCGCTCGACGTATTCGAGAACCTCAGGACCGCCAGGGGCGGAGACGATGATGGCATGCATGACGCCTAGTCAACTCCGTACGTGCGGGGGAATGCCACCCGGGTCCGGCTTTGCCCCAGGTGGCGAATACGTGGCGTGCTCGGCCCTGCGCGGTGTGCGGCGTGTCGGTAAGCTAGCGCGCCGTGAGCGGTGAAACCTCCCACATCGGGCGCTACAGGTTGCTTAGCGTGCTGGGCCGGGGCGGCATGGGCACGGTCCATCTCGCCGAGGATCCGGCTGGGCAGCGGGTCGCCGTCAAAGTGATCAACCCGGAGCTGACCCAGCACGAGCAGTTCCGCATGCGGTTCCGCAGGGAGGCGGACGCCGCCCAGAGGGTGCGCAGGTTCTGCACGGCCGCGGTGATCGAGGCCGCGCTCGACGGCGACCAGCTCTATGTCGTCACCGAATACGTGCCCGGCCCGAACCTCGAGGCCGCCGTACGCCAGTCGGGCCCCCTGCGCGGCTCCAGCCTCGACGCGCTGGCCGTCGGCGTGGCCACCGCGCTGACCGCCATCCACGGCGCCGGTGTGGTGCACAGGGACCTCAAGCCGTCGAACGTGCTGCTGTCGCCCGTCGGTCCGCGCGTGATCGACTTCGGCATCGCGCGGGCGCTCGACACGCTCGGAGGCGTCACGGGCACCGGCGAGCTGGTGGGCACGCCCCGCTACATGGCTCCCGAGGTGCTGCGGGGCGAACCCGTGTCCCCGGACTGCGACGTCTTCTCGTGGGGATGCCTGGTCGCGTTCGCCGCCAGCGGCAGGGCGCCCTTCGGTGGCGACACGCTGCCCTCGATCGTCTACCAGGTGCTCAACACCGAGCCGGATCTCAGCGAGGTCGAGCCCAGCCTGCGCGAGCTGGTCGGGGCCGCGCTGCGGAAGGACCCGGCCGCGCGGCCCACCGCGCAGCAGTTGCTCGACCAGCTCGTCGGGCGGTCGGCCGGGCCCGAACAGGCGGCGCACACCGTACAGGTGGCCTGGCAGCAGGCCACGGCGCCGTACACGTCCGTCCAGCAGAAGTCCAAGGGCAACCGCGCCAAGCTGATCGCGGGCGTCGCGGCGGCGGCCGCGGCGGTGCTGGTGGCGGGCTCGGTGGCCGCGTGGGCGGTGTTCAGCCCCAGCGGGCCGCCCGACATGAGCGTTCTCTACCGTGAGGACTTCACGCAGACCTCTGGCGGCTGGAACGGCGTCTACGACCCGGACGAGACGGCCAGCTACGGCTACCGGACGGACGGGACGTACGGGCTGGACGTGGAGAAGGGGTCCGAGGAGCGGTGGGCGAAGGCGCCCATACCCTTCCTCATCGCCACGCCGACCAACACGCCCGACCCGTCGGCCACGCCCACGCCGATGTTGCCCTCGTCCGTCGTCGTCGCCGTCACCGCCGAGGTCAAGAAGTCGGTCGGGAGCGGCGAGTACGGCGTGTACTGCCACAACATGGACGATGACGACACGTACTACGAGTTCGCGCTCGACACGACCGGGAAGGCCAGGATCCGGCGGATCGTGGACGGATCGGGCGGGACGCTGGCCCAGCCGGTGCAGGTGGACGGCCTGCCCGGCAAGGCCCGGGTGGTGGCGGCGTGCGAGCAGACCGGGTCGGCGGTGCGGCTGACGATGTGGGTGAACGATCGGCGGGTGCACCAGGTGGAGGATCCGAACGGGCTCGGGAACGGGTATGTGGGGTTGTTCGCGCGTACGCCCAAGGACGAGACGTCGCTGCTGAAGACGACGTTCGACGACTTCGAACTACGCGGCCAGAAGACCCCCTGACCCTCCCGGGGCACCGGCGCGGGCTGCTCTTGCAGGCGCGGGATCGGCTCACAGAGCACCGGCATGGCCGGCGGCGAGTGCCGCACACCGGCGCGGGCGGCAGCACGGGCGGCGGTTCATAGAGCCCCGTCGCGGGTGGCAGTTCACAGAACACCGGCGCGGGCGGCGGCGAGCGCCGCGTCGGCGGCACGATCGGCGTCCCGCTCGGTGACCGGCTCATGCGCCACGAACAACCGGTAGTAAATAGGCGCGACGGCCACCCTGATCACTTCCCTGACATCCACGACGTCAGGCAGCTCACCGCGTGCGACCGCCCGCCGCACCACCTCGGCCGACTGCTCGTGCCGGGCCATGAAGAACTCGTGCAGCGCCCGCGCCGCGTCGGGATCCTGTACGGCCGCCGCCACGAACGCCGACGACACCGGCCCCAGCTCCGGGTCGTCGAAGCCGCTGCGCACCAGCTGGACGATGCCCCTCAGATCGCCCTCGATCGAGCCCGTGTCGGGAATGGGCCACGGCTCGTCCCTGGCCAGCTCCAGGGCGTCGGAGATCAGCCCCGCGACGCTGCCCCAGCGCCGATAGACGGTCGTCTTGTGCACTCCTGACCGCTCGGCCACGTTCTCCACCGTCAGGCCCCGGTATCCGTGCTCGGCCAGCTCGGCAAGGGTGGCCTCCCGTACGGCGTCCCGAACCCGGGCACTTCGCCCGCCCGGCCGCTTGTTCGACTCCAAAAACTACTCCAGTTGCATTAGCGTCTCCCGCATGGCACACTAACGCTACAACGGTTGCGATTGGAGTTCCATCCTGATCAGTCTTCGAGGGGTTTCCAAGTCATACGGCGAGCGGGCCGTCCTCGCTGAGGCGTCCATGTCCGTGAAGCCCGGCGAGCGCGTGGGCATCGTCGGCGAGAACGGCTCGGGCAAGTCCACGCTGCTGCGGCTACTGGCCGGGGTCGAGCGGCCCGACGACGGCGAGGTGACGCTGGCCGACGACACCGGCTACCTCCGGCAGACGCTCGACCTGCCGCCCGGCCACACGGTCCAGCAGGCCGTCGACGCCGCGCTGGCCGGCCTGCGCGCCATGGAGCGCCGGATCCGCGAGCTGGAGTCGGCGCTCACCGATGACGTCATGGCGGAGTACGGGGAGTTGCTGACGGCGTACGAGCTGCGCGGCGGCTACGAGGCCGACGCGCGGGTCGACAAGGCGTTCCACGGGCTGGGGCTGTTCCACGTGGGCCGCGACCGGCCGCTGTCCAGCCTGTCGGGCGGGGAGCGCGCCCGCCTCGGCCTGGCCTGCGTCCTGGCCGCCGCCCCCAGGGTCCTGCTGCTCGACGAGCCGACCAACCACCTCGACGAGTCGGCCCTGACCTGGCTCGAAGCCCGGCTGCGCGAGCACCGGGGCACGGTCGTCGTGGTCTCCCACGACCGCGTCTTCCTCGACCGGGTGGCCACGGCCGTGCTCGAGGTCGAGCACGGGGCGATCACCCGCTTCGGCGGCGGCTACACCGGCTTCCTGGCCGCCAAGGCCGCCGCCAGGGCCCGTTGGGAGCAGTCGTACGCGGCGTGGTGCGAGGAGGTGCGGCAGGTGCGCGACTACGCGGCCACGACCGCCCACCGGGTGGCCACGGGGCGGCAGATGCGTGACAACAACAAGATGGCCTACGACCGCAACGCCGGGCGGGTGCAGAGCTCGGTGGCCAGCCGGGTCCGCAACGCACACGAGCGCCTTCGCCGGCTGGAGGCCGACCCCGTCCCTCGGCCACCCGCCCCCCTCCGCTTCCACGGCACCTTCACCCCCACCCCGGCCTTCCCCGACCCCCTGAAAACCGACGAAACGAGTCCCAGCACCCCCGCTCTAGGCCCCGCCCCCAACGAAGCACCGGAGCCCACCCCGAAACGCCAGCCCGGCCCACGACACGCCTGCGACGCAGCACCGGAGCCCACCCCGAAACGCCAGCCCGGCACACAACGCACCCCTGATAAGACCCACGAGCCCACCCCAATCCATGAGCCCGCTACGGGACGCGTGGCCGGCGTGCGATGCGCCCCTGATGCAGGACGTGAGCTCGGCTTCCGACACCAGCATGCCGGAGACGAGCATGCGGTCGGGCACGACCGGGTCCAAGCTCGCGTGCTTGTGGAGCTGCGCGATGTCCGGGTCGGCGATCGGTTGCACGTCCCCTCCCTGACCATCGAAGCCGGTGACCGGCTGCTGGTCCGCGGGGCCAACGGCGCGGGCAAGTCGACGCTGCTCCAGACCCTGGCCGAGCACGCCCGGGTAAGGGTCGGCCACCTGCCGCAGGAGGTGACGTTCGACCCCGACCTGACCGTCCTGGACGCTTACGGCCACAACCACAGCTATGCGGACGAGCGGCGTGCGGCTCTGCTGAGCACAGGCCTCTTCAAGCCCCAAGCCCTCGACCAGAAGGTGGGCACGCTGTCGGTCGGGCAGCAGCGCAGACTGGCGCTGGCCCGGCTGCTGGCGCAGGAGTATGACCTCCTCCTGCTCGACGAGCCGACCAACCACCTCTCGCTGGTCCTGGCCGAGGAGATCGAGCAGGCACTCGACGACTACCGCGGCGGGCTCGTCGTGGTGTCGCACGACCGCGCCCTCATCCGGCGCTTCCGGGGGACCGAGATCACGTTGGCAGGAGGACGCATATGTTGAGCAGCAAAGGATCGACCAGTGAAGGACCGCAGATGTTGACCAGGATTGATGAGGGTGCGCCGTACGGCATCGCGACCGGGCCGGATGGGGCGCTCTGGTTCACGCTTGTCCACGAAGGGCGTGTCGGCAGGATGGTGCCGGGCCAGAAGCCGGTGATTCACCAGCTCGATCCGGCCGATGGGCAGCCGATGGTTATCACCCCGGGGCCGGACGGGGCGATGTGGTTCGCGGAGGGCAAGGGCGGCCGGGTCTCCCGGATCGCCGCCGACGGGCAGGTGACCTCCTATGAGGCGGACTCGCCGTACGGGCTCGTCGCCGGGCCAGACGGGGCCATGTGGTTCACCCAGATGCAGACCGGCCGGATCGGGCGCATCGGGCCCGGCGGGGAGCGGACGGAGTTCGAGGTGCCGGTGGAGGGCGGTATGCCCGCCTTCATCACGGTGGGGCCGGATGACGCGCTCTGGTTCACGATCAACCAGGGCAACGCCATCGGGCGGATCTCGCTGGCAGGCGAGGTGACCGTTCACCCGCTCCCCACGGAGGGTGCCGCCCCGGTGGGCATCACGCTGGGGCCGGATGACGCGCTCTGGTTCGTGGAGATCGGCGCTGGTCAGGTCGGGCGGATCGACACCGCCGGCAAGATCACCGAGTACCCATTGCCCGACCGGGTCGCACGACCGCACGCGATCGTCACCGGCCCCGACGGTGCCCTCTGGTTCACCGAGTGGGCCGCCGACCGCCTCGGCCGCATCGCCACCGACGGGACCATCGACTCGTACCCGCTCCCAACCGGACCGCAGGCGGGGGACGAAGGCGCGCGAAAGGCCGAGCCGCACGGGCTGACGGTCGGGCCGGACGGGGCGATCTGGGTGGCCCTGGAGGCGGGCGCTTTGGCCCGCTTCAGCATCGACTAACGAACCACGACCACCTCAGCGACCTCACCTACCAACCAGCCAGCCCTCACCCGGACCCAGCGCCCCGGCTCGGTGTCCGCGTCCAGGGTCTGCGTCCAGGGTCCGTGCCTGGGGTTCGCGCCCAGCGCCCCGGCTCGGTGTCCCCGCCGGGCCCGTCACAACCCGGCCCGTCACCCCAAGCCCCCGGCTCCCACGACCCGCCCCTCCGCGCCCGCCCTCAGCGCTCACCCTCATCGGCATCCCTCAGGCCCAGCCCTCAGCCCTCTGGTGGGTGGGTGTTGGTCATGAGGTGGGTGAGCGACGGCAGGCCCTTCTCCGGGGACGTCACCAGGACTCGGCACCCCGCGGCCGTGGCGGCGGCGACGCCCGTGGGGCTGTCCTCGACGGCGATGCAGCGGGAGGGGGTCGTGCCGAGCCGGAGGGCCGCCTCCAGGTACGGGTCCGGGTACGGCTTGCCGCGGGCCGTGTCCTCGTTCGCGATCACCAGATCGAACGTGTGCCCGAGCCATGGCAGCACCAGCTCCACGATGATCCGGGGAGAGGCGCTGACCAGGGCCGTCGGGATGGCGGTGGCGGCCAGCTCGGCCAGGAGCTCCGACGCCCCCGGCGTGACCTTCACGCCCTGCCCGATGAGGTCGGCGAAGGCGTCCGTGAGCTGCCCGGCCACCTCGGGCATGAGTGAGGCGTCCGTGGGCTGTCTGGCCGCCTCGGGCATGAGTGAGGCGTCCGTGAGCTGCCCGGCCACCTCGGTCATGAGTGGCGTGTCCGAAGCGGGGGTGAGGAGGTGGGCGGCCACGTCCTCGACCGTGCGGCCGAGCACGTACGGCACGTCCTCCGGCCCCAACGGCCGGCCGAGGGAGGTGGCGATGGAGACGGTGGCCTGCCACCACAGCCCTTCGGTGTCGACCAGGGTGCCGTCCATGTCGAACAGGACGGCATCCGGGCCGGCGTGCTCAGATCGCATCGGCCGCCACGACCGGGGCTGGGACGGTCACCGTGCGGGGCGCCACCAGGACGGGCCGGTCCACCAGGCGGACGGTGACGCGCGTTCCGGGTGCGAGGCGGGCCGCCTCGTGACCGGGGACGTCGGCCAGGACCTCCCCGCCCTCCACCGCCACCCGGAGGCGGACCGAGGCGCCGCGGAAGGAGGCGGCGAGCACGTGGGCGGGACCGTCCTCGACCGGGACGACCTTGACGGCCTCCGGACGGATCAGGACGTCCACGGACGGATCCGCGGGCACCTGGCCGTCGACCGGCAGGAGCTGGCCGAGCACCGTGACCTGGTCACCGGAGACCTGGCCGGCGAGGTGGTTCATGGTGCCGACGAACTCAGCCACGAAGGCGGTGGCCGGGCGGTCGTAGATCTCGGCGGGCGAGCCGACCTGTTCGAGCCGCCCGTCGCGCAGCACCGCCACCTGGTCCGCGATCGACAGGGCCTCCTCCTGGTCATGGGTCACGAAGATGGTCGTGATGCCCAGGTCGAGCTGGAGACGGCGGATCTCCTCGCGCAGCGACACGCGTACTTTCGCGTCCAGCGCCGACAGCGGCTCGTCCAGCAGCAGGACGCGCGGTTCCAGGGCGAGCGCGCGGGCCAGGGCGACGCGTTGCTGCTGGCCGCCGGAGAGCTGGTGCGGGTAGCGGTCGGCATGCGAGGGGAGGCCGACCAGTTCGAGTAGTTCGTCCGCCTTCTTCCGCCTGGTGGCCACGGGCACCTTGCGGACGCGCAGACCGAAGGCCACGTTGTCGCGGGCGTTCAGGTTGGGGAAGAGGGAGTAGGACTGGAAGACCATGCCCGCGTCCCGCTTGTTGGCCGGTACGTCCGTGATGTCCCGGCCGTCCACGAGCACCGCGCCCGAGTCCGGCCGCTCGAACCCGGCCACGCATCGCAGCGCGGTCGTCTTCCCGCAGCCCGAGGGCCCCAGCAGCGCGACGAACTCGCCGGGCGCGACGATGAGGTCGAAGCCGTCCAGCGCGACCGTCTTGCCGAACACCCGCCGCAGCGCGCGGAACTCCACCGATGCGGTCATTTGTTTCTCTCCTTACCGAACGCCGAGGACACGGCGAGCAGCAGCAGCCAGATGAGCAGGAGGCTGAGGATGGACACCGCGACCGAGAGCTGCCCCTTGGAGCCGGCGACGGTCACGATCCACACTGCGAACGGCTCGTACCCCAGCAGGCTGGCCACGGTGTACTCGCCCAGCACGAGGGCCAGCGTCAGGAACGACGCGCTGGCCAGGGCCGAGCGCAGGTTCGGGACGACCACCCTGACCAGCACGTACGGCCACGAGGCGCCCAGGTTGCGGGCCGCCTCCACCAGCGTCCGCACGTCCATCGCGCGCAGCCCCGCGTCCAGCGACCGGTACACGAACGGCAGCACCAGCACCACGTACGCCAGCACCAGCACCACGGGGAACGCCGGGTCCTGGACCGCGATCAGCGTGGCCCAGAACGGCGTCGGGGCCAGCACGTCGGTCCCGGTGCGCAGCGACGTGCCGATCCCGGCCACGAAGGTGATGGGCGGCACCACCAGGGGCAGCGTGCACAGCACCTCCATCAGCGGGCGCAGCCGCGGCGCGAAGAGCCGTACGGCCAGCATCGCGGGCAACGCCAGCAGCAGCACCAGCACGATCGTGGCGACGGCCAGGGACAGCGACAGCAGCAGCGAGCGCACGAACCCGTCGGCCGTCAGCAGCTCGCCGTAGGCCGAGAACGACACACCGGTGGTCGGGGTGTAGATCGTGTACCAGAGCGAGGCCCCGAGCGGGATCAGGAAGTAGGCCGCCGCCAGCAGGAACACCGCGCCGCGCCACACGCGAGGGCGCGAGGAGCCACCCGAGATGCGCTCCAGGCCGGTCAGTGCAGCCATCGGGAGCTCCTCTTCTGCAGCGGCAGGTAGATCGCCATCACGAGCCCGGCCACCACGACCATGTCGAGGCTGAGGGCCAGCGCGATGTTCTCGTAGCCGATCAGCACGTCGCCGGTGAGCGCGCTGGCGATCTTCAACGTGACGAGCGGGACGACGGTCCCGACCATGGCGTTGGCGGTGGCGTACGCGGAGAAGGCCGACCCGAAGAGCAGCACCACCCCGCCCAGCATCGACGGCGCCAGCACCGGCAGCGCGACGAAGCGCCAGTAGTGCCAGGCGGTGGCCCCGTTGTTGGCCGCCGCCTCGCGCCACTGCGGCCGCAGCCCGTCCAGTGCCGGCGCCATGACCAGCACCATCAGCGGGACCGAGAAGTACAGGTAGGTCACCACCAGGCCCCAGAACGTGTAGAGCGAGCCGGACGGCAGCCCGACCAGGCCGCTGACCACGCCGGAGTTGCCGAGCGTGGCGATCCAGAAGAACGCCAGCGGCACCCCGCCGAAGTTGGCCAGCACGCCGGAGGCCGTCAGCACGGCCTCGCGCAGGAACGTGAGGCGTGAGGTCACGACGGCGTACGCGAGGAACGTCCCCAGCACAGCCCCCAGCAGGGCGACCACGGCGGACAGCTTCACGCTGCCGATCATCGCGACGAGGTAGCCGCCCTGCAGGCTCTGCGACAGGTTCGCCAGGCTCGGCCGCCCCTGCGCCGTGAACGCCCCCGCCACCAGCGCGATGGCGGGGACGCCGAAGACGAGCGCGAAGAAGGCCAGCAGCGGCAGCGCCCCCAGCCAGCCCTTCGAACCGGAGCGGTTCATCCCGAGATCGCGGCGTCCCAGCCGCTGGCCAGCTTGGCCTTGGCCGCGTCCACCTGCTGGCTCGTCGGGAAGGTGGGGTTGCCCTCCACCGACGGCAGCTTCTCCGCCAGGGCCTTGTCCACGGTGCCGTCGGTGGTCATCGAGGGCAGCAGGACGGGGCGGGCGAAGCCCTTGAGGAAGAGGTTCTGGCCCTCGGCGCTGTAGAGGTACTCCTGCCACAGCCTGGCGGCCGCCGGGTGCGGGGCGTCCTTGTTGATGGCCTGGGCGTACATCTGGAAGTACTTGCCGTCGGAGGGGATGTTCACCTTCCAGTCGAGGCCCTTGGCGGCCATCTGGGGCGCGTAGGCGGAGTTGTTGTAGTCCCAGTCGATGCTGATCTGGGTCTCGCCCTTCTCGATGGTCGCGGGCGTGGTCTCCACCGGGTTGTAGTTGCCCGCGTCCTTCAGCTTCTTGAAGAAGTCGATGCCGGGCTGGATGTCATCGAACGAGCCGCCGTTGGCGAGGGCGGCGGCGTACACGCCGGCGAAGGCCGAGCCCGCCTTGGTCGGGTTGCCGTTCATCGCGACCTTGCCCTTGTACTCGGGCTTGAGCAGGTCGGCGAAGCTCGTCGGGCACGCGGCGATCTTCTTGGCGTCGCAGCCGATGGACACGTAGCCGCCGTAGTCGTTGACCCAGAGCCCGGTGCCCTCCTTCTGCCCCTCGGGGATCTTGTCGAAGGACTGCACCTTGTACGGAGCGAACAGGCTCTCGCCGGCTCCGCTGATCGCGAACGACTGGCCGAGGTCGAGCACGTCGGGGGCGCGGTCCTGGCCCTTGCGCGTCTTGACCGCGTTGATCTCGTCGGCGCTGGCCGCGTCGGGCGTCTCGCTCTCGATCTTGATGCCGTACTTGGCCTGGAACTTCTGGATGATCTCCCCGTAGTTCGCCCAGTCGGGCGGAAGGGCGATGACGTGGAGATTTCCCTCCTTCTTGGCCGCCTCGACGAGCTTGTCGAGGCCACCGAAGTCCGCCGCCGAGGTGGCAGTGGCCGCGTTCGGAGCGGAGGAGGACGCGGTGGACTGCTGGGTGCCGGGCGCGGCGCCGCACGCCGCGGTGACTACGGTAAGGGCTGCGGCAACGCCGGCCGCACGGGCGCGAGGTGTGAACACAACGCCTCCACTTCAGGGGATGTGGAAGGAACCTAAGGGAACTTGTACAAACAAGCGAGCACCAGTAAGTCGCATGAATGTTGCTCTTTCATGAATGGGAAGGGTCGCTGATGGTTGCGCGCTATGAACTGATCGCCGATGATCTTCGGAACGAGATCGTCTCCGGTGCGCTCCCGGTCGGTTCGCAGCTCCCGAGCGAGGCTGAGCTGGCCGAACGCTACCGCGCGGCCCGCGGCACCGTGCGCCAGGCGGTGGCCGTGCTCGCCGCCGAGGGCCTGCTCGGCTCCCGGCAGGGGGCCAGGCGCATCGTGCTCGGCAGGGCGCGCAGCCAGAGCTTCGCCGAGCTGCACAGCTTCGCGCAGTGGGCGCGCGCGAACGGCTACCGCTTCGGCGGCCAGGTGATCACCCAGCGCCGCCGGGCCGCGAGCGCCGCCGAGTCCGCCAGGCTCGGCCCCGGCGAGGTCCTGGAGGTGCTGCGGCTGCGCTCGCTGGAGGGCGAGCCCGTCCTGCTCGAACGCACCGTGTACGCCGAGTGGGTGGCCGCCGCCGTCGAGCGGATCCCGGCCGACTGCGAGTCCGTCACCGAGGCCCTGTACGACTCGATCGGCCTCGTGTTCGCCTACGGCGAGCACCTCATCGACGCGGTGTCCGCCGGCGCCGAGGACGCCCGCCTGCTGGGGGTGCGCCGGGGGAGCCCGCTCCTGCGCCAGCGCCGGGTCACGACCACGCACGAGGGCCGCCCGGTGGAGTCCTCGGACGACCGCTACCGGCCGGGCAGCGTGACCTTCAGCATCCGCAACTCGATCGGCGCCAACCCTCTCGTGAGACAGGCCGGCGACTTGCGTTCGGGGCGCTGAGAACATATGTTCGACATATAAGCGCCCGCCTTCCCCCGGGTGGCTCAGCATAACGACCAGAGCCGCGGGGAGAAGCGTCTTGAGCAGACTCTATGGCGATCCGATAGAGGTGTGGACCAGGGACGGGGAGCCGACCCAGTTCGTCTGGCGAGACCGGCTCTATCTCGTCCGCCGGGTCCTCGACCACTGGGTGGTCGCGCGCGAGTGGTGGAAGACCAGCGAGGGTGATCCCGGTGAACGCAAGTTCTGGCGGGTGGAGGCCAGCCCGGGGCGCGAGGTGGGCTCGTACGAGTTGCGTTACGACACCGCCGGCAACGCCTGGCTGCTGCTGAGGGCGTGGGACTGATGGCGGCGCCGTTCCCGCACCTCAGCGTGTGCTCCGCGTACTCCATGCGCTTCGGCACGGCCTTCCCGCGGGCGCTGGTGAGCCGGGCGGTCGAGCACGGGATGGACATCCTCGCGCTGACCGACCGCGACGGGCTCTACGGCGCGATCAAGCACGCCCACGCGTGCGCGGAGGCCCGGATCTCCGCGGTCTTCGGCGTCAACCTGGCGCTCGACGCCCTGCCCCCGCTGCCGGGGTTCGGGGTGCCCGGGCTGGACCTGCCCGGCCGCCGCCGCGCGCCCGGGCCGAAGACCGGGCCGGACGCGGAGGACCGCGTCACGGTGCTGGCCCGCGCCAAGGGCTGGTCCCGCCTGTGCCGCCTGGTCACGTCCGCGCATTACGCGGGCGAGCGCGGCACGCCCAAGGTGACCCGAGAGCTGATCGGGGAGTGGGCCGGCGGGCGCGATGACGGACACGGCGGCGACCACGGGTTCGGCGCCGAGGACGGCCTCGTGGTGCTGCTCGGCCCCAGGTCCGACGTGGGCCGCGCGGTGGCCGAGCGGCGCGACGAGCACGCCAGGATGCTGCTGGGCCTGTGGCGGGCCGTGGTGCCGGGCGTGGTGATCGAGCTGGTCGACCAGTACGGCTACCGCGACGCCACCACGGCCGTGCGCATGCTCGGGCTGGCCGAGTCCATGGGCGTTCCGGCCGTGCTGACCAACGCGGTGCGCTACCTCGACCCGGTCGACCACCAGGTCGGCGACGTGCTCGACGCGGCCCGCCAGCTCGTCCCGCTGCACCCCCGCCACCTCGACCGCACCACCTCCCACGCCTACCTCAAGGGCACCAAGGAGATGCGGCAGGTGGCCAACAAGGTCTGCGGGGCGGACCAGGAACGGGTGTCGCGGCTGCTGTTCACGACCAGGCGGCTGGCCGAGGCGTGCTCGATGGATCCGGAGGAGCTGCTCGCGCTGCGCAGCGACCCGCCCAACCTGCACCTGCCCGAGATCGGCCGCGACCCGGTGCCGCTGCTGCGCCACCGGGTGGAGGACGGGCTGATCTCGCGCGGCCTCGACCGCTCGGGCGACGCCAGGCGGCGCCTCCGGGACGAGATGGCCATCATCGAGCGCAAGCGCCTGTCCGGATATTTCATCGCCGTGGCCGGCATCACGGACATGATCCGCGGCATGGGCATCCGCTGCGCCATCCGCGGCTCGGGCGCGGGCAGCCTGGTCAACTACCTCATCGGCATCGGCGAGGTGAACCCCCTCGACCATGCCCTGCTCATGGAGCGCTTCCTGTCGGAGGGCCGCGTCGGGCTGCCCGACATCGACGTGGACGTGGAGTCGGCCCGCCGCCTCGACTGCTACAAGGCCATCTTCGAGCGGTACGGCGAGGCCCGCGTGGCCTGCGTGTCCATGATGGAGACCTACCGGGCGCGCAGCGCCATCCGCGACGTCGCCGGGGCGATGGGCCTGCCGCCGCACGAGATCGACGCCATCGCCAAGGCGTTCCCGCACATCAGGGCCAAGCAGATCACCGCGTCCCTGCACGACCTGCCCGAGCTGCGCGACAGCCGGCTCGGCGAGGCGGGGCTCGACCGGGTGTTCCGGCTGGCGGAGCGGCTCGACGGGCTGCCCAGGCACATCGCGATGCACCCGTGCGGCGTGCTGATCGGCAACGCGGGCCTGCACGACAGGACACCGGTGGAGCGCAGCCTGCTGGACTTCCCGATGTCGCAGTTCGACAAGGACGACGTGGAGGAGGCCGGGCTGCTCAAGCTCGACGTGCTGGGCGTGCGGATGCAGTCCGCGATGGCGTACGCGCTGAGCGAGATCAAGCGGGTGGACGACGTCGTGGTCGCGCTGGACACCCAGCGCGGCGAGGACACCGGCATCCAGTACGTGCCGCACGACGACCAGGACACCTACGACATGATCTGCGCCAGCCGCACCCTCGGCTGCTTCCAGATCGAGTCGCCGGGGCAGCGCGAGCTGGTCGCCAAGCTGGAGCCGCGCACCCTCCACGACCTGATCGTGGACATCTCGCTGTTCAGGCCGGGCCCGGTCAACTCCGACATGGTCACCCCCTATCTGGAGGCCAGGCACGGGTGGCGGCGGCCGTACTACCCGCACGAGAGGCTGCGGGAGGCGCTGAAGGAGACGCACGGCGTCGTGGTGTTCCACGAGCAGGTGCTCAGGATCATCGAGGTGATGACGGGGCGGGACCTGTCGTTCGCCGAGAAGCTGCGGCGCACATTGGACACGTCCGAGGGGCGGGAGCGGGTGCGCAAGACGTTCGTGCCCATGGCCAAGGCCAACGGGTTCGACGACACGGCCGTCGAGCGGGCCTGGCAGGTGCTGGACGCGTTCGGGGCCTTCGGGTTCTGCAAGGCGCACGCGGCGGCGTTCGCGCTGCCCACGTACCAGTCGGCCTGGCTCAAGCGGCACCACGCGGCGGCGTTCTTCGCCGGGGTGCTCACGCACGAGCCGGGCATGTACCCGCCGCGCGTCATCATCGACGAGGCCCGGCAGTGCGGGGTCAAGATCCTGCCGCTCGACATCAACAAGTCGGGCAAGGACTGGCGGGTGGAGCGGCTGGGGCTGCGGGTGCGTCCCGCCGCGCTGGAGGGCGCCTCCTCCCCGGTGCGCAGGGAGTTCAAGGTCGGGGAGATCGGCAAGGGGTACGCGTTGCGGGTGCCGTTCTCGGCGGTCAAGGGGGTGAGCGAGGCCGAGGTCGAACGCATGGTCGCCGGGCAGCCGTACACGTCGCTGGCCGACTTCTGGGACCGCGCCCGGCCCTCGCGGCCGACCATCGAGCGGATCGTCCAGGTCGGCGGGCTGGACGCGCTCCACGACCTGCACCCGGGCGGGCCCCGCTGGCGTCCGGGCGTGCTGACCCGGCGCGACCTGGTCGCCCAGGTGGGGGCCCTCGAACGGGCCTCGTCGATCGGCGTGCGGTCGGGCCCGCGCGCCTCCCGGCGTTACACCGCGCGACCCGCCCGCGTGGAGGAACCGCCGTCGGTGCAGCTCCCGCTGGGCTTCACCGAGCACCTGCCGCCGGGGGAGCTGCCGGAGATGACGGAGACGGAGATGGTCGAGGCCGAGCTGGAGATCCTGGGCATCGACATCAGCCGCCACGTCATCAGCTTCCACGACGAGCTGCTCGACGCGCTCGGAGTGGTACGTTCCAGAGATCTCCTGAAGCAGCGCAACGGGGCGGAGGTGCTGGTCGCGGGGGTCAAGGTGGCGACCCAGACGCCGGCGGTACGCTCGGGGCAGCGGGTCATCTTCACCACGCTCGACGACTCGACGGGGCCGATCGACCTGACGTTCTTCGAGTCGGTGCAGGGGCGGTGCGCGGCCACGGTGTTCGGCTCGTGGCTCATGCTGGCCAGGGGGGTGCTCAGGCGCACGGGGACGCGGGCGGTGTCGATGCGCGCGGTGGACTGCTGGAACCTCGTGGACCTCGAACGGCTCTGGCGCGCGGAGGGCATCGGGGCGGTCCGCGCCCTTCTCTCCCAGGCGCCGGAGCAGGTCGCGGGGGTCGGCGGTCGCAAGATCGAGTACGCCAACGGCTTCCGTCTCTCGCCCTACTCCGACCTCGGCCCGGCCGTCGCCAACCCGCCCCGGCAGCTCTGGCACGCCAGCCCGGGCAGCTCCGGCCCCACAGCGGCCTGACCCCTGCCCACCGGCCGCGCCACCGGGGTACGGCGGCGCGGGTGGGTCAGTCCGGGCGGGGGGCCGGGTCGGCGGTGACCGAGCGGAGCAGGGGCCGGCTCAGGGCGCCTGCGGCGATCACGCCGCCGAAGCCGACGGCGACGCAGCCCGCCAGCGTGACCACGCCCACCACGTTCATCGCACCGATCATGAACGGCACCGCGCAGAACGCCCCGACCAGGATCGCCCCGCCGCCCATCACCGTCAGCGGGATGAGCGTCTCCGCGCGCCGTGCCCGGTCGAGGACCTCCAGCGGCGTCCCCGCCAGCCGCATCAGCCCGTATGTCTGCCGCCGGTCCAGCACCGACGACGCCGCCGTGATGCCCGAGCTGGCGATGGCGACCAGGAACGACACCGACAGCACCACGATCGTGCCCACCCGGACGTCGGCCAGGAGCTGCAGGCCGAACCGCCGGTCGTCGTCCCCCGTCGTGGGGGTGCGCCCGGGGACGAGCCCGGCGAGCGCGGTGCGGGCGCGGTCGATCGTGGCCGGGTCGGCGGAGCTGCCCAGGGCGGCGGCCACGACCCGATCGGAGGAGCGCCCCGTGACCTTCACCGTCGCGGTGATCCCGGCCGCCCGCAGCCGGTCGCGGGCCTGGCCGGCGACGGCCGTCGCCTGGGCGGCGGGCGCGGAGACCCGCAGTTGCGGGGGCTCCTGGTCGCCGGCGAACGCGCCCGGGCTGAGCAGCCCGAGGAAGCCCGCCACGAAGCCGGTCAGGGCGACGCCGCTCACCGTACGCCAGGCGGAGCGCGGATCGTCGACCAGCCGGCGGCCCGCCAGCAGCCGGGCGGGCGCCCGGGCGCTCTTGGCGGTGACGCGGCCGATGACGCCGACCACCCACGGGCCGGCCAGGTTGATGCACAGGAACGCCAGCCCGAGCGCCACCGCCACGATCGCGATGCTGGTACCCCTGGTCAGCAGCGGGAACACGGCCAGCACGGCCAGCAGGGCGACGACCCGGACGAACTTCATGCCGGGCGGCGTCTCGCGCTTGGCCACCCCGAGCGGGCTCACCACGACCCGCCGCAGTCCCGCGACCGCGGACAGGCCCACCAGCAGCGGCACCGCGACCAGCATCGCGGCCAGGATCAGCGGGGAGGGGAACAGGTCGGAGACGAACCACGCACCGCCCCCGATCGGGATGCGGGCCAGCAGCGGCGCGGCGACCGCGTAACCGACGGCGCCGAGCAGCGCGCCCGCCAGCGCGACGATCACGGCCTCGGCCACGGTCATCCGGATCACCTGGCCCGGCGTCGCGCCCACCAGCCTCAGCGCGGCCAGCCGCTGGTCGCGCCGGGCGACCGTGAGCCTGGCCGCCGCGCCGCCGAACACCAGCAGCGGCACCACCATGAGCACGCTCGCGACGAGCGTGAGCGCGCGGTAGGCCTCGGAGTCCTCCGACGGCGTGCCCGCGAGGTCGGCCACCCGGGCCGGGCCCTTGCCGATGATCCAGTCGTCGCTGCGCGCGGCCGTCATCGCGGGCGCGTCCGGCTCGTGGCCGACGACCGCGACCAGCTCGCCGGGGTGGACCAGCGCCTCGTCGCCCAGTACGCCCTTCGGATCGGGGTAACGCTTGGCGAGCTGATCGGCCGGCAGCGTCTTGGCCAGCTCGGCCAGCGCCGGGGACAGCCACACCTCGCCCGGCGCGGGGAAGCGCGGCATTCCGGGCGGCGCGGGCGCCCCGGCCTTGAGCGCGGCCAGGTCGATGACGGTGATCGCCTGGTCGCCGACGAAGTCGAAGCGGGCCGCCTCGACGGCGACCGCGTTCCCCTTGGCGGGAACCGGGTTGCGCCAGGCGCCGCGGTCACCTCTGGCCTCGAAGGCGAAGTTCGCGGCCACGGCGAACAGCAGCAGCGCCGTGGACACGGCGACGGCGCCCAGCGTGAGCCAGGTGCCCAGCATCCCCTTGCGGCCACCGCCCTTGAGCAGCCGCCAGGTCAGGTCGAGGTTCACGCGCGTGCCCCGCTCGTCGTGAGGAGCTGCCCGTCGCGGACCTCGACCGTGCGGTCGCACCAGCCGGCCACGTTCGGGTCGTGGGTGACGACGATCAGGGAGGCGCCGTTGTGCCTGGTCGCCTCGACGAGCAGCCGCATCGTGTCCTGCCCGGTCTGCTGGTCGAGCGCCCCCGTGGGCTCGTCCGCGAACACCACGGCCGGCTTGGTGACCAGCGCCCTGGCGATGGCCACCCGCTGGGCCTGCCCGCCGGACAGCTCACCGGGCCGCCGGGCCTCCAGGGAGTGCAGGCCGAGGGGCGCGAACCACTCGCGCGCCTGGCGTACCGCCTGGGTCCTCGGCACCCCGCCCAGCATGAGCGGGAGGGCCACGTTCTCCTCGGCGGGCAGCTCGGGCAGGAGCTGGCCGAACTGGAAGACGAAGCCGAAGCGGGTGCGGCGCAGCGCGCTGCGCTCCCGCTCGCCCATCGCGTCGATGCGCTGTCCGAGCAGGTGCACCTCCCCGGCGTCCGGCTTCATGATCCCGGCCAGGCAGTGCAGCAGCGTCGACTTGCCGGAACCGCTCGGCCCCATGATCGCCACGGCTTCGCCCGCCCGTACCGTGATGTCCACGCCGCCCAGGGCGACCGTCTGCCCGAACCGCTTGGTCAGGGTTCGTCCAACAAGTACGTCGTTCATGCCGTCAAGAATCTCGGCGGGCGGGGGTGCGGCGGATCGGCCGTGCGACCATTTCCGCCTCGGCCGAACGGCCGATCCTTAGAGTTGGGGCCGTGACTATTCGGGTTCTCATCGCCGACGACCAACAACTGGTACGAACCGGCTTCCAGATGATTTTGGACGCTCAACCGGACATGGAGGTCGTCGCCGCCGTGGCCGACGGCGCGGAGGCGGTGTCGGAGGCCAGGCGGCTCAGGCCGGACGTGTGCCTGCTCGACATCCGGATGCCGAAGCTCGACGGGATCGAGGTGACCCGGGCGCTGGCCGGGCCGGGCGTGGAGAACCCGCTGCGGGTGGTCATCGTCACCACGTTCGACCTGGACGAGTACGTGTACGGAGCCCTCCGCTCCGGCGCGACCGGCTTCCTGCTCAAGGACAGCGGGCCCACCCTGCTGATCGAGGCGGTCAGGGCGGCCGCGGCGGGCGACGCGCTGGTGTCGCCGTCGGTGACGGTACGGCTGCTGCAGCACCTGGCCCAGCCCAGGCGGACCGTGCCCCCCATGAACGACCCGCTGACCGATCGGGAGCTGGACGTCGTGCGCCTGATAGCCCGGGGCCGGACCAACCAGGAGGTGGCCGCGGAGCTGTTCGTGTCGCTCTCGACGGTCAAGACGCACCTGGGCAGCATCTTCGCCAAGCTCGGTGTCAGAAATCGAGTCGAAATCGCAGCTTGGGCGTGGGAATCCGGCGTGGTGAGCTGATTAACAGCGGGGCTCCCGGGATACAAGTGAATCAGAACCTCAGCGCATGGCCCGGGGGGAGAACAACGTGCGCTATGACCAGACAACACCGACGAGAGCCGCCTCTGCCGTATATGTGACGCTTGCCGCCCAGGTTCTCTCCCTCGGCGCCCTTGTGATCTTCGAACACTCCCGCGGGCGCCACCTCGCCGTCCAGCTCGCCGCGTTCGGCGGCCGTCCGCAGGGAGCCGACGCCGAGGCCGTGGTGGGCGCGGTGACGGCGTTCGCGGTGCTGATGATGCTGGTGGCGGGCACCTCGATCGCGGCGGCGGCCGCTTACGTGACGTGGTTGGTACGTGCCAGGCAGGCCAACGACCGCTCGGCCGTCTCCGGCCCCGTGGCGGCCGCCTGGCTGGTCCCCGGCTACAACCTGGTGGCGCCCGTCGTGCTGGTGGACGAGGTGTGGCGTGGCACCAGGCCGCCCGCGGGCCACCGGGTGAGGTGGCTGGCGCTGCTGACCGGGTGGTGGCTGAGCTGGCTGGCCATGCTCGCACTGATCACGATCCGGCTTCCCCTCGACTCCTCCGCCGGCGACCTGACGGGCGTGGGCCTGCCGGAGCTGGCCTGCTCGGCGCTGGCCGCTCTGCTGTGCGCGGGGACCGTACGCGAGCTGACGCGCCTCCAGCGGGCCGCCCGCGTGCCCCGTGCCGCCGAGCCCGGCACGGTTCACGCGTTCTCGTCCCAGCAGCCCCAACCGGCGCCGGGTTCGACTCCGATCGGCCGTACGGGTTAGCCCGGGCGCGAGGTCAGCCGAGCACCAGGTCGCGGATGAGCTTCAGCGAGGGCTCGTCGCGCGGGCCCATGACCAGGAGGCTCGTGACCGGGCTCTTGTGCCAGAGCTCCAGGCGTTCCTTGATCCGTCCGGGCGGCCCGACGAGCGAGATGCCGTCGGCCAGCTCGTCCGGGATCGCCCGGAACGCCTCGTCCTTGCGGCCCGCCAGGTAGAGCGCCTGGATGTGCTCGGCGGCCTCGGCGTACCCCATGCGGCCGATGATGTCGGCGTGGAAGTTGCGCTGCCGGGCGCCCATGCCGCCGATGTACAGCGTGAGCATCATCTTCACGCCGTCCAGCGCCGCCCGAACGTCGTCCGAGATGACCACCATCACCATCGCGGCCACGTCGAAGCCCGGGGGAGCGCCGGCGAGCGACTCGCCGTACATCTCCTCGATCTTGGAGGGGAACGCGAACAGCGGCAGCCAGCCCTGGGCCACCTCGGCGGCCAGGGCGACGTTCTTGGGGCCCTCGGCACCGAGATAGACGGGGATGTCCGCGCGGAGCGGATGCGTGATGAGCTTGAGGGGTTTGCCCAGGCCGTCCGCCAGGGGGAGCGGGTAGTGCGGGCCGTCGCTGGTGACCGGCTCCTCGCGGCGCCACACCTTACGCATGATCTCGACGTACTCGCGCGTCCTGGCCAGGGGCCTGGCGAACGGCTGGCCGTACCAGCCCTCGACGACCTGCGGGCCCGAGGCGCCCACGCCGAGCAGCAGCCGGCCGCCGGTGAGGTGGTCGAGGGTCATGGCGGTCATGGCCGTCGTGACGGGCGGTCTGGCGGAGATCTGGGCGATCGAGGTGCCCAGCTTGATGCGGCTCGTACGCGCTCCGTACCAGGCCAGGGGCGTGAAGACGTCGCTGCCGTACGCCTCGGCGGTCCACACCGAGTCGTAGCCGAGCCGCTCGGCCGCCAGCACGGATTCGGTCGCGTCGTCGGCGTTGCGCTGCCAGTAGCCCAGGTTCAGGCCGAGCTTCATATGACACCTCCGGAATTAAGTTCTATTACGGCTGTGACAGCCGTGAGTGTCAATGGCGGATATTCCGGGGTATTCAGACCCTGTGGTCAACGCTCTGTGTCGACTCGTGTGCTTGCTGCTACTACTGCTGGCGGCAGGGCCCGCGATGGCCGAGGTCGAGTCCCGGCCGAACATCGTGTTCGTGATGGCCGACGACCTCGAATCCGGGACGTTGCCGTACTTTCCCAATATCACCCGGCAACTCGTGCAGCAGGGCACCTCGTTCGACCGGTACTTCGTGACGAACTCCTGGTGCTGCCCGTCGAGATCGTCGATCTTGCGCTCCCAGTACGTCCACAGTCATGGTGTGTGGACGAACACGCCGCCGGAGGGCGGGTTCGACCGCTTTCATACCAGTGATCTGGAACGTTCTACGGTAGGAACCTGGATGAAGCAGGCCGGATACCGCACGGCGCTGATGGGCAAATACCTCAACCACTACCCGGGCGGGTCGGCCGAGGAGACGTTCGTGCCGCCCGGCTGGGACGAGTGGGACGTGCCGACCCGGCGCCTCTACGAGGAGTACGACTACCGGCTCAACGAGAACGGCTCCCTGAACGACTACGGCTTGTCCGAGCAGGCCTACCTGTCGGACGTGCTGGCCGGCAAGGCCCGCGAGTTCATCGCCGGCTCCAAGGGCGAGCCGTTCTTCCTGTACCTGACGCCGATCGGCCCGCACAACCCGGCCAACCCCGCCGTCCGGCACGCGAACGCGTTCCCGGGCGCGATCGCGCCGCGTACGCCGTCGTTCAACCAGGAGGACGTGAGCGCGGAGCCGGAGTGGCTGCGTGAGCGGCCCGGCCTCGACCAGGCGACCGTCGACCAGGTGGACGAGCGCTACCGCGCCAGGATGCGGTCCATGCTCGGCGTGGACGACCTCGTCGGGGCCGTGGTGGACGAGCTCCGGCGGACCGGTCAGCTGGACAACACCTACATCTTCTTCACGTCGGACAACGGCTTCCACCTGGGCACGCACCGGCTCAAGCAGGGCAAGACCACCCCGTTCGAGGAGGCCATCAAGGTCCCGCTCGTCGTGCGCGGCCCCGGCATCAAGGCGGGCGCCACGGTCAGCCAGCTGAGCTCGTCGGTCGACCTGGCGCCGACGTTCGCCGAGCTGGGCGGGGCCGCGGTGCCGCCGTTCGCGGAGGGCCGGTCGCTGGTGCCGCTGCTGAAGGGCAAGCCGCCGGCGGTGTGGCGGCGGAACGTGCTGGTCGAGTTCGCCAGGCCGCTGGACCCGTCGTCGGCCGCGCAGACGCCGGTGCCCCCGTATCGCGCTTTGCGTACGGATCAGTACAAGTACGTCCGGTACGCGACGGGGGAGAGCCAGCTCTACGACCTGCGCGCGGACCCGTACGAGCTGCGCAACCTGGCCGCGACCGCCGATCCCGCGCTGCTCGAAGGATTGCGGCAACGGCTGGACGCGATGGCGGTCTGCTCGGGCGCCACGTGCCGGCAGGCCGACCTCCGTCAGTGATCGAACAGTGAGGGGTAGGCGTGCGCCAGGTGGTCGGAGACGGCCAGGGTGGCCTCGTCCGCGTCGCCCCGGTCGATGGCGTCGAGGATGCGTACGTGGTCGGCGCGCAGGATCGAGGTGTCGCCCAGGCGCTGCACCGCTTCGACCGAGTATCTCCGCATCGAGTCGCGTAGCGAGCGCATGATGGCGGCGATGAGCCGGTTGCCCGACGCGTCCGCGATCGCGCAGTGGAAGGCGGTGTCGTGCTCCACGAACTCCTCGGCGCTCTTCGCCCGGTCCATCCCGGAAAGGGCGGCGGCGAGCGCGGAGGTGTCGGCCCGCGCGGCGGCGGCGTGGGCGGCGGCCCACTGCTCGATCATGTGCCGGGTGTCGATGACCTCGCGCATCTCCAGGCTGGCCAGGCCGAGGTGCAGCCTGAGCAGGTCGGTCAGCGCCGTGTCGGGACGCGAGGTGAGCACGGCCCCCGCGTCCGGCCCCCGGCCCGCCTGCGAGGACACCACGCCGAGGGTCTCCAGCACGCGCATGGCCTCGCGCACCGACGAGCGGCTGACGCCGAGTTGCTCGGCCAGGTGGCGCTCGGCGGGCAACCGGTCGCCCACGGTGAGGCCGTCCTCGGCGATGCGCCGCTCGATCTGTGCGAGAACGTCCTCGAACGTCCGCGTTCGCTTGACGGGACGCCAGCCGCTGTCGTCCAAGGGACCCCCTCATGGTGGCCGGAAGGATGTGGTTCGGTATGGTCTGACCATACTGTGGTTGGGCCAACCCAACAAGAAACCTGCTCGTTGGCCTGCCGCCCCACCGCCGTGCATGGTTGAGGCCGTTGCGGCAGTCCACTTAGCAGGTTTCTCATTGGCCCTGGAAGGAGAGCCGTGCGAGTCGCCCTGTTCATCACGTGCGTGAACGACACGCTCTTCCCCGGCACCGGCAAGGCCGTCGTGTCGCTCCTGCGCAGGCTCGGGTGCGACGTGGACTTCCCCGCCGCCCAGACGTGCTGCGGCCAGATGCACGTCAACACCGGCTACCGCGAGGAGGGCGTGCGGCTGGCCCGCCACTTCACCGAGGTGTTCGCCGAGTACGACGCCGTGGTGGCGCCGTCGGGGTCGTGCGCGGCCATGGTGCGCGAGCAGTACCCGAAGCTGGCCAGGCCGGGCAGCAGGGGGGCGGCGGCCATCGCGGAGGTGGCGCCGAAGGTGTACGAGCTGTCCGAGTTCCTGCTGGACGTCCTGAAGGTCGACGACGTAGGCGCATATTTCCCGCACCGGGTGACATATCACCCGACATGCCACTCGCTCCGCGGCCTCCACCTGGGCGACCGGCCCACCAGGCTGCTGCGTAACGTCCGCGGCCTGGAGCTGGTCCCGCTGCCGGGAGCCGAGGAGTGCTGCGGCTTCGGCGGCACGTTCGCGGTCAAGAACCCGGCCGTCTCCGCGGCCATGGGCGCCGACAAGACCCGCAACATCCTGGACACGGGCGCCGAGGTGCTCTGCGCGGCGGACAACTCGTGCCTGATGCACATCGGCGGCACGCTGAGCCGCCAGAAGACCGGCGTCAGGACGATGCACCTGGCCGAGATCCTCGCATCGACGGAGGAGCACCAGTGAGCGCGACTTTCCTCGGAATGCCCGGCAATTTCCCGAAAAATGCGGCTAAAGCCGTACAGGACTCGCAGCTCCGCTACAACCTTCGCAAAGCCACGCACACGATCCGCGGCAAGCGCGCGAACGTCGTCGGCGAGCTCCCGGACTGGCAGGAGCTCCGCGCGGCCGGCAAGGCGATCAAGGACCACACCCTCCGCAACCTCGACCGCTACCTGGTCCAGCTCGAGGCGGCCGTGACCCGGGCGGGCGGCACCGTCCACTGGGCCAGGGACGCCGCCGAGGCCAACGCCATCGTCGCGAGCCTGGTCAAGGCCACCGGCGAGACCGAGGTGGTCAAGGTCAAGTCGATGGCCACCCAGGAGATCGAGCTCAACCAGGCGCTGGCCGCGCAGGGCATCACCGCGTACGAGACGGACCTGGCCGAGCTGATCGTCCAGCTCGGCGACGACTTCCCCAGCCACATCCTGGTCCCGGCCATCCACCGCAACCGGTCGGAGATCCGCGAGATCTTCCTGGAGAAGATGCCCAAGGTCCCGCCGAACCTGACCGACGACCCACCCGCGCTGGCCGAGGCGGCCCGGCTCCACCTGCGCGAACGCTTCCTCAAGAGCAAGGTCGCGATCTCCGGCGCCAACTTCATGATCGCCGAGACCGGCACGCTCGTGGTGCTGGAGTCGGAGGGCAACGGCCGGATGTGCCTGACGCTCCCGGAGACGCTCATCAGCGTCGTCGGGATCGAGAAGCTCCTGCCCTCCTGGCGGGATCTGGAGGTGTTCCTCCAGCTCCTGCCGAGAAGCTCCACAGGCGAGCGGATGAATCCCTACACGAGCATGTGGACGGGCGCCGTCGAGGGCCAGGACTTCCACCTGGTGCTGCTGGACAACGGCCGCACGGACGTGCTTGCCGACGAGGTGGGCCGCCAGGCGCTGCGCTGCATCCGCTGCTCGGCCTGCCTGAACGTGTGCCCGGTGTACGAGCGCGCGGGCGGCCACGCGTACGGCTCGGTCTACCCGGGCCCGATCGGCGCGATCCTCACCCCGCAGCTGCGCGGCATGTCCTCGGACCTGGACGCCTCCCTGCCGTACGCCTCCAGCCTGTGCGGCGCCTGCTACGAGGTCTGCCCGGTCGCCATCGACATCCCCGAGGTCCTGGTCGACCTGCGCGCCAAGGCCCCGCACGCGGCGGCCGAGCGGGCCGGGATGAAGGTCGCGGGCTGGATCCTCAACGACCACGAACGCCTGGCCAAGGCGCAAAGGGCGGCGACCCGCCTGCGCGGGCTCGTACCGAAGCGCCTGCCGGGGCCGATGGCGGCCTGGACGGACACCAGGGACATCCCCGAGATTCCGGAAGAATCCTTCAGAGACTGGTGGGAGCGGAATGAGCGCGCGTGAGGAGATCCTCGCCAGGATCGGCAAGGCTGTGGCCGGGGCGGCGGACGTCGAGATCCCCCGCCACTACCGCACGGAGCCGCAGGTCGAGGACATCGTGGGGCTGTTCGCCGAGCGGGTGGACGACTACCGGGCCATCGTGCACGTGCTCCCCGCCGCCGAGGTGCCCGCCAAGATCGACGAAGCCGTCGCGGGACGCCGCATGATCGTCCCCGACGGCTTCGACCGGGAAGGCGGCTGGGCCGACCTCGACACGGCCGACGGCGTGATCACGTCCTGCGCCGTGGCCATCGCCGAGACCGGCACGATCGTGCTCGACCACGGCCCCGGCCAGGGCACGCGCGCCCAGACGCTGGTCCCCGACTACCACCTGTGCGTGGTGCGGGCCGACCAGATCGTGGCCGGGGTGCCCGAGGCGATCGCCAGGCTCGACCCGGCGCGCCCGCTGACCTGGATCAGCGGCCCCTCGGCCACCAGCGACATCGAGCTCAACCGGGTCGAGGGCGTGCACGGACCCAGGACCCTCGAGGTGATCATCAGTACCTGAGCACGGCCGCCACGTCGGAGACGCCGTCGCAGAACCACAGCTCCGCATCCGTCATCGCGGCGGCCCTGGCCAGGGCGGAGTCCGCGCGTTCCTGGACGGGCTCGCCGACACCCCAGCGCCGCAGCTCCTGCGGATCGGTGGCCAGCTGGGTGCCGCCCGTGCCGATCCAGATCTCCCGCGGCAGCTCGCCGGGCAGGAGGATCGCCTGTACGCGGCCCTCACGCAGCGCGTGCGCCACGCGGGCCACCCCGGTGGGCCCGGACGTCTCCTGGTGCCGCCCCAGCAGCTCGGCGCGCTTGCGGTCGAGCCACTGGTCGAGCGCCCGCTCCACGTCCTCCTCGAACTGCCCGTGGTCGGCGCGGCTGCCGTGCTCGACCATCATCACCCGGTCCGCGGACCTGGTGTTGAGGTGGTGCAGCAAGTACGAGCGCGACTTCGGCTCGCCGGCGACCAGGATGAGCTCCGGGCCGATGCGGCGTACCTGCTCGTCGATCTCGTGCGCGACGGCGACGGCGTTCTTCTCCCAGGTCTCGTCCACCCACCGCTCGTACCGCTTCTGCGACCAGCCGCCCTGCGCGGTCTTCTGCAGCGGCCAGTCCTCCGCCTCCACGACGGCCCTGCGCGGCGACCCGCCGCCGAACACCGTCAGCTCGGCCCCCGCGTGGTCCACGATGACCCGGATGTGCGGGACGTTCTCGCCGCGGTACATGAGCATGGGCGTGACGTGCGGCAGCGGGGACCACCGGCCCAGCTCTCCCGGTGGTTTCGGGAGGGAGTCGGTCAGCACCAGGTCGCCGTGGGCGGCGAACATCGCCTCCCCGGCCACGAGCCGCTGGACCTCCTCGTCCAGGGCCTCCAGGGTGGCCTTGTCGGCCCCGTCCTTCTCGAGCGGGTCCCGTACGCCGCGCCAGTGGGCCTCACGTTCCTGCCCGGTGTACGCGCCCAGATAGACGGATGCGTACGGGCCTTGCCGCTCGTACAGCGGGCGGATGAAGTCGAGCCGCACCGTTCACCACCTCCGCTTCTCCACACTCCTCTCAATTGCGCCCCTACCCCCGCTTTCAGGGGCAAACATCGCGAGTGTGTACCCTGCCGACGTGTTCGACGCTGACGTGAGCATCGCCACGGAACGGCTGACACTGCGGCCGTTCAGCCTCAAGGACTCCGCCAGGATCCGCTCCATCGTGCGGTCCGGCGCCCGGTTCCTTCCGCCCGGAGCCCCCGAGAAGACCTCCGGCATCCCCCGGTGGCTGTCGATCGGGGTCCACGAGCTGCGCCGCTCGGGGCAGGGCCTGCATCTGGCCATGGTCGACGCCGAGGGCGTCATCGTGGGCGCGATCAGCCTGTTCAAGACCTCGTGGACCGCGGGGACGACCGAGGTCGGGTACGGCGTCCACCCCCTCTACCGGGGTCGCGGCTTCGCCACCGAGGCCGTGCGCGGGCTGGTGAACTGGGCGTTCGGGACCGTCGGGCTGCGCCGGGTCGACCTGACCGCCAAGCTGGACAACCTCGCCTCGCTCCGCGTGGCGCTGAAATCCGGCTTCACCTGGGAGGGTCTGCTGCGCGACGCGGTGCTGGACGAGGACGGGCCGCACGACCTGGTCATCTTCGGCCTGCTGGCCTACGACCGCCGCCGGCAGGCCGACGCCCTGCCCAGGACGGAGCTGCGTACCCAGCGGCTGCTGCTGCGCCAGCCGGCCGCCGAGGACGCACCCGACCTGGCGGCCACCGTCGCCGATCCGGTCACCCAGGCCATGACGGGTTATCCGCGCGACTACACGCAGGAGCACGCGCGGGCGTCCGTCGGCACGGCCGAACGAATACGGATGAGGGGCGCGGGCATCACCTGGACGGTCGTGGAGCGGGACACCGAGCGGTTCGCCGTGAATGTGGACCTGAGGGACGTCGACTGGGCCCACAGGTCGGCCGAGATCGGCTACATGACCGCGCCGTGGGCCCGCGGCAACGGGTACGCGGGCGAGGCCGTGGTGGCGATCGCGCGCTGGCTGTTCGAGCGGCAGGGCTTCAGAAGGCTGCAGTTGCGCGCCCTCGCGACGAACACGGCCTCCCAGCGGGTGGCGGAGAAGGCGGGCTTCGTCCGCGAAGGCGTCGCCAGGTCCTCGCTGGGCGGCCAGGACGTGATCGTCTACAGCCTCATCCCGTCCGACCTGGCCTGAGGGCACACCGGACTGACCTTCGTACCCTTTGTGAAACCCGATCGCAGCCGTCACCCTTGAGGTGAGGACGGTGAGGCGTGATGATCACGGTGGTCGGGTGGGACGGGCACGAGTTCTCGGCCAAGGCGGTGGACAAGCTGCGCGAGGCGAAGCTCGTCGTGGGCCCCGACGCCGTGCTCGGGCAGCTCAGGCTCTCCGCGCCGACCGCGGCCGACGACGCGCTGCTCGAAGTTCTGGACGATCACCTCGAACACGGAGAAGGTCCCGCGGTCGTGGTCGCCGAGGGCGATCCCGGATTCTTCGGTGTCGTCCGCACGTTGCGGGCCCATGGCCTCAAACCGGAGGTGGTGCCGGCGATCTCGCTGATCACCCGCGCCTTCGCCCGTGCCGGGCTCAACTGGGAGGACGCGCTGGTCGTGGCCCCGTCCGGCCCGGGCCAGATCGACCGGGTCGTGAACGCCTGCCGGGCCCATCCCAAGGTGGCGCTGCTGGTCGCGCCCGGCGTCGGTCCCGGCGAGATCGCCAGGGAGCTGGCGCCGACCACGCCCCGCGCGCTGATCGTCTGCGAGGACCTCGGCGGTCCGGACGAGCGGGTCACGCACAGCCGCATGGGCGAGGCCACCACGAGGCCGTGGAAGGACCCCGACGTGGTCCTCGTCATCGACCCGCTGCACCAGCCCAAGGAGCCGGGCTGGCTGGCGGGCGCGCAGCCGGGCCCGGCCGAGTGGGCGCTGCCGTTCGAGGGGGCGCTGCCGCCGGAGGTGCGGGCGTTCATCCTGGCCAAGCTGGGCCCGCGGCTCGGCGACCTGGTCTGGGACGTGGGCGCGGGCGAGGGCGAGATCGCCGTCGAGTGCGCGCGGATGGGCGCCGCCGTCGTCGCCGTGGAGCGCGCGGAGGAGTCCTGCGCCCGGCTGCGCGCCAACGTGCTCAAGCACGGCGTCAAAGTGGCTCTGACCAGGGGCCAGGCGCCGCCGGCGCTGGAGCCGCTGCCCGACCCCGACGCCGTCTACGTGGGCGGCGGCGGCCCCGACGTCGTGGTGGCCTGCGCCGCCCGCGGCCCGCGGACGCTGGTGTGCTCGCTCAGGAAGGTCGAGCAGGTCACGTCCGTGCTCCAACGGCTGCGCGAGCACGGCTACCGTGGCGAGGGCACCCAGATCCTGGCATCTAGACTGACGCTCGACCCCGACGGCTCCCACCGTCTGACCGCCTCCGACCCCGTGTTCGTCGTGCATGCGACCCCCGCGCACACAGCGTGACCTGTTCCCTACCGGGGCGCATCGGTTATCCTCGCCTGTCTTTGTCTAACGCACCGGAGATTCCCTCACAATGAAGCCGCCGCTCCTGCTGATCGGGCAGGGCTCACAAGATGACGCCTACGCCGCGGAGTTCGGCAGGTTCGTACACCGGCTGCGTTGCCGGCTGGACCAGACGGGCGCCGACGTGTCCGGTGGCTACCTGGAACGTGCCTCTCCGCGGCTGAGCGACTCCGTCGCCTCCCTCGTCGCCAAGGGGCACCACCGGCTCGTGGCGCTGCCGATGAGCCTCAGCAGGATGAGCGAGGAGTTCCCGGCCGCGATGGAGCTGGAGCAGAAGCGGCATCCGACGCTCATGTACGACTACGGCCGTCCCCTCGGCCCCGACCCGCGCGTGCTGGGGCTGCTGGCCGAGCGGCTGAACGAGGCCGCCGCCGAGATCTCCAAGCCGCGCGCCCTGGAGCTCGTGGGAGCCAGACCCCGGCTCCGCGCGGTCGACTCCCTGCCCGTCGAGGACCACCCCGTGCACATCGAGCCCGGCGAGACGGCGGTCGTGCTGGTCGGCGAGGGCTCGACGGACGCGACCGCCAACGCCGAGATCCACCGGGTCTCCCGGCTGTTCTGGGAGACGTACGCCTACGACTTCATGACCGTCGAGACCGCGTTCGTGTCGGTCACCCCGCCCGGGGTGCCCGGCGGGCTCGAGCGCTGCCGCCGTCTCGGGGCCAAGCGCGTGATCGTGGTGCCGTACCTGCTGTTCGCGGGTGGCATGCTGGAGCGCGTGTGGGCCCAGGCGCTGGCGTACGGCGCGGGACACCCCGATCTCGACATCCGGTGCGCCGAGGTGATCGGCGACTGTGAGACCCTGGCCGACGTCGTGATCGACCGATATGAGGAAGCGCTCCAACTCGTCCCGTAAGTGGAGGTTTGCCGTGCTCGCTGAGACGCTCGCCGCGATCCGTCCCGCGGATCCTCGAGCCATCGCCGAGGCCCGCGCGTACCAGGACCGCCTCACCAAGCCCCGCGGTTCGCTGGGCGCGCTCGAGGAGATCGCGGTACGCCTCGCGGGCGCCGCGGGTGCCACCCCGCCGCCCATGCCCGAGCCCGCGGCGCTGGCCATCTTCGCCGCCGACCACGGCGTGCACGCGCGTGGCGTCACCCCGTGGCCGCAGGAGGTCACGGTGCAGATGGTGGCCAACTTCCTGTCCGGCGGCGCGGTCGCCAACGCCTTCGCCGCCCAGGCAGGCGTGTCCGTGACGGTCGTGGACGTGGGCGTCGCCGCCGACCTGCCCGACGCGCCCAACCTGGTCAACCACAAGATCGCGTACGGCACCGCCGACCTGTCCGAGGGCCCCGCGATGAGCGTCGACCAGGCGGTCAGGGCGCTGGAGGCCGGGATCGGCGTGGCCCGCGACCTGGTGGCGTCGGGAGCCCGGTGCCTGATCACCGGCGACATGGGCATCGCGAACACCACCGCCTCCGCCGCCCTGATCGCCGTCTTCGCCGGCCGTGACCCGGCCGAGGTGACCGGCAGGGGCACGGGGATCGACGACGAGACGTTCGACCGCAAGGTGGGCATCGTCCGCGAGGCCCTGCGCACGAACGGCCTGTCGGGAGCCCTGGCCACGCCCAGCGACGCGCTGCGCGCCCTGGCGGCGGTCGGCGGGTTCGAGCACGCGGCCATCGCGGGCTTCATCCTGGGCGGCGCCGCCGCCCGCGTGCCGGTGATCCTCGACGGCGTGATCGCCGGTGCCGCCGCCCTCGTGACCGCCGCGCTGGACCCGGCCGCGCTCGACCACTGTATCGCCGGCCACCGCTCGGCCGAGCCCGGCCACGCCGCCGCGCTCGCCCACCTCGGGCTGCGCCCGCTGGTGGACCTGGAGCTGCGGCTGGGGGAGGGCACGGGCGGCCTGCTGGCGTATCCGGTGGTCTGCGCGGCCGTACGCGTGATGCATGACGTGGCGACGTTCGATTCGGCGGGAGTGACCGAAAAGACCGTGTGATGATGGAGGCACTGGAGGTGAGCGGTGTCCCGTTACGGCCCCATGTACGGTCCTGACATCACGTTCCTGGGCGTGGACCGGTGCGACGTCAACGATCCGGCCTCCTACGAGGACGCCGACGTGGTGATCGTCGGCGCCCCCTTCGACGGAGGCACCAGCAACCGCCCCGGCGCCAGGTTCGGCCCGATGGCGCTGCGCCAGGCCTGCTACCTGCCGCACGACGGCTCCAGGCCCAGCCTGGCGCTGCGCGTGGACGCCCTGCGCGACCTGCGGGTGCTGGACGCCGGTGACGTCGAGTGCTACTCGGGCGACGTCGAGGGCTCGCTGGCCGCGATCGAGGAGGCGGTGCACCGCGTGGCCGCCTCCGGGGCGATCCCGCTGGTGCTCGGGGGCGACCACACGGTGGCGCTGCCGGACGCCCGCGGCACCGCGAGGGCGTACGCGCCCGGCCGTACGTCGATGATCCACTTCGACGCGCACGCCGACACCGGGAACATCGCGTTCGGCCACCTCTACGGCCACGGCCAGCCGATGCGGCGGCTCATCGAGTCGGAGGCCATCCGGGGCGACAGGTTCCTGCAGATCGGGCTGCGCGGCTACTGGCCCGAGCCGGAGACGCTGAGCTGGATGGCCGCTCAGAACATGCGTTCGTACGAGATGACGGAGATCGTGGCCCGTGGGCTGGAAGAGTGCCTGACGGAGTCGTTCGCGATCGCGCTCGACGAATGCGACCAGATCTTCCTGTCCGTCGACATCGACGTCTGCGACCCCGGCCACGCTCCCGGCACCGGCACGCCCGAGCCCGGGGGACTGACCGCCAGGCAGTTGCTCGATGCCGTTCGCCGCATCTGTTACGAACTGCCCGTGGCCGGAATGGAGGTGGTCGAGGTGGCGCCGCCGTACGACCACGCGGACATCACCGCCTACCTGGGAAACCGGGTTATCCTTGAAGCGCTTTCAGCGATGGCCAGACGCCGGAAGGATGCTCAGGGCGGGCCTCGCTGGGACCCGCGGCAGCCCCTTCTCGACGGTCGTTGACCCGTGCGCAGCAAATGACGCTTCCGGAGCCGGTAGGTTTACGTCCTAACACAGAACCATCGCGAACGGGAGATTCCCCCCATGGGCCCCTACCTCCTCGGCCTGCGGCTTTCCGGCCGCCGGGTCCTCGTCGTGGGCGGCGGGCGCGTCGCACAGCGGCGGGTTCCCGCGCTGCTAGAGGCCGGTGCGGAGGTCACGATCGTGTCGCCGAGTGTGACGCCGGCGCTCGACGACCTGATCGCCGCCGGCAGGGTCACCTGGCACGACCGGCCGTACGAGGTCGGCGACTGCGACGGTGCCTGGCTCGTACAGGCCTGCACCGACGACAGATCCGTCAACACGGCGATCGCCGCCGAGGCGGAGGCCAAACGCGTGTGGTGCGTGCGGGCCGACGACAAGGACGCCTCGGCCGCCTGGACGCCCGCCACCGGGCGCGTCGACGAGATCAACGTCGCCGTCACCGCGGGCGGTGACCCGCGCAGGGCCGCCGGCATCAGAGACGCGGTCGTGGAAGCTCTGCGCGACGGCACGGTCGACGCCCGGCGCAACCGCACCAAACCGGTCGGCGTGGCGCTCGTCGGCGGCGGACCCGGCGATCCCGGCCTCATCACCGTGCGGGGGCGGCAGCTCCTCGCGCAGGCCGACGTGGTGGTCGCCGACCGGCTCGCGCCCCGGGCCCTGCTCGACGAGCTGGCCCCCGACGTCGAGCTGATCGACGCCGCCAAGGTCCCCTACGGCCGCTCGCTCTCCCAGGAGACCATCAACGAGCTGCTCGTGGATCGAGCCAGACAGGGCAAGTTCGTGGTCCGGCTCAAGGGCGGCGACCCGTTCGTGTTCGGGCGCGGCGGCGAGGAGATGATCGCCTGCGCCCGGTCCGGCATCCCCGTGCTGGTGGTCCCCGGCATCACCAGCGCCGTGGCGGTGCCCGGCTCGGCCGGGGTGCCGGTGACGCATCGGGGCGTCAGCCAGGAGTTCCACGTGATCTCCGTGCACGTCGCGCCCGACGACCCCAAGTCCACCGTCGACTGGCCCGCCCTGGCCCGTTCCCAGGGCACGCTGGTGCTGATGATGGCCGTCGAGCGGCTGGCGAAGGTGGCAGAAGCGCTCATCCGAGACGGACGTCCCCCGGAGACTCCCGCAATGGTGGTACAGGACGGTACCCTTCCGACCCAGCGGGCGGTCACCGCTTCCCTTTCCACCGTGGCCGACCGCGTGTCCGCGGCTGGGATCCGGCCGCCGGCGATCGTCATCGTCGGCGACGTCGTGAGGGTCGGCCAGGAGGTCGAGATGGTTCGAGCGGAGCGCTTGCCGTGAACACGGCCATGGATGATGGGCGGCAGGAGTCACCGGGAGAGCAGACGTTGAGCTTTCGCCCGGTGGGTGACGAGGACCTGACAGAGGTCCAGGGCGACGACGCCTTCGATGCCTTCGGCACGAAGAAGGCGCGGAAGAAGCCCGCGGCTCCCGAGCCATCGGCTCCGGGGGAGCGGGAGGCTGCCGCGCCTTCCACGGGGCCACCGGCGCCGGAGGAGCCCGCGGAGGCGGTTACGGCTGACGACGACGTGCCTGAGGAGGCCGGCGATCCCGTGGAGCGGCCTTCCCTCTTCGTGAAGCCCGCCGCGCTCGGCGGTCCAGGGCCTCGCAAGGCGCCGCCCGTACCCCCATCTGACGGGGAGGAGGCGCGCGGCGAGCAGCCGCCCTTCGATGCCTTCGCCACGGAGGACCCGTCCAAGGAGCCCGAGGCGTCGTCGATGGACGGGCCGGCGACACTCGACGAGCAGACTCAGGACGACGTGGCGACGGAGGACGACGAGCCTCAGGACGCCGAGCCGGGCGATGAGCAGCCTCACGGCGTAGAGACGGCCTCCGGAGAGCCTCAGGACGTGGAGTCGGCCTCCGGGGAGCCTCAGGGCGCGCAGGCGGCCGATGAGGAGTCGCAGGCCGAGCCGGCGATCGACGAGCCTTCTCAGGCCGACGAGCATTCTCAGGCCGACGGGGCTTATGGCGACGAGCTACCGCAGCCCGAGCCGGCGGATGGCGACGAGCCGGAGGCCGAGCGGCAGCCCCGCGACGGCGATGAGCTTCGTGATCACGAAGAGCCGCAGGACGGCGACGAACCCCGTGACGGCGCGGAGCCGCAGGAGGGCCAGGAGCCGGCGAGGGGCGAGAAGCCCGGAGGCGGCGCGGCGACCGAGGAGAAGTCGGGCCGCGGCGAGGCGCTGCCCGCCGAGGCCGCCAAGGTGCTCACGGCGGCCCTCGGCACACTCCGGGAGAGCGTCGCGGATCTGCGCTTCGGCCTCGACCTTCCCGGCGCGGACGAGGCCAGGCAGACGCAGGCCGAGCTGCTGGCCCAGCTGGAGGGCTACGTGCTCCCCCGGGTCAGGACCAGCGCCGCCCCGGCCCTGATCGTGGTCGCGGGCTCCACCGGCGCAGGCAAGTCCACCCTGGTCAACACGCTGGCCGAGAAGAACGTCTCGCGCACCGGCGTACGCCGCCCGACCACCGGCACCCCCGTGCTGGTCTGCCACCCGGAGGACCGGAAGTGGTTCGCGGAGGGGGAGCTGCTCGCCAGCCTCCAGCGGCTCGACAAGCCCGCCCCGGAAGCCGGGACGCGGAGCATGGTCGTGGTCGCGACGGAGAAGCTCCCGCAGGGCGTCGCGCTGCTCGACACCCCCGACATCGACTCGGTCGTCGAGGAGCACCACGAGGTCGCCCACCGCATGCTCGACGCCGCCGACCTGTGGATCTTCGTGACCACCGCGGCCCGCTACGCCGACGCCCCCGCCTGGAACCTGCTTAAGCTGGCCAAGGAGCGCGGCGCCCGGCTCGCGATCGTGCTGTCGCGGGTGCAGCCCCGGTCGACTGAGGTGGTTCTGAAGCATTTCGTACGGATGCTCACCGAATACGGCCTGGGCGAGATCGACAGATTCGTCATCAACGAGGCGAAGGTCACCGACGGCAGGCTGCCCGACAGCGAGGTCACCGACCTGCGGCTCTGGCTGGCCGAGCTGTCGGTCGACGAGGAGCGCAGGGCCCAGGCCGTGCGCGAGACGCTCAACGGCGTGCTCAACAGCTTCCGCACCCGCGTACCCGCGCTGGCCAGGCACCTGGAGGGGCAGGTCGCGTTCAGGACGGAGCTGCGCAGCGACGTGGAGGCGGCCTTCCGGGGCGCGCTCGGCGAGGTCGACAAGGCGTCGAAGAACGGCTCGCTGCTGCACGGTGAGGTGCTGGCCCGCTGGCAGGACTTCGCGGGCTCCGGCGACCTCGTGCGCTCGCTCCAGGTGCGCAAACGCGGCCGGTCGGACAAACACGCGCCGGAACGGGTGCTGGCGTTCAAGGCGGCGATCCGGGCCGGGCTCGAGGCCGTGATCGTCGCCGCCGCCAACCGCGCCACCGAGGAGGTGGTCGCGCGCTGGCGGCACCGTTCCGAGCTGGGCGCCAAGCTCGGTGAGGGCCTCGACAGGCCCTCCGACAATCTCGTACGTCACGCCGGTCGCGCCATCGCGTCGTGGCAGGAGCACCTGAGCGAGCTCGTACGCACCGACGGCGTGGCCAAACGGTCGGTGTCGAAGCTGGTGTCGTTCGATCCCGACTCGCTCTCGTTGATCTTCACGGTCGCGATGTTCAGCGGGACCAACGGCGAAGGGGTGCCGCACCGGCTGGTCAACGCGCTGCTCGGCGCGGAGTCCCTGCGTGGCATCGGGGCCAAGGCGCTCAGCGATTTGCGGGCCAGGATCGGCATGCTGTTCGACGAGGAATCCATGCGTTACGTGCAAGCCCTCGACACCGCGGGCATTCCGGACGAGTCCGTGGCGACTCGCCTCTACCAGGCGACGTACAACCTCGAGGTCGCCCGATGACCACCATGGCGACCAGGCCCGGGCTGGCTCCGCGGTTGTCCGCGCTCACCAAGGTGGTGGAGCACGGCCCCGGGCGGCTGGACAAGAAGCTGCTCACCGAGGCCAACACGCTGCTGACGCAGGCCGGAGACCGGCTCAAGCTGTCCTCCGAGCACACCGTCGTCGCGCTGGCCGGCGGCACGGGCAGCGGCAAGTCGTCGCTGTTCAACGCCATCTCGGGGCTGGAGCTGTCGCCCACCGGCGTGCGCCGGCCGACCACCGCCCGTACGCACGCCTGTGTGTGGGGGCTGGAGGGCGCCGGCCCGCTGCTCGACTGGCTGCAGATCCAGTGGCGGCACCGCTTCTCCCGGGCCAGCGCGCTCGACAAGGGCGACAGCCAGCTCCACGGGCTGATCCTGCTCGACCTGCCCGACCACGACTCGATCAGAGCCCTCACCGACACCGAGGCCGACCGGCTCATCGGCCTGGCCGACCTGGTGGTGTGGGTGCTCGACCCGCAGAAGTACGCTGACGCGTCCACGCACCGCCGCTACGTGACGGAGCTGGCCGGGCATGACGCGGTGACCGTGTTCGCGCTCAACCAGGCCGACAGGCTCACCAAGGAAGAGCTGGCCGAGCTGGTCATCGACCTTAACGACCTGCTGCGCCGCGAGGGCGTCGAGCATCCCAGCGTCGTACCCACCTCCGCGGTCACGGGCCGCGGCATCGAGAGCCTCAGGAGCGTCATCGCGACCGCGGTGGCCCGCAGGCGCGCCGCCATCCAGAAGCTGGAGGCCGACCTGCACCGGCTGGAGCAGCGCCTCAGCAAGGCCATGCCGCTGGGCGAGGCCCTGTCGGCGCCGTCCTCGGTCGACGAGGCCCGCCGGATGGGGCTCACGGACGCGCTGTGCGACGCCGTGGGCGTACCGGCCGTGGGTGAGGCCATGGAGAACGTCTACGCCGAGCGGTCGAGCCACTGGGTGGGCTGGCCGTACCCGCGGTGGTTCTCGAAGTTCCGCTCGGACCCGCTCAGGAGCCTGCGCCTGCAGGACCTGGGGGAGGAGATCCGCGGCATCACGACCGGCTCGGTGAGCGCGCAGTCGGCCGAGGTCGCCAACGCCGTACAGGCACTCGCCGACGGGTTGTCCGGTGGGATGCACCCGGTGTGGCGCACCGGGGTCCACCAGGCGGCCCGCTCCCGCTCCAGCCAGCTCCCGCAGGCCCTCACCGAGGACCTCACGGAGATCGCGCCGCAGCTCGACCGCGTACCCGGGTGGTGGCGCGCGCTCAAGGTGTGGCAGTACGTCCTGGTGGTCGCCTTCGTCGCCGGCCTGGCCTGGCTGGCCGCGGGCCTGCTGATGCCGGGACAGCTTCCTCCGGCCCTGGAACTGCTGGGCGACAGCGCGACGCTGCCGTGGGTGGGGCTGATGATGGCGTCGGTGCTGGGCCTGGGAGCACTGTCGGGCATCGCCTCCCGCAACTTCGTGGAACTTGGGGCTTCGCGGGAGCGGGAGCGTCTGGAGCGCGAGATGCGCCGTCGCGTGGCCGCCGTGTCGACCACGATGGTCGTGGAGCCGGTCGAACGCGAACTGACCCGCCACCACGCCTTCTACACAGCCCTACGCGACCTGTCCCCCTGACCCTCCCCCCGCCCCAACACACCTTCCACACCTCCACCGGCCAGGGCCCGCCTCGCTCCTGTCCTTATGACCATCCGGACCCACGTCCCACGGCCATCCGGACGCGCTCAACGGCCATGCGGGTCCGCGTGCTACGCCCGTTCGGGGCCGTGTCCCACAGCCGCGTTCGGGCTTGCGTGCTGCGGCCAGATGCGTCGGCGAGTCATGGCTCTCGGCACTTACGCACTGTGGCCGGATGCGCTCGCCAGCCACAGCCCTGATCCTCGACACTTGCCTGCCACGGCTGGCCGTGCCTGCGCCCGTCCTACGGCCTTTTGCGCCCGCTCGCTGTGGTCAGATGCAGCTGCGTGCACCGCCAACCGGCACCTTCGAGCTTCGGTCAGATGGCCCGCGTCCTACGGTCATTTGTGCCGGCACGCAACGGCTCGAATACGCCGACAGCCCTTAGCATTCCCGTAGGTCGGGCGGGCTGACACCTCCACCGTAAGCAGCTTCCCCACGGCAGATAACCACCAACAGCCTCCTCTCGCGCAAAAGGCCCATTGCCCACAGAGGCCTCACCGCCAACAACCCTCTCATCCACAGCCTCAACCCATACAGCCCCGCTCATCCACAGAACCCCGTTCCAGAGCTCGTGCCCAAGCCCACTCCCGGCACCCTGATCCCAGATCGCGGGCAGCCGGCCCGCCGCATGGGAGGCACGGGATGAACGACATTTACATCACACTCACCGGCAACGTCGCAGCAGAGCCGAGGCAGTACAGCTTCGATGACGGCAGCAGGGTCACCTCACTGAAGGTGTTCTCCTCACACCGCTACTTCGACAAGAAGGCAGGGCAATGGGTGGACGGCGACAGGGTGTGTTTCACGGTCCGCTGCTGGCGTACCTTGGGCGACAACGTCGCCTCCTCCATCCGGGCAGGACACCCTGTGGTGGTCTCCGGCAAGCTGCGCATCCGCGAGTTCGGCCCGGAAGGTGACCGCCGCTTCGTGCCCGAGATAGAGGCCAGCGCGGTCGGGCACGACCTGCGCTGGGGCACCGGCGTCTTCGCCAAGCCGGACCGTTCCGGAGTCACCTCGATGAGCAAGGAGATGCGCGACCGCCTGGACGAGGAGACCCGCGACTGGGCCATGGGCACCCGCAGCTTCCGAAACCTCCCCCGCTCCGGCTCCACCCCCGAACAGAACCCCTTCCACGCCCTGAGCACCGACCGCGATCTCCCCAGCATCTCGGGATCGGACGACGCGGCACACACCCAGGAGCCCGAGGCCGACACCCTGCGATCAGGAGAAGCCACCAGCACCGCAGACTCCTCAGAGGGTGAGGACAACATCATGCGCTCCGCAGGGGAGGCGAGCGGCAAGAGGCGCACCCCGAGCACGGGAGACCACACGGTCCGCTTCCTGGGCCCCGAGACCGACGAGACGACGAGCAAGGTGGGCGTCGACGAGGAAGACGGCGATGCCGAAGAGTCCGTGCTGGAGGAACGAGCCGCGGCGTAGGAGCACACGAAGGGGCACCGCTCGGCCAACCGGTGCCCCACACGCCCAAAGGGGCGGACCCAACTGAGAAGTCGACTGTCTGCGGTGCCACCGGTGTCCCTCACGCCCAGGGGGCGGACCCGGCGGTGGGGTCGACGGTTTGCGGCGCCCACCGGTGCCCTTCACGTCCGGGGGGCGGACGCTGACGAGCGACTCCCGAAGAGCGAGCCACGAGGCAGCAACCGCAGAAGGCGAGGTCTGCGTGAGCGGAGCTGCGGCAGGAGACGTCCTCGCGAGTGGAGCTGCTGCGACAGAAGCCATAGGGGGCGATACGTAGTGAGCGGAGTGCGCGGCTGCAGCGACAGAGGGAAAGCCTTCGCGAATGAGTTGCGACGGCAGTAACCGGAGAAGGACAGCGTCTTGGCATATGCCGAGGCCATGGCCGCGATAGGAGAAATCCGGGACGCGGTTATCGGAGCGAGAAATGCAACGGGGAAGGGCACTGGAGAGTCAGGCGAGCGAAGAGGGAGTAGGCGAAGACTGAGGTGTAGGGGAAGGGCGTGGTGAAGGGGAAAGTTGAGGCGAAAGGGAAAACTGAGGTCTAGGGGGAAGCTGGGGTGGAGGGGAAGGAGGGGGGAGGGGGCACCGGCCGTGGCCCGTTTGACTGGCACCCCCGAGGGCGGCCGATGGTGTGTTGTCCGCGGCAGATGGCTAGAGCATCTGTCAGGTCCAGGTCACGCCCCGCACCATGGCTGCTCCTTTCCGGCACGGCTGTCCAACACGACCCACTCGCGGCATGAGCAGGTGTGTGTAGTCAGTGCCAACGTATCCGTTCCCATCGCACATCGCACACTCCGCAATTATTGTGTTACACATCGTTAGTTAGGGAGGAGACGAGATGGCGGCGACCAGTCACGCCTCGATCGGGTCTCGCGACGGTGTGTCAACTTTGGCCGGCCGCTGGCCGTTGCTCGGGCAACGTCGCCCGCTCGTGATCTATTTGTGTGCGATCGTCGCTCTCGACCTTGCCGCGATCATGGTGTTCGCGGTGACCACCGTCTTCCAATGGTGGGACCTGGTCACGTTCAGTGCTCTCATGGCGTGCGGCGCGGTCTGCATCGAGGCCAGTCGGCGGCTGGGCATGCCCGCCGGCGTCTCGCGAGACCTGCTGTCGGCGTGGTGGCTGCCGGTTGCGCTGCTTCTGCCGCCGCTTTACGCCATTTTCGCGCCGATCGTCCTGCAGATTCTGCTCCAGGTACGCGTGCGCGCGACCGTTCTCTACCGGCGGGTGTTCAGCGCGGCCGCCATCGGTCTGGCCGGGTGCGCGGCGTCCGTCACGTTCCACTGGGTGATCGAGGACCCGTGGGTGCTGTCGCTCGGGAGCGGCCCGCCGATCCTTTGCGCGGTCGGGGCGGCTGTGCTGTTCTCCCTGCTCAACATCGCTCTCATCGCCATCGCCGCCCACACCGCAGACCCCGACATGCCGTGGCGGGAGGTCCTGTGGGACAGGGAGAGCGTGCTGCTGGACATCGTCGAGCTCTGCCTGGGCGTGACGGTCTCGATCTGCTGCGGACTCAACCTGGCCCTGCTGATCCTGACGCTGCCGCCAGTGGTGCTGTTGCAGCGCAGCCTCCTCCACGCCCAGCTCCAGGCCGCAGCCCGTACAGACGCCAAGACAGGCCTGCTGAACGCCGCCGCCTGGCAGCGCGAGGCCGACACCGAAATCGTCCGGGCCCGCCGGACGGGCGAAACCCTGGCGCTCCTGATCATCGACATCGATCACTTCAAACGGGTCAACGACGCCTACGGACATCTGGTCGGCGATCAGGTGCTGGTGGGGGTGGCGTCCACGTTGCGCAGCCAGCTGCGGGACTACGACGTTGTGGGGCGGTTCGGGGGCGAGGAGTTCGTGGTCCTCCTGCCTGGCGCCGACATCCACGAGGCCCGCCAGGTGGCCGAACGCCTCCGCACCCGCATCGGCCACATGGCCATCCCCGTCGACGACGCCCTTGTCAGGGTGACCATTTCGACGGGGGTCGCGTTGATGAGCGTGCACGGGGACGACCTGATCGACCTGTTGGCGGCCGCTGACCTGGCGCTTTACCGGGCGAAGGAGCTGGGGCGGGACCGTGTCTGCATTCCCGTCGTCCAATCACCCCCTCCTCCACGTTCCCTCCCCAGCGACGATCACAACTCCTGACCAACTGAGCCCCACTAGGTTGGCCGTCGGCTCCGCTTGGGGTGCCGATTCGGCGGTCCCATCCGCCCCACTGGGTGGGCTGTCGGCTCTGGCGTGCGGTGCCGGTTCAGCGCCTCCATCCGCCCCACTGGGTGGGCTGCCGGCTCTGGCTGCGATGTCGGTTCAGCGGCCCCATCCGCCGCTCGATATTGGCGGCAGCGGCGAAAGCGCATGCTGCGTACCGCAGCGCGCCATGCCCAGCACTGGAACTTCGATATCGGCCCGATCGAGCAGTTTCGCCGCGTACGCGAGGTGCTTCATTCCCGCTGCGCTGATGTGGGGCGGGACCCGTCCGGCATCCGATTTTCCTGTCAGGTGCGCCACGGCTTCTCCTGTCAGGTGCGCCACGACGGCGACCCGGCCGCGACGGCCACCTGCACACCGCCTGGACCCCGGTGTTCGGCCCTCGCCCCTGATGCCTTCGGCGCGGCGGGCTCCTGGATCGAGGCCAAGCCGTTCCTGCTCAGCGGCCGCCGCGCGCGTTCGCCGAAGCCGGAGCAGACCTCGCGATCGTCTACCTGCGACCGCCCAGCCACCCGTCGGTGCCGACCCTGACGGCGGAAGCCCTGCAGACGAGCTGACACCACAGCTTTCTCGGCTATGGGTTTGCGCGTTCCGCCAGCATGACGAAACGTGGAAACCCGGTTGCCTCGCTGTCCTGGCCGTCGCCAGTCAGTGACCACTGTGTTGCGACGACCTCACGAATGCGCCCGTGTACGCCAGGGGTGGGGGCTGGCCGCGTGGGTGGCCCGCATCGGCTTCGGAATGCGCCCGTGCACGCTAGGGGTGGGCGTGGGGGACCGCCTGGTCTTTCGGGTCTTACCGGGAGGAGCGGCGGAAGCCTGGGTGGAGAGCCCCTAAGCTAGAGGGCATGCCGGAGTACATCTATACCCTGCAGCGCGTGCGCAAGGCGCACGGCGACAAGGTTGTCCTTGACGACGTCACGCTGTCGTTCCTGCCCGGAGCCAAGATCGGCGTTCTCGGCCCGAACGGCACCGGGAAGTCGACGCTGCTCCGGATGATGGCGGGCCTGGAGCAGCCGTCCAACGGTGATGCCAAGCTGATGCCGGGCTTCACGGTGGGCATGCTCCAGCAGGAGCCGCCGCTCAACGAGGAGAAAACCGTTCTCGGCAATGTGCAGGAGGGCGTCGCCGAGACGATGGCGATGCTCCAGCGCTACAACGAGATCGCCGAGCAGATGGCCACCGACTACAGCGACGAACTGCTGGAGGAGATGGGCAAGCTCCAGGACCAGCTCGAGCACCGCAACGCGTGGGACCTCGACAGTCAGCTCGAGCAGGCCATGGACGCGCTGCGCTGCCCGCCGCCCGACGCCGAGGTGACGAAGCTGTCCGGTGGTGAGCGTCGCCGGGTCGCGCTGTGCAAGCTGCTCCTTGAGGCCCCCGACCTGCTGCTGCTCGACGAGCCCACCAACCACCTCGACGCCGAGAGCGTGCAGTGGCTGGAGCAGCACCTGGAGAAGTACGCCGGCACGGTGCTGGCCGTCACCCACGACCGCTACTTCCTCGACAACGTCGCAAACTGGATCCTGGAGCTCGACCGCGGCCGCGCGTACGCGTACGAGGGCAACTACTCCACCTACCTGGAGGCCAAGGCGCAGCGCCTCAAGGTCGAGGGGCAGAAGGATGTCAAGCGGAAGAAGCGCCTGGAGGACGAGCTCGAGTGGGTTCGGTCCAACCCGAAGGCCCGCCAGACCAAGAGCAAGGCCCGACTCCAGCGGTACGAGGAGATGGCGGCTGAGGCGGACAAGTTCCGCAAGCTGGACTTCGACGAGATCCAGATCCCGCCGGGCCCGCGTCTGGGCACCACGGTGATCAAGTCCGACGTGCTGACGAAGGGCTTCGGCGATCGGCTGCTGATGGAAGGGCTGACGTTCGACCTGCCGCGTAACGGCATCGTCGGCATCATCGGCCCCAACGGCGTCGGCAAGACCACGCTGTTCCGCATGATCACCGGTAGCGAGACGCCTGACACCGGCTCGATCACCGTCGGCGACACGGTCAAGATCTCGTACGCCGACCAGAGCCGCGGCGGCATCGACCCGAACAAGAACGTCTGGGAGGTCGTCTCCGACGGGCTCGACCACATCAAGGTCGGCAACGTGGAGATGCCGTCCAGGGCGTACATCGCAGCGTTCGGGTTCAAGGGGCCTGACCAGCAGAAGAAGGCGGGGGTGCTGTCGGGCGGCGAGCGCAACCGGCTCAACCTCGCGCTCACCCTCAAGCAGGGCGGCAACGTCCTGCTGCTCGACGAGCCCACCAACGACCTCGACACGGAGACGCTGTCGTCGCTGGAGAACGCGCTGCTCGACTTCCCGGGCTGCGCGGTGATCACCTCGCACGACCGGTGGTTCCTCGACCGCATCGCCACCCACATCCTCGCGTGGGAGGAAGGCTCGAACTGGTTCTGGTTCGAGGGCAACTTCGCCGACTACGAGAAGAACAAGATCGAGCGGCTGGGCGCCGACGCCGCCCGCCCGCACCGCGTCACCTACCGGAAGCTCCACCGCGACTGAGCTGATGCGCACGCGCCCCGCCGTCCCGGAGGGAACCCCCTTCGTGTACGGCGGGGCGCGAGTGACATTGCCTGACGCACATGGCCGGTCGCCGGGACCGTCGACCGGCCGGATGGTGGACGGGTGCCGGGATCGTCGGGCGGCGTACGGATGCCGGGCTCGGCGATCAGCTCGGTGGCTGACGGGTGTCGGAGCCGGCGATCAGCTCGGTGGCTGAGGGGTGCCGGGGCCGGCGGTCAACTCGGTGGCGGGCGGGTGTCGGGGCTGGTGATCAGCCCGCGGCCGACGGTCAGCTCGGTGGCGGATGGGGGCCCGGTGACGTGATGGACGCGCCGGGCAGGAGACAGCGCCGATCGGCCGCAGTGTTCGTTCAGGGCTCGACGGGGACCTGGGACAGGGCGGCGAGAGATTCCACGAAGAAGTAGATGACCCGGAAGAACGCCAGCACATCCCCGCGTTCCAGGCGTAACCCCCGATACATCACCACCCGTCCGGGATCGGCTCCCTCCCGCAGCTCCCGCCACGTCGCCTCCAAGGCCGCCAACACATAGTCGGCGGCCGCCGGGTCGGAGGTGATCGCCGCCTCGGCGCACTTGCCGTCTTTCCAGGTCAGGACCAGATAAGCCCCCGTCTCTCGTACGCCCAGCGCCCACGTGGCCGTGTAGCCGGCACGGGCGCGGTCGATCCAGCTCCAGTACGACGGCAGTTTGCCCTCTTGTGGAGGCCCCGTGTCCACGGCGGCGCGGGCGGCTTCGGCCCATTCCGGGGTGAAGAAGCGCATGCGTCAGCCTCCGGCGAGCTCTGGTTCGATGCGGGCGACCATGTCCTGGATGTCCGGAGGGAGCGCGATGCCCACGTCCACCAGCTTCATGTGGAGCTGGCGGATCATGAGGCGCCTGACCTCCTCCGGCGACCAGCCCAGAGACTCGAGGGCGAGCCTGCGGCTGGTGGCGCTGTTCATGGCGAGGATCGTACGAAGCGTCTCGTGGATCTGGAGCAGCAGCCGCGGATCCTCCTGCACCGAGTCGCGCAGAAACCGCATCCCGAACTGCACGTGCCTGGCCTCGTCCCGGCACGTGGCCGTGAAGCCGGTGTAGTAGCCGGGCAGGAACCCCCGCTCCCGGCAGTACGTGAGCGTGATCTTCATGACGGAAAGAGCGAGCACGCCCTCGATCCACAGGAAGTACGTCGTGCCGTAGCGCACCCGGGCAGCGGGGTCTTCGGGGTCCTTCCGCAGTTCGTCGGCCTGGTAGGCGAGCAGCCCGAACGGCCCCACGAACGTCTCCGACACGTGCTCGAACGACGCGTCCAGCACATCCCGCACCGAGTCGCCCGGCATGCCGACCACTTCGCGGTAGAAACGGTCGAAGAACACCGTGTGCCGGGCCTCGTCCTCGATCTGGCTGGACATGTAGATCTTGGACTCCTCGGAGCCGCCCAGCATGAACACCGGCAGCTCCACCTCCACCTGCCGCTCCCCATGGTGGAACCCGGCGGAGATCCCGACGAACGCGTCCCGTTCCTCCTGCGACATGCGCTCGCGCCAGTCGACGATGTCCTGCGAGAAGTCCAGTTCGTAGACGTCCCACCGCTGGCGCAGGTAACGCTTGTACAGCTCGGTGTAGTCGGGCAGCCGCTTGAGGTCGCGGTGCACGTACGCGAGCACGTCGTCGATGTCGAGGTGGCGGATCCCGCGCAGGTCGGAGCCGGCGACGTCGGGCAGTTCGGTCATCCTTCGGCCTCCCCGAGGGCGACTGTGACAGGCGTGCGGGCGGGGCGGCGCCACGGCCCGTTGAACATGACGATCGCAGGGATGAACAGGACAAGACACCCCAACGCCACGAACAGCCACGTCTGCCAGTCCGTCGCCGCGACGACTCGCGGGATGACCAGCAGCCCGACCACCGCGATAGCCTTGGTCAGGAACCCGAACAGCCCCCACGCCGTGCCCTGCAGCCGCGGGTCGGCGTCCTCGGCGTCCTCCGAGTAGTTGGCCATCCAGGGCGCGTACGCCACTCCGAGCGAGCCGCCGAGCAGCGCGCCGACCACCATGAGCGTGCCGGTCGAGACGTCTTCCTGGCCCAGGGAGACGGCGAGGTAGGCGGTGACGAGGACGGCCGCGATGGTTCCGCCGAGGGAGAACGGCTTACGCAGCTGGGTCCGGTCGGACAGGCGGCCTGTTACGATCAGCGTGAGCAGATTGAGACTCCAGAACGCCGCCATGATCGTCGAAGCCTGAGCACTGCTGATACCGAGCGCATCGACCAGCATCGTCTGCCCGAAGAGCGACAGCGTGATGTAGAGCACCAGCCACAGCGAGATGCCGATGACGTGCGCCCAGATGTTCCGCCTGACGAAGAGCGAGCGCACGCGCGCCGGCCTCCCGAGATCCACCACCTGAGCCGCGGCCTGCTCGGTGTGCTGGATCCGGGCCCGCAGCTCGGGCGACAGGTCTGCGATGTTGAATGCGATGACCGCCGAAATGACGAGCGAGAAGCACCCCATGATGACGAACTGCGAGCGCCACGAATCGTTGAAGATCGGCAGGGTCCAGCCGGCGATGGCCGCGGCCAGGAAGTTCGCGCCGACGGGTCCCCACGTCCAGAAGCCGAACGCCTGAGCCCGCCCCAGGCGCGGTGAGAAGTCCCTGATCAGCGGTGCGGTGCTGGCCATGGCCACGCCGTCCACGAAGGCCAGCACGATCCGGGCGATCAACAGGTCGCGCGGGTTGTGCACGAGCGTCATGGCGAAACAGCACACGGCCGTCAGGCCCATGAGTGGGATGAGCAGCCGCACCCGGCCGAGCCGGTCGGTGAGTCTGCCGCCCAGGATGGAGGCGATCGCCCCGGCCACCGCCGCGGCGCCCGAGACTGCGCCGTACGTGGCCAGCGACATGTGTAGATCTTTGAGGAGGAGGGGTACGACGGGGGCGATCTGCCCTTCGTAGGAGCCGATGAGGATGGCCAGCACGGCCATCGTGAGGATCTTCATGCGGCGGGCGCCGGTCGGGTACTCGTCGAGCTCGCGGACGTAGGACAGCCTCATGGCTTGCCTTTCTGTGGGCTGGACCCCCGTCAAGCGTTCTAGAAGCTTGCTCTAGAATTCATTTCTGTGATGTTGCTCCTCAGTGTGCCCGTCGTCAAGGGTGAGACGTTCATCCCTGGCTAGAATCCGATTCTAGGATCGCCCGGTGTAAGGAGTCGTGTGTTGGACCTTGAACTCGACGGCCTCGAAGTCACCTTCGACCACACGGCCGTGGCCGCTCCCCGGATCAGGGACCTCTTGCCGATCTACCTCGACCTGCTCGGCGGCCGGCACCTGGGCGGCGGTGGTGACAACCGGGTCGTCGGTTTCCGCACGTTACAGCTCACATATGCGAACGGCAGCAAGATCGAGCTCATGGAGCCCCTGGCCGGATCGACGTTCTTCGACAGCTTCTTCGAGCTCACCAGAGGGCGGGGCGGCGTCCACCACCTGAACTTCCACGTCGACGACCTGACGGCCGCGGTGGCCCTGCTGACCGACCGCGGCTACCGCCTGCACGGCCTCAACCAGGCGGATCCCCGCTGGCGCGAGGTCTTCCTGCACCCCAAGGAGGCCCACGGCGTCCTGATCCAACTGGCCCAGCCGGGTCCGCACGAGCCGGGCGACGTCCGGCCGACGCTGGAGGAGGTGCTGGCCGGCCGCGGGTGGAATGGCAACGGCGTACCCAGCCCTTGATGCTTGGAGTTCGCGGGGAGCCGTTCGAGGCGGGAGAGGAGAATCCAGTGGGGCTGCGCAGGCAGCCGGAGGGCTTTCCCGCTTCGGCGCGTTCGCTCCCGGCTCGTGTCGGAGCAAGGTGCGGATCGGAGCGCCGACCGCCAGGTCCCGGTCACCCCTCTTCGAGGACCTGGAGGGGGTCGAGGCGCCGGATCAGGGTCATCGCCGCCTCGATGACCTCCTGCGCCTCCTCCTCTGTGTCCGAGGTGGCGACCTCGCGGGCAGCCTCACCGATGATGCTGGTCAGCACGGCCACGGTGAACCGATCGAGTGGATCATCCCCGGCCCTCAGCAGCACCGCATTCTGGCGTACCCACTCCCGCCCCCGCGTACGGCGGATCAGCTCGAACCCCGGCGGCCCGTCCCCATCGATGAAGAGCCGCACCAGATCGCGCCGGTCCCAGGCCCCGGCGAGGTACGCGCGAGCCCCGGCGATCAGCAGCTCGACGGGATCATCCACGCCCGCCTTCTTGGCCTTGGCCACACTGGCGGCCGACGCCTCCTCATGCGCTGCCTGGTGGTCTTCATACAGGGCCAGGAACAGCTCGGTCTTGCCCCCGAAGTGGTGGTAGAGGCTGCCGACACTGGAGCCGGCGCGGGCGACCACCTCGGAGACGCTGGCCTCGGCGAAGCCGTGCTCGCCGAAGACCTCGCGAGCCGCCTGCAGCATGGTTTTACGGGTCTGAGCCGTACGACTCCACTCCCACGAGGACTTACGCGCCACGCGGCAGAGTATAGACCTGGCCGATTCTAGAATCAGGTTCTTGACACCGCGCAACAGTGATGGTCGGGGAGGCGGCTGACGGACTTCTCGCTCACCTCAAGATCCGCAAGTCCATGGGGCAGACGATCTGGCCATCCAGTGGATGGTCGCCGACTCCCTGGTGAAGATCGAGGCGGCCAAGTGGCTGCCGTTGCACGCGGCCTGGCGGGTGCGGGAAGGCATGGATGCCCGGCACGCCTCCTCGATCGCCTTGCACGGAGGAACCCTTACGCGAGCGTCTCCATCTCTCGCGCCGACAGACGCGGCGGGCTCGCCTCGGAGGTCGGGGAATCGAGCTCGTTCTGCAGACAGGATGTCGGCCAGCCAGGCCGACAGGTAGAAGCCACCGGACGCAACGGTACGCACGGCGTTCACGATGAGGCCCGCGGGGGGCCTTGGTGACGTACCCGTTGGCGTTCGAGCGGATGGCGGCCGGCACGTCGGCGGGCCGACCCGAGGCCGAGATGGCCAGGACCCTGGTGGTCGCCGACCGCTCCCTGACCTCGGTCGCCGGCGGACAGGTACGGGTCGAGGATCAGCACGTCGTGATCCAGGTCGGAGCCGCGCAGGTCACCGATCCCCGAGCCTTGGAGCACGACTTCGAGGTCATCGAAGCGGGGAAGGAGGTACTCCAGGCCATGGCGGATGAGCTCGTGGTCATCGATCATCGCGATGCGAATCACGCCGTGTTCCCTGAGGGCTGTGAACGTGGCGGCATGCGGGCGAGGGTGAGCATGGGCATGCAGGGCCGACCAGTCCCCTAAAAGCACTACAGACTCAGCGCGAGATCATTTAGTAGGAATGGGCGACGGGCTGCCGCCCATCCCTACTGTTGTATCCGCCTACTCCACCTCGACCGGCAACTCGTAGATCTCCGTCGTGGGATGCCCGGCCTTCTCGTGTACGCGCAGCACCGCCTCCTTGGACGGCCCGGACGACAGGCAGAACACCTTGCCCGACTCGGGGTCGAGCCAGGCGCGCTCGAAGTGCACGCCCTCGGACTCCTCTATCGCCAGGTCGCGCTCATGCGCCGCACGCAACTGCTCCTCCGTGACCCCCACGAACCCGCTGTGCACGTCCATGAACTTCGCCATCGCGTCCTCTCCTCCTTGCACCATCCGGTACGTCGTGTGCCCTCTGAGGAAAAGGCGTTCCATCGTGTGCCATCTCCGTGCCACTGCCGCCCAACCAAACCGGCATCACCCGAGCCCGCTCCAGGAGCGCCTACAGCCCCCGGCGCATCAGCATCGCCGTCCCATGAACGCCCACGGTCCCCCGACACGGGTAATGGGCGGTCAGGTGGCGGGGAAACCGGGCGCTGAGGGGGTCGGGCGCTGAGTGGGCCCGGTGGTGACAGCCCCGGGCGATGGTTACGTTGAGTAATTGAAGCTGTCAGGGTGGGTGGTGGCCGTATATCCCCGTCACCCGGGGGCGTGGTTCGCGCGCTCCCGGCAGGAGGCGGCTCCCGGTGCGGGCGCCCGCGCCTGATCCCCTTGTCCGGTGGACTTGAGCCCGTGCCTGCGCCCGTGCCGTGCCTGCGCCCGCGGCCCGGGCCCGCGCCCGTGCCTGCGCCGTGCCTGTGCCTGTGCCCGTGCCTGCGCTCGATCCCAATGTCCGCCCCCGGGACGATCATCGCGCGGCCTTTGACCAGCCCGCTCGTGCGACACCTCCGACCACGAGAACAGACCTGACGCAAGGACACCTGACCCGGGCGGGTACGGTGGCTGACGTGGTTGAACGCTCCCAAGCCCAGCGGCACATATACCTCCGAACGGTGAGATTTGCCGACATCGACTCCCAGGATCACGTGAACAACGTGCGCTTCCTCGACTATCTCGAGGACGCCCGCTTCGGCATGTTCCACATCGATCCGTACAACGCGGGCGAGGAGCCGTTCAAAGGGCTGGTGGTGACCCGCCACGAGATCGACTACCGCCGCCCCCTCGGCTTCCGTGCCGAGCCGGTGCGGGTCGAGACGTGGGTGACCGAGATCAGGTCGGTGCGGTTCACGATTCAGTACGAGATCCTCGACGACAGCGACGTGTACGTCACCGCCACTTCGGTCCTCGCGGCCTACGACGTCGAGCGGGCGGCACCGCGCAGGCTCACCGAGAGCGAACTGGCCTATCTCAAACGCTTCTCGTGAAGCGGTGGTTGATGCTGGCGCTGGGCGTGAACGCGCACACCAGCGTCACCTTAGGCCTGGGCGGACTGCCCCTGATCCTGCCCGAAATACAGCGACATTTCGAAGTTTCGTTGCCGGTCGCGGGGATCATCGCGAACGCCCCGGCCATCGGCATCCTGTTCGCGCTGGTCGCCTGGGGCGCGCTGGCCGACCGGCACGGCGAACGCGTGGTCCTGGGCACCGGAGTGGGCCTGGCGGCCGTGCTGTTCGCCGCCGTCGCGTTCGTCGACCGGACCTGGGCGGTGATCGCGCTGCTGGCCCTGGCGGGCGCGGCGGGCTCGGCCGCGCTGGTCGGCGGCGGGCGGATCGTGCTGCGCTGGTTCGAACCGCCCGAACGCGGCGTCGCGATGGGCGTGCGCCAGGTCTCCTTCACCCTCGGCATGGCCATCGGCGCCTTCGTCCTTCCGCCGGTCGCCCGGGCCCACGGCCTGCCCGGCGTGCTCGCCGTCTGCGCCGCCGTCAGCCTGCTGGCCGCCGTGCTGGCCGCGCTCTTCCTGGCCGAGCCACCGCGTACGATCTCCGCGCCGGGCAGCGCACCGGCGGGCACGCCGTACCGGCAGCCCGCGCTGTGGCGGGTGCACGCGACCAGCGCCCTGCACGTGGTGCCCCAGATGGTGGTCAGCACGTACGGCGTGACCTGCCTGGTGCACCTGTACGGCTGGGACAGCGTGGCGGCCGGGCAGTTGTTCGGGGTGGCGGCGATCGGCGGGGCGGCGGTGCGCATCGCGGTCGGGCGCTGGTCCGACAGGACCGGCCTGCGCATGCGGCCCCTGCTGCTCATCACCCTCGCCACCCTCGGCGTGCTGGTGCTGCTGGTCGTCGGCACGATCACCGGCGGCGAGTTCGGACCCGTCATGCTCGCCCTCGCCGCGGTGATGACCGTGGCCGGCAACGGGCTCGCCTATCTCGCCGCCGGAGAGCTGGCCGGACCCGCTTGGGCGGGCAGGGTGCTGGCCACCCACAACACCGTCCAGAACACCGTCTCCCTCGTCATCACGCCGCTCGCCGGCGTGCTGATCGAGCACGCCGGGTTCTGGGCGGGGTTCGCGGGGGGCCTGGCGTGCGCGCTGCTCTCGCTGCCCGTCATTCCCTTCCGCGGCGAGCGCTCGCGAAGGCATGACTAACGCCGGAGCCACACTCGCGGGATCGCTGAGGCTATGACTCGTGCCGGAGCCACACCGCGGTGTCGGGCGGCAGCAGGTCCCCCCTGAGCGGACCGCTCGACAGGAGCACGGTGTCGTGCTCGGGCAGGTGTACCGGCCGGAGTCCGCAGTTGATGGCGCAGGTCAGCGGGCCGCGGGTGAAGAAAAGCACACCCTCGGGTGAGTCCAGCCACTCCAAGGTATAAGGAATTGATCCGACCAGGTCACGGCGGCAGGCCAGGGCCCGGCGGTAGAACTCCAGCGTCGAGCCGGCGTCCCCTTCCTGCTTCTCCACGCTCAGCTCCGCGAACGTGGCCGGCTGCGGCAGCCACGGTTCCACCCCGCCGGGAGAGAACCCGTGGGAGGGCGGGTCCACCGTCCACGGGATCGGCACCCGGCACCCGTCGCGCCCGGGCAGCTCGCCCTTGGACTGGAAGAAGACGGGGTCCTGCCTGGCCTCGTCGGGCAGGTCGGTCACCTCGGGCAGCCCGAGCTCCTCGCCCTGGTAGAGGTAGGCGGACCCGGGCAGGGCCAGCATCGTCAGCAGCGCCGCCCTGGCCCGCGCGAGCCCCGTGCCGGGGTCGGCGGTCCCGTAGCGGGTGCGGTGGCGTACGACGTCGTGGTTGGACAGCACCCACGTGGCGAACGGCACGGCGGCCAGGGTGTCGTCGATCACCTTCTTGAACGCCGTCGGCGACCACGGCGCCTGCAGCCAGGCGAAGTTGAAGCTCTGGTGCAGCTCGTCCGGGCGTACGTAGCGGGCGAGGTCCTCGGAGCTGTCCGTCCACACCTCGCCCACGGCCATCCGCTCGCCCGGATAACCGTTCAGCAGCCGACGCCAGTCGCGGTAGACGTCGTGCACCTCCGGCTGCCCCCACACCGGCGAGACCGACATGAACGACTGGTCGCCCACGTTGGGCAGTCCCTCGGCCTTGTAGAGCCCCATGGCCACGTCGATGCGGAACCCGTCGACACCCCGGTCCAGCCAGAACCGCAGGATGTCCAGGAACTCGGCGTGCACCTCGGGATTGCGCCAGTCGAAGTCGGGCTGCCCGGGAGCGAACAGGTGCAGGTAGTACTGCCCGTCCGCCACCTTCGTCCAGGCGGGCCCGCCGAACGTGGACTGCCAGTTGTTGGTGGTGTCGCGGAAGATGTAGCGGTCGCGCCGCTCGCCCCGCAGCGCCGCCTGGAACCAGGGATGCTCGGAGGAACTGTGGTTGGGCACGATGTCGACCAGCACCCGCAACCCGTGCTCGTGCGCCTGCGCGACCAGCGACTCGAAGTCGGCCAGCGTGCCGAACAACGGATCGACACCCCGGTAGTCCGCCACGTCATAGCCGCCGTCGGCCATGGGGGAGGGGTAGAAAGGCGTCAGCCAGATGGCGTCGACCCCCAGCCGCCGAAGATACGGCAGGCGCTCGCGCACCCCGGCCAGATCGCCGACGCCGTCTCCCGAGGCGTCGGCGAAGCTGCGAACGTAGATCTCGTAGACGATGGCATCACGCCACCAGGGGATATCCATGTGGCGTGTCATGCCCGCTATGTTGGGGAGTTCACCAGGCTGTGGGCCGCGTAGACCAGATAGTCCCAGAGCCTGGTCTCCAGCTCTTCCGGCAGGTCGAGCGAGTCGACCGCGTCACGCATGTGCCGCAGCCAGGCGTCCCGCTCCGGCTCGCCGATCACGAACGGCATGTGCCGCATGCGCAGCCTCGGGTGGCCGCGCTGCTGGCTGTAGGTGTTGGGCCCGCCCCAGTACTGGATCAGGAAGCCCCGCAGCCGCTCTTCGGCGCCCTCGAAATCGGACTCCGGGTAGAGCGGCCGCAGCAACGGGTCTTCCGCGACGCCCTCGTAGAAACGGTGCACGAGGCGCCGGAAGGTCTCGTCGCCCCCGACGGCGTCGTAGAAGGAGGTCTCACTCACGCTCTCAGCCTATGCGGTGGCGACCATGGGGATGCCGGCGGAGTCGAGTGCGGACTTGACCCGGAACCTGAGCTCCCTGGACACCTCGGCCTGCGCCGAGGGCAGGGTCTTGGCGCTGATGCGGAACACCAGCGAGCTGTCGGACATCTGCTCGACGCCGTACACCTGCGGCTGCTCCACGATCTTGGTCTCGCGGAACTCGCCGTCGGCCCAGATCTCCTCGGCCACGTGCTCCAGGAGCACCCGGACGGACACGATGTCCGCGTCGTAGGCGACCGGAACGTCCATGAAGGCCCGCGACCAGCCCTGCGACTCGTTGCCGACCCGGGTGATGGTGCCGTTGCGGACGTACCAGACGCGGCCGTCGACGTCGCGCAGCCTGGTGACGCGCAGGGTCACCGCTTCGACCGTGCCGACCGCGGCGCCCGCGTCGATCACGTCGCCCACGCCGTACTGGTCTTCGAGCAGCATGAACATGCCCGCGATGAAGTCCTTGACCAGTTCCTGGGCGCCGAAGCCGATGGCCACGCCGAGGATGCCGACGCTGGTGAGCAGGGGTGCGATCGGGATCGTCAGCCGATCGAGCACGGTCAGCACCGCGGTGCCGAGGATGACGATCGAGGCGACGTGTTTGAGCACCGAGCCCATGGTCTCGGCGCGCTGCTTGCGGCGCTCGTGCAGCAGCGCGTCGATGCTGTCGGGCACCGCGTTCTTGCGGAACCTGCTGGTTATCGAACCACCCGTGGCCGCGCGGTTGACCACTCTCGTGATGACCCGGTGCGCGACTTTGCGAAGCACGATCGCGAGCACGAGGATCAGGACGATTGTGATCAGACTAGCCACCAAGGGCGCCCAGGTCGCATTCTGGAACATCCCGACAAGGGTAGAGCAAATGCCCGCCGGGTCGTTCTCGCAGCTCCCAGCCATTTGCTGGGTCAACTTCTCGAAGTCCAACTGAGAAGCGGGTGGTTGCGACGCTGTCACCAGCAGTAACACTGGGTAGATCCCCCTCCGGAAGCGGTTCGGTCGGCTGCTTTGGACCGATTCGATCCAAAATACCGCCGACCGGACCGCCCGCCGTCACATCACGCCGGGGAAGACGGGGACGCCTGCTCTCTGGGCCGCGGAGGGAGAGAGCGGACGCTCCGATGACGGACGGCTCGGAACGGGACGCGCACCCGGAAGCGTGTCCCGTGCCGGTTCCGGGAGGGATCCCCCGAACACCCGCCCGGGAGGACCGGGCGGGTGGCTGTGGACAGGCACGGCATGCGAGACCGTGCCTGGGCCGGAACCGGCGGGGCGACCAAGGGCTCCGGCATACGGGAGTCCCTCCGCACCGGCCACCCCGCCGGCTCCGTTGACGCCGCCGTGGGTGCGGTGAGCCGTGGTGGCTGCGCTCCACCCGGGTCACCGCTTTGTCACTCGCCCACGGCGGCCAGTACGCGTGCGACCTTCGTGGCCGCTCCAGCCGGGTCGTCGGCCTTGTGCATCCGTTCGCCCCAGGACCAGCAGTACCACCAGTCCGGTACATCGGTTGCGCTCGTCGACCGACAGGTGACGTTCTCCGACAGGCTGGTCGCGTTCGGGTTGATGACCCGTGCGAACATGCGCCCGCCCTGGGTCTGGACCACTCTCGCGAGCAACCCGTGAGCGTCGAGTTCGGATACGAGACGCTTCAGATGCTCGAAGTTGTCGTCCCCCACCTTTCGTCCCCTCCTTTTGGGAATCGGCTGGTGGGCCAAACATGGCTCATGTCAAGGGCGGGCGCAATGCCGCTTCCCCGGTCACGGGGAGTTGCTTCTCCCTCGTGGGATGTAAGAAACAGTCCCTCGGAGGACGATCCTTATCCGTAGGCTTGATGCCGGGCGTTTTCAAGCTGGCGACATTGGTTCACACTCATGGGTAGGCGCACAGCTACATGGACGCTACGCTGAGTCACCAGATATGGACCGGTCGAGACACGCGCGAGAGGGGCCGGGATGTCCGGCAGGCAGCACAGGGAAACGGAGATCGCCAGGCGGATCAGAGCCAAGGGCCTGGCCGCGGGGCGCACTTCGGCCCAGATAGCTGACGAGATCCATGAGCAGTGCACTCCGCAATTCGGCACCAGCCGCGTCAAATCCCACCGTCTTTCCTACGGCATCGCGCTGGCGGATGTCATCGAGCAGATCAGAGCCCTGTTCGAGCGCGACAACAAGGCGATGCCCGGCATCGGAGAGACCCTGCTGTCGGCCTACGAGAGCGGGCTCAAGCGCCCAGGACCCGAATACATGCACTACCTGTGCACGGTCTATCGGGTGGAGCCGCTGGAGCTCGGTTTCGACGGGCCGTGCATCTGCGGCCACGGGCACCGCACGCCGGGCGCGCTGCTGGGAGACAGCACCGAGCGGCCGTTAGCGCAGGCGGAGCGCGAGACCGGGTCGCCCCCGGAGCCCGAGACAGAGGCCGACGAGAACATCCTCCGGCGCACCATGCTCAACCTGCTCAACCCCGGGACCAGCGCCGCCACCGAGCTCGACGGGCCGGTGCTCGGCGCGTGCGAGGGCATCAGGCGCCGGATGGACGAGACGCTCGTCGCGGCCACGGTGTCGGCGGCGATGCTCGACCAGTGGGAAGAGGCCACGCAGAGCTTCGGCCGCCAGTACACGACGACGGCCCCGCTGCGCCTGCTGTGCGACGTGATGCTCGAGATGAGCGCCGTACGCGCGGCGCTGACCCACCGTCAGCCCATCGACCTGCACGACCGCCTTCTGCGGATGGCGGCCCAGCTGGCGGGGCTGAGCGGCATGATCATGATCAATCTCGGTGACCACCGGCTGGCCCGCTCCTTCTTCAGGACCGGACGCACCGCGGCCGACGAGACGGGCGACCGCGCACTGCGCGCGTGGATCACCGCCCGCGAGTCGCTCGTCCCGCTCTACTTCGGGGACGCCCGGGAGGCGCTCAACCTGGCGAAGAAGAGCCGCGACCTGGCCGGCACCATGCCCTGTCCCGCGCAGGCCATGGCACCGGTCGTCGAGGCGCGGGCGCTGGCCATGCTCTCGGGTGCCGAGAACAAGAAGGAGATCGTCGACCAGGCGAAACGGGCGCTGGCCAGGGCCAGGAACGCCTTCTCCCACATGCGGCCCGAGCACCAGGCGGACATGGCCTTCGGCTACACCGAGAAGCAGCTCTACTTCTACCAGGGTGACGTGCTCACCAAGCTCGGCCAGACCCTGGAGGCCGAGGTGGTGCTCGACCAGGCGCTGGAGAAGTACGAGGATCACATCCTCGACCAGACGCTGATCAGGCTCGACCAGGCCCAGTGCCGCATGATCGACGGGGAGTTCGACTCCGCGCTGGACATCGGCACCAGGGCGCTGCGGATGCTCGGCGACGAGTACATGACCGATTTCATCATGCGTCCCGCCCTGGCGCTCGAACAGGCGATCATGGCCCGTGACGCGAACAACTCGAAACTCGAGGAGTACAGGGCCGAACTGCGCCGGCCGAGGGTCCCGACGAAAGGCGGCGGTGCATGAACGTGGAGATCCGGCGCTATAGGTGGTCAGATCTCGACACCATCCTCGCACTCCACCGGATCTCCCTCGCCGAGGTGGGACTGGTGCCGGGCGACGGCGTCTACTACGACGACGACTTCCCGCGCATCCAGGAGATCTACCTGGGCTGCGGTGGTGACTTCCTGGTCGGCGAGGTGGACAAGCGGGTCGTCGCGATGGGCGGGCTGAAACCCGTCGACACGGCCACGGCCGAGATGTGCCGGCTGAGAGTGCACCCGGAGTTCCAGCGGCGCGGTTACGGTGCGGCCATGCTGCTCGCACTCGAACGGCGCGCGGTGGAGCTCGGCTTCGAACGCGTCAGAGGCGACACCACGCTCAACCAGGAGGCCGCCCTGGCGCTCTACGAGCGAGAGGGATGGCGCGAGCTCTCCAGACAGCGGGTCGGCGACCACACTGTCGTCTACCTCGAAAAACGCCTGGCCCCTCCGGCGGTCATCGAGCTCTGAGGCTCCCGGCGTACGGCCCCACCCAACCCCTCCTGGGGCCGCTTCCTCCCCTCCCCGGTGATCTTCCCCGGGCTCCCGGCGTGACTTCACCGCCGACATTCCTTCCGTCACCCGCAGTACGCGACGACGCCGGATCTGGCGTCCGCGGTATGGATGTACAAACCCGCGGGTGAGGCTCTTAACACCGAGGTGTAGAGGAACCTCACCGGCTGCTCCCTGTACATCAGTGGCTGCGAATAGTAGTGAGATGCTTTTGCCATGGCAGTCGTGCCCGCTCCCCGACCCCTCCTGGGAGCCGTGCTTCTGTTGTTCGTCAGCGCCGCTTGGGGGTCGGCGTTCCCGCTGATGAAGGATCTCATCCACCGGTTACCGGTGGAGGATCTGCTCGCCGAGCGCTACCTGATCGCCGCGCTCACCCTCCTCGTCATCAGGCCGCGCTGCTTTCGGGGGCTGCCGCGCAGGACCTGGATCAACGGGGTCGTTCTCGGGGTCATGTTCGGGATCGGTCAGGCCGGTCAGGCCGTCGCGCTGCACGGCCTGCCGTCCTCGCTGTCGGGGTTCGCCGTCGGCTGCAGCGTGGTGATCACGCCGATCCTGGCGCTCGTCCTGTTCAAGGTGAAAGTGCCGCGCCGGATCTGGGCGGGGGTGGTGCTCGCGCTGGCCGGGATGACCGTGTTCACGCTGCTGAGGGGGATGGAGGACCACGAGGTCTCGGTGCTGGCGCTCGGGGTCACGCTGTCCGCCGCCGCCCTCTACTCCGGCCACACGCTGCTGCTGGCGCAGTTGTCCAAGCGGGGTGAGACCTTCCACGCGTACGCGCTGACGGTGATCCAGCTGTTCACCATCGGGCTGCTCACCGGGGTCGTAGCCGTCCGCGACGGGGTCGTGCTGCCGTCGGGAGGGTCCGACTGGCTGATCCTGGGGCACCTGGCCGTGGTGTCGTGCGCGCTGGGGTTCCTGGCCCGCTCGTACGGCCAGGCGCACGTCACGGCCGTGCCGAGCGCGATCCTCATGTCGTCGCAGCCGCTCTGGGTGGCCGCGATCTCGGTGATCTGGTTCCACGAGCCGATCGGCTGGGGCATGGTCGTCGGCGGGGGGTTGATGGCCGGCGCGATGCTGCTCGCACTTCCCGCGAGGACCGCCGCGCTGGGAAAAGAGCGCACCCGCGCCAACCACGCCCTCCTCATCGTCGCCGCACGGGCGGCCAGGACGCTGACCGACCTGAGGATCAAACGTGAGGATCCGCTGCCGCTCGGCGGCAGCCAGACGCCGTATCTCGACAGAGGGGCCTGTGTGAACGCTGAGACGTGCCCCTGGCACACGCGCTCGCTCAAGGGTGGCGGGGAGCCCAGCCTGGAGCGGCTGATCGAGCGCGCCACGATCATCGTCCGGGCGAGGAACCTGCCGGGGCCGGGGTGCTGCCGGTCGGTCACCCTGCTCGGCCGGTGCCTGTGCGATCTGATGGAGGAAGCCGAGCAGGCCCGGACGAAAGCCCTCCCACGTTGGTTTCGGTCCCAATAGCTTACTGGTGTCAATCAAAAGGCAACCGCTTTTTGCGGTGTAACCTCCCACTTATTCACCATAAATCTTGATATTCGGCGGGGCGCACTAATAATGGGAAAATAGCCCCAGTGGGAGAGGTATGTCATGAAGCGCATCATTGTCCGCAAGCCTGGAACCGCGAGGCTGGCGGGGACCTCCAGCGTCCTTCACAAGGGGTGACCGAGGCAAGGTCCCATCTCAGAGTTGAGGGCGAAGCACCCGCTCAATGGGGGGCCGTACGGCTGCTGACACCGTTGATCGACGGACATCGCCGGCCGCGCGGCCCCTACACTGTCGCCGCCGCCCTGCTGCGTCACCTGGTGCCGCAGGCTCTGGAACGGGACGGGGACCTGGTGGCGGCGCACGACATCGAGATCCGTGCCGCCGCGCCCGAACTGGCCCCCCTCGTGCCGCTCCGGCGGGCCACGATCGACACCGGGCTGCCTGAGGACGAGCGCATCCTCGTGCCCGCGCCCCGCCGTACGCTGCGGCTGGCCAACGGGCTCGCGGAGTTCATCAGGGACGCCGTACCCCCCGGGCGGGCGATCGCCGTGTGCAACGGCGCCGAGGCCGACCCGACGGACACCGAACTGCTGGACGTCATGATGCGGCGGATCCCGCCGGACCTCCTCACGATCATGCTGTACTCCGGCGGCCCCGACCCGCCGCCCGACACCCGGAGCGCGGACGAGCTCTGGGCCCTGGTGGACCGGTGCATGCGCGACGGATTCCTGCACGCCGCCGTCGAGCTGGGGGAGCGCGGCATGGCGCGCACCGAGCCGGGCGGCGAGCACTGGTGGCGCTTCGCGCAGCGCACCGCGACCGCGCTGGGCGGCCTCGGCCGCACCGACGACGCCCAGGCGATCTGGGACGGGGTGCGCGCGGCCAGCCAGGATCCGGCGATGCACGCCGCCAGCGCGTACGGCACCGCCATGCTCGACGCCCGCCACCCCGACCCCGCACGCCGTGACCTGGGCCGGGCCCGGCGCTGGATCAACGAGGCCATCGCCATCTCCACCCTGCTGCCGGAGCCCTTGGACCGGGCGTTCAAGCTGGGTTTCGACCTCAACGGCCTGGCGCTGATCGAGCTGCGGCACGGCCGGCCGGGCGCGGCGCTGTCGCTGGTCGAGTCGGCCGTCGAGCTGGCGCGCGAGCTGCGGGAGCGGCATCCGCTGCACCGCATGGTGCTGCTGGCCAACCGGGCCCAGCTGCTGGCCGCGCTCGGTCACGTCAAGGAGGCGATGGAGGACTACGCGGCCGCGATCGCGCTGGACCCGGCCTTTCCCGACTACTACCTGGAGCGGGGGAACCTGCTGTTCAAGCTCGGGCGGCACGAGGAGGCGCTGGCCGACTTCGAACGGGCCATGCGGGCCGGGCCGCCACTGCCCGAGGCGTACTACAACCGGGCGGAGCTGCACACCGTGCGGGGCGACACCGAGGAGGCGCTGGCCGACCTGGGACGGGTGATCGAGCTGGACCCGTCCTACCTGGACGCTTACATCAACCGGGCCGGGCTGCTGGCCGCGGCGGGCCGGGACGAGGAGGCCCTGGCCGACGTCGTGGCCGGGCTGGTCCTGGAGCCGGGCAACCCCCACCTGCTCACGGTGCTGGGGCAGCTGGAGACGGCGGCGGGACGGCTGGCGGCGGCGGGGGAGGCGCTGGACCGCGCGGTGGAGCGCGCGCCCGGGCTCGCCGCCGCCTGGGGGAACCGGGGAGTGCTGCGGTACGCCGCCGGGGACCTGGAGGGGGCGGTCGAGGACCTGAGCCGGGCCATCGAGCTGCAGCCCGAGCCCGACCTGCACACCAACAGGGCCGTCGCCCTGCGCGCGCTCGGGCGCGCCGCCGAGGCCGACGCGGACGAGCGGCGGGCCGATCGCCTCTCCTGACGACCGCCTGTCGCGATGGGATTATTGGGTGATGCGGGGGCGAATGGGGCGGGCGGCCGCGGTGTGCGCCGCTCTGGGGGTGCTGTGGTGGGCCAGCGTGCGCCTGGCCTGGGTGGGCATCGGCTGTGAGGACTGGGGATGCCTGGCACCCGCCGTCGGCGTCGTGGTGGTGATCACGCTGGCCCTGATCGCCGGGTCCGCGCTCGTGCTGGAGCGGGTGGACGTACGGCCGGGGCGGCGGGTGGCGCTGGTGGCGGGCGGGGTGCTGGTGGTGTTCAGGCTCGTCGGCGAGGCGCTGCCGTCGTGGACGTCCTCGCTCGCGCACGCTGTCACGGCCGGGGCGGTCTTCGCCGGGGCAGGGGCCGTGGCGGCGTTCGTGACGGAGCCGGGGGTGGCGCGGCGATGGAAGGTGGTGACCGCGCTGGGGGTGGTCGCGCTGGTGCCTGCCGCGCTCGTCGTGTCGTGGGCGCGGTTCGGCGCCTAAACGGGCTGGATCATGAGCAGGCTCTTGCCGGTCACCGCGCGGGCCTCGATGGCGGCGTGCGCCTCGGCGGCCGACAGTTCAGCCGCCCGGCGCCCGGCGCCGAGCATCCGCACGCCAAGGAGCGGCTGCTGACCATCGCGCTCGACGGCCTGCGCGCGCCGGGGGCGACCGAGCTGCCCGGCGACCCGCCGAGCACGGAGTGGTACGAAGGCCGCTGGGGGAGCCCTTCGTAGGTCTACGGTGGGGGCGTGGGCTTCAACGACCTGCTCAAAGACCTCGATCACAGCGCCAGCGTCCAGGCCGCGGGCATCAGACGCGGCTACGGCGGGCCGCCCGCCCGCACGGTGGGCGTCACCGTGGGGCTGGCGCGGCTGCGCTGCGCCTCGCTGCTCAAGCCCCTGTACGCGTGGGTGAGCGCGGCCCACATCCCCGACGCCGAACGGTGGCGGCGGCACGCCGAGCCCGCGGTGGTCGTGTCCTCCAACGCCGACACGCTCAACCTGTGGCTGGCCGTCGGCCCCCGGGTCATCCTCGACGACCTCCGCAGCCGCACCGGCATCGCCTGGTCGCCGCCCAACGGCGACCCCTCGCGGTTCGGCTCCGTCGAGGTGGCCGCCGACGAGGTCGCTATCGCGTACGCGGTGCTCGCCCAGGCCGCCGTCGCCGGCGACCCGGTCGCGGAGACCATCCTGGGGTGGATGCGGCAGGTCAGCGCGTCGCAGGCGTTCGGGGCCCGGGAGGCGATCCGCTCGCCCGGGGCCGGGGTCAAGAGCGGCTGGTACGGCGCTCCTGACGAGACCTGCCTGCGTACGCACACCGTGGCCGTGCTGCCCCGGGGCGGCACCCGGGTCGCGGTGGCCGTGGGGATGACCGCGCTGCCGTACACCGACCTGCGGGAGCGCGAGGCGTACGTCGAGAAGGTCGGCAAGGGCGTGCCCGTGGAGCCCGATCATGAGAAGGTGGCGGGGCGGCTGCTACGCGGGCTCCTGGTGACGACGCTCGACGAACTCGGCCATTTCCGCGACGGCCCCCACGTGTGAGGGCCCGCGCGCCGCGTCCTGGATCTTTGCCGACTTTTCCTATTTCGTCTGGGGTTAGTGTGAAATTTACTGTTTTGGGCGGATGTGGGGCTTGGCCTGCGGCGGGGCAGGCGTGCAGCGGGTACGTGGTGGAGGCCGAGGGGTTCCGCGTCCTCGTCGATCCCGGCTATGCCACGCTGCCGAGGCTCCTCGGGCGCATGCGGGCCGACGAGGTGGACGCGGTGCTGGTCACCCACGGCCACCCCGACCACTGCGCCGACCTCAACCCGCTGCTGCGCGCCCGCGCCCTCGCCGACGTCCCCGCTCCCGCCCTGCCGGTGTACGCGCCGCCGGGGGCGCTGGACGCCGTCCTGGCGCTGGACAAGCCGCGCATGCTGGCGGACAGCATCGTGACGCGCGATCTGGCGCCCGGCGTGCCGTACGAGATCGGTCCGTTCCGCCTGGACGTGTTCGACCTGCCGCACCACGTGCCCAATGCCGGTCTGCGGCTGAGCGCCGGAGATCGCGTGATCGCCTACACCGGTGACACGGGGCCGTCCCCCGAGCTGGCGGTGCTGGCGGAGGGGGCGGACCTGCTGGTGGCCGAAGCGACCTATCCGGAACGCGTCCCCGAAGAGGACGCGCCTTACCTGTCCAGCGCCCTGGACGCGGGCCGCACCGCGGCCTCGGCGGGCGTGGGCCGCCTGCTCCTCACCCACCTGTGGCCCGACACGTCCCCGGCGCTCGCGCTGCTGGCCGCCGCGAAGTCCTATGATGGCACGCTGGAGGTCGCCTCCGAGGGCATCACGCTGGACCTGTGATGACGCCTCACCGCGCCGTGAGCCGCTCGATCACCTTCGCCAGCTCGGGCGGCTCCACGTTGCCGGGCAGCTCCTCGGCCCAGGCGTAGCCCCGGTAGGCCACTCGCTCCTCCTCGGTGAGCTCCCCGGGATCCACCTCCGGCCGCGCCTCCTCGAAGGTGGCCAGGAAGAACGGCTCGGTCTTCACGTACCGCACTCCCAGCCACGAGAAGTCGCGCTCGACCTCGACGAACCGCTCCCGCACCGCCGAGCCCGGCAGCCCGGTCTCCTCGCCCAGCTCCCGCCTGGCCGCCTCCAGCGCCGTCTCGCCGGGGTCGATCCCGCCGCCGGGCGGCTCCCAGATGTCCAGGCGGCTGACGGGGTCGTACCAGTGCATGAGCAGCACCCTGCCGTCGCGATCCAGGCAGACGACCCGAGCCGCAGGCCGGTCGCTGATGCCCGCTTGCTCCTCTATGGCACCCACCAGCCCGACGTTACTCCTGCCGCTCCTCCTCCAGCACGAGCCCCAGCAAGCCGGGGAAGCGGTGATCGAACTCCTCCTGGCGCAGGCGGTTGAGCCGCCGGGCGCCTTCGTCGCGCTGCTCCAGCAGCCCCACGTTGCGTAACACCGAGAAGTGGTGGCTGAGCGTGGACTTGGCCACCGGCAGGTGGGAGAACGTGCCGCAGGCGCGCGTCCAGTCGGGGACGTCCGCCAGCTCCCGCACGATGCGGCGCCGGATCGGATCGCCCAGAGCGTCGAGGGCGGCCTGCAGCGAGACCTCGATCGGGGATGTGTGCGTCAGACCGCGCGTCCTGTTCGACTGCGATCGAACATTGTTGTAGTGTTCCATCTCGATCGAACATTCTATGCGAGGGGAGCGGCCGTGGACATCGGGCGCGTCGGAGTGTGGCATCCCATGATCGGCATGGCCCCCGCCGAGGAGGCGCGTCGTGCGGCGGCCACGATCGAGTCGCTGGGCTACGGCTCGCTCTGGGTCAACGAAGGCAAGAGCAGCAAGGAGCCGCTCGTCATGTCCGCCGTCCTGCTGGCAGCCACCCGGCGCATCGCGGTCGGCACCGGCATCGCCAATATCTGGGTGCGCGACGCCACGGCCATGGCCGCGGGCGCGGCCGCGCTGGGCGACGCCTTTCCCGACCGGTTCCTGCTGGGCATAGGGGTCAGTCATGCCCCGCTGGTCACCGGCCGCGGCCACGACTACGCCAAGCCCCTGGCCGCGATGCGCACCTACCTGGAGGCCATGGACCAGGCCGGCCGGACGCTGCCCGTGCCCCTGGTCCCGGCTCCCAGGGTCCTCGCCGCGCTGAGGCCCAAGATGCTGGAGCTCTCCAGGGACCTGGCGGACGGCGCGCACAGCTACTTCGTGCCGCCGGAGCACACCGCGCAGGCCCGCGGGATCCTCGGCCAGGGCCCGCTCCTGATCCCCGAGCAGGCGGTCGTCCTGGAGTCCGACCCGGCCCGCGCCCGCGAGATCGCCCGCGCCCACATGTCCTACTACCTGACGCTGCCCAACTACCTCAACAACCTGCGCACGCTGGGCTTCACGGACGACGACTTCGCCGACGGCGGCAGCAACCGCCTCGCGGACGCCATCGTGGCCTGGGGCAGCGCCGACGCCATCACCAAGCGCGTGCGCGCCCACCTGGACGCGGGGGCCGACCACGTCGTCATCCAGCCCCTCTCCCCGGACGTCCCGGACCTCGCCCACGCCCTGACCCAGCTGACCGACCTCGCCCAGCCCCTCGGCCTGTAACGCCCGTCGGAGCGTTTGACCTCGAGTGGGCTCCAACTCGTAGCGTGAGTCGTATGACAACGCCGCAACACAAGATCGGGTCGGGGTTCGGGGCCAGGAGCACCGCGGACGACGTGCTCCACGGGATCGATCTCTCAGGAAAGCTGGCGATCGTCACCGGCGGCTACTCGGGCATCGGCCTGGAGACCACGCGGGCGCTCGCCCGAGCCGGAGCGCACGTCGTGGTGCCCGCGCGCCGTCGCCAGACCGCCGAGGAAGCGGTCGGGGGCATCGGCGGGGTCGAGGTGGACGAGCTCGACCTCGCCGATCTGGAGAGCGTACGGCAGTTCGCCGAGCGCTTCCTGGCCACCGGCCGCAGCGTCGAGATCGTCATCGACAGCGCCGGGATCATGGCCTGCCCGGAGACGAGGGTGGGCCCCGGGTGGGAGGCGCAGTTCGCCACGAACCACCTGGGCCACTACGCGCTCGTCAACCGCCTCTGGCCGGCCGTCGCCCAGGGCCGGGGACGGGTCGTGTCCGTTTCGTCCGCCGGGCACCGGCATGCGGGCATCCGGTGGGACGACGTCCAGTTCGAGCGGGGCTACGACAAGTGGCAGGCCTACGGGCAGGCGAAGACCGCCAACGTCCTGTTCGCCGTCCAGCTCGACGCGCTCGGCCGGGACGCGGGGGTGCGGGCGTTCGCGCTGCATCCGGGCGCCATCCTCACGCCGCTGCAGCGCCACCTCCGCAAGGAGGAGATGGTCGCCGCGGGGTGGATCGACGAGGAGGGCAACGCCCTGGACCCCATGTTCAAGACCCCCGAGCAGGGCGCGGCCACCCAGGTGTGGGCGGCCACCTCGCCGCAGCTGGCGGGCATGGGCGGCGTCTACTGCGAGGACTGCGACCTCGCCGAGCCGACCACGGAGGCCGTCGGGCCCGGGGTGCGCGACTATGCGATCGACCCGGAGCAGGCAGCCCGGCTGTGGGCGCTGTCCGCCGAGCTGACCGGGGTCAACGCCTTCGGCTAGCGCTTCATGGCGCCGTCGGCGATGGCGTCCGCGGCATCGCCGATGGCGACTCCGACGATCTCGAGGCGGCGTACCAGCTCCCGCCTCTTCAGCGCTTCCGCGGTCACCTCGCCCGAGAAGATGCGCGAGATCTCGTACTGGTACATCCGCCGGATCGACCCGCCCACCTTCTTCGCCTCCAGCGCGTCCTGGACCACGGCGGAGGGGCGGGAGGCGAGGTCGCGGACCGCGTTCTCCAGCGCTTCGATGCCGACGATGACCTGGTCGAGCAGGGGAGTGAAGCGGATCTGGTCGGGGACCCGGTAGAGGTGGGACTCGCGGACGAAGTCCCGCAAGGAGTCCAGCACGTCGTCGATGGCGCGGGACAGCCGGAACAGGTCCTCCGAGTCGATCGGGGTGACCAGGGCCGTTTTGAGCTCCTCGACGAGGCAGGCGCGTTCCTCGTCGCCTATGTGCTCGATCGAGCGCATCTGCTCGTGCGCGCCCGTCCTGCCCACCTCGCCCCCGATCATGGCCATCGCCAGCCACGCCCCTTCCTTGGTGGCCCGGAGCTGGCCGAGCAGGGCCTCCGTGAGCGCGCTGTCCATGCGGCCGGTCATGAGGTTGCGGATCCGCCGCAGCCGCTTCATGGTCCGGCCGCCTTCGCGGAGCTAGAGCGCGTCATGGACCGAGCCGCCCTCGAAGAGTCGGGGTGCTTCACCGCCCGAGCCGCTTTTGAGGAGCCAAGGTGCTTCACGTTCGCCGTCCCTTCATCTGGTTCGTTTCGCTGGAGGTCCCGGGCTTTGGCCCTGGGGAGGAATGCGCATCTCCCGCGGAGTGGCACAGGCGTAAACAGCCCGCCGTCAGGCGGAATGTCAAGCAGATAGGACACAGCCCGCTAAGATGATCTCTGTGAGGACGGCGTACAAGTGCCGGGCCTACCCCACGCCCGATCAGGCCTGCGTGCTGAATCGCACGTTCGGTTGTGTGCGCCTGGTGTGGAACCGCGTGCTGGCCTGGCGTCACGCCCGCTGGTATGGCGAGCAACTGTCCACCAATGTCCCCCAGGCCAATGCCTACCTGACCCGGCTCAAGCAGGCCGAGGAATTCGCCTTCCTGAGCGAGGTCTCCTCCGTTCCGCTTCAACAGGTGCTGCGCACTCAGCAGAAAGCGTTCGCGAACTTCTTCGCCAAGCGCGCCCGCTACCCACGCTACAAGTCCCGGACGGGACGGCAGGCCGCCGAGTACACCCGCTCGGGTTTCCGCTGGCGCGACGGGCGACTGTTCCTGGCGAAGATGGACGCTCCGCTGGAATTCGTCTGGTCCTGGCCCGACGTGGACCCTGCCTCGATCGACCCCACCACCGTGACCGTCTCCCGTGACCCGTGCGGCCGTTGGTATGTCTCCCTGGCTGTCGAGGTCGCCGACCCCGAGCAGGCTCCGGCCACTGCAAGCGCGGTCGGCGTCGATCTCGGCGTGAAGGACTTCGCGGTCACCAGCGACGGCGAGAAGATCCCCAACGCGCGCGTACTGGCCAAGCGGGACCGCAACCTGGCCCGCTACCAGCGGCGTATGGCTCGCAAACAGCGCGGGTCGAACAACCGCAAGAAGGCCAGGGCGAAGGTCGCTCGCGCCCACCGCAAGGTCGCGGCCTCCCGCCAGGATTTCCTGCACCGGACCTCGACCCGGCTGGTCCGCGATCACGACGTGATCGTGATCGAAGACCTCGCCGTCAAGAACATGGTCCGCAACCGCCGCTTGGCCAAGGCGATCTCCGACTGCGGGTGGGGCGCCTTCCGCCGCATGCTGGAGTACAAGACCGCCAAGTACGGCCGCCGCCTGATCGTGATCGACCGGTGGCATCCCAGCTCGAAAACGTGCAGTAAGTGCGGGCATCTGCTCGCCGCGCTGAGCCTTTCCACCCGGCGCTGGACGTGCCCGGGCTGCGGCACCCTGCATGACAGGGACATCAACGCCGCGAAGAACATCTTGGCGGCAGGTCTTGCCGTGTCTGCCTGCGGAGGTGACGTCAGACACTCCGAGTCCTCTCGGGTGCGGTCGCCGGCGAAGCAGGAACCCCAACCTGTGAAGGTTGGGATCCCTCGGCTTTAGCCGTGGGGAGGAAGTCAAGAGAGTTCAACCCTCGCGATCGCCTTCACCAGCGCCGCCAGCCCCGCACCCAGCAGGGCGCCGGCCGGCAGCGTCAGGAGCCAGGCCGCGACGATCTTGCCGGTGGCGTACCAGCGGACGCGGCCGCCGCCCCGTGCCACGCCCGCGCCGATGAGCCCGCCGGCGATGGCCTGGGTCATGCTCACCGGCATGCCCACGGCCGCGCAGGCGATCACCGCCGTGCCCGCGGCCAGCTCGGCCGCGACTCCGTGCGGAGGCCGGGAGGCGATGAGCTCACGGCCCAGCGTGCGGCCCGCCTTGGGGAGCCCGTACATGGTGCCGAGCCCGAAGAGGACGGCCACCAGCGACGTGTACGGGAGCGGCGCGCCCGAGAAGCCGAACATGATCATGAACACGGCCAGCATCTTCTGCCCGTCGTTGGCGGCGTAGGCGAGGCTCTGCAGGAGGAACCCCACCTGGTGCCAGCGCCGCAGCCCGCGGGCCGTGATCGTGATCAGGAGCACCCGAACGAGCAGCCAGCCCAGCAGTCCGCCCACGAAGGGCGCCGCCACCCCGAACGCCAGCACCAGCAGCACCGAGCCCGGCGACACCGGCAGCCCCCAGCCCAGCCCCGCACCGGTGAGCCCGCCCACGACGGCGAGCGTGAGGCTGGTCGGCAGGCCCTTCATGCTGAGCGCGGTCACCACGGCCAGCGCCGAGATCACCGCGACGGTCATCGCGATCCTGCCGCCCGGCGCGTGGAACGAGGCCAGCCTGGTCGTGAACGTCACCGCCACCTGATGCGTGACCAGCGGGACCAGCGCCGTCAGCACCACGAGCACGAGGATGCCGGTGGCCGGGCGCACCGAGGGCAGCTTGAGCCCGGTGGCGAGGAGGGCGCCCCCGTCGTTGACCCCGGACACGACGGCGAAGAGGCCGGCGACCACGATCAGTACGGCGACGTCCAAGGACCGCGCTCCATCCCAACCCGCGAGACAACCCGGGGTTGCCCCTCCCGAATCCGCGTTCCCCCCTGACTACCCGGGATCGCATGGATGATGGACGATCGGACGCGTAACGTGTGTCGGGTACTCTCTGTGATGGTCACCGGCCAGGATCAGCCCTGCGGTGACCGCCGATCCCACGCCCGTGAGAGTGAAGGCATGACCAGCCCCGCCGAATACATCCTGACGCTGTCCTGCCCCGACCGGCCCGGTGTGGTGGCCGCCGTCTCCGGCCTGCTGGCCCGGCACGGATGCAACATCATCGAGAGCCAGCAGTTCGGCGACCGGGCCGGGCAGCGCTTCTTCATGCGTGTCCAGTTCGCGGGGCCGTTGGGCGAGGACGAGCTCAACGGCGCCTTCGCGACGCTCGCGCCGGACTTCGCCATGGAGTTCAAGGTGCGCGACGTGGCCAGGAAGCCGCGCGTGCTGATCATGGTCAGCAAGTTCGACCACTGCCTGAACGACCTGCTCTACCGCGTCCGGTCCAAGGCCCTGGACATCGAGATCGTCGCGGTCGTCTCCAACCATCCCGACCTGCGGCCGCTCACCCAGTCCAACGGGATCGACTACCACCACCTGCCGGTCACCCCCGAGACCAAGGCGAGGCAGGAGTCCGAGGTGCTGGCGCTGGTGGAGCACTACCAGGCGGACCTGGTGGTGCTGGCCCGCTACATGCAGGTGCTCTCGGGCGAGCTGTGCGAGAAGCTGGCCGGGCGGGCGATCAACATCCACCACTCGTTCCTGCCGTCGTTCAAGGGCGCCAAGCCGTACCACCAGGCCCACAACCGCGGCGTCAAGCTGATCGGCGCCACGGCCCACTACGTGACCTCCGACCTGGACGAGGGCCCGATCATCGAGCAGGAGGTGGCCCGGGTCAACCACAGCCACTCTCCGGAGGACCTCGTGGCGATCGGCCGCGACGTGGAGTGCCTGGCCCTGGCCAGGGCGGTCAAGTGGCACGCCGAGCAGCGGGTCCTGCTGGACGGGCACAAGACGATCGTCTTCCCGCGCTAGCTACCCGGTGATCACCAGCTTGCCCCGCACGTGCTCGTGGACCAGATCCCGGTACGCCCGCGCCGCCTCGGCCAGCGGGTAGCGGCGGCTGACGGTGGAAGGCAGCGTGCCTTTCACCGCGAGGGCGGCCACCTCGTCCAGATCGCCGGGACGGGCGTGGGTGTAGACGGTCTTGAAGCCGGTGGACGGGTCGGGGCTGGGGAAGGCGACGGTCAGCAGCGGCCCTCCCGGACGGACGACCCGTGCCGGCTCGGCCAGGGCCGGGCCGGGGAGCACCAGGTTGACCAGGGCGTCGACGCCGCCGGGGTGGCGGCGCAGGGTCTCGGCGGCGGTGTCCGCGGAGCTGTGGTCGATCGTCTCCGCGGCTCCCAGGCCGCGTACGTAGCTCTCGTCCGGCGGGATCGCGGTGGCGATCACGTGTACGCCCCGGTCCGCCAGTAGCGGCACGACGGCTCCGCCCACCCCGCCGGCCGCCCCGATGACCAGCGCTTTCGTGCCGGGCGCGAAGGTCCCCGCGCGGAGCAGCGGAAGGGCGGTCAGGGCGGCGATGGGCAGGGCGGCGGCGTGCTCGACGGGAAGGCCGGCCGGCCGGTGCGCGAGGGCCGGCGTGTCGGCGTCGAAGATCGCGTACTCGGCCATCGTGCCCGTCGTGAACGACGGCGGCGAGGACGTCAGGCTCGCCATGCTCCCGGCGGCCCGCGCCAGGCCGAGTCCGAATATTTCATCACCCGAGGAGAATCGGGTCACGCCCGGCCCGACGGCCGTGACCGTGCCGGCGAAGTCGCTGCCGAGGACGTGCGGGAACTCCAGCGGGGCCATCTCTCTGAACGCCCCGCTCACGAGCCGGACGTCGGCGGGGTTGAGCCCGGCCGCCGCGACGCGGACCTGGATCTGGCCGGGGCCCGGCAGCGGGACGGGTACGTCCGCCACCTCCAGGACCTCCACCCCGCCGTAGCCCTTCGCCACCAGTGCCTTCATGGGAACCTCCAACTAAACGGACCGCTCGGTCAGGTTGAGCATAATATGACCGCGCGGTCCGGTTGCGGTAGGGTCCTGATGTGGCGAATGTGCGGGCGGACGCGGTGCGTAACAGGCGGTTGCTGCTCGACGCGGCGGCGGCCGAGTTCGCGGAGCGCGGCACGGAGGTCTCGATCGCGCGCATCGCGGCGCGGGCTGGGATCGGCAAGGGCACCGTGTTCCGGCACTTCGCCACCAAGGAGCAGCTCATGGCCGCGATCTTCAGCGACCAGCTGGAGTCGCTGGTGGCCAGGGGAGAGGCGCTGCGCGAGGGGGCGGACTCCGGGGCGGCGCTGCTGGAGTTCATGGCCGCCGGGGTCGAGCTGCGCTCGTTCTGCCAGGCGTTCACCCCGGCCATGCGCGAGGATCCGCAGATCAGGGCCGCGAGCGATCGGCTGGTGGCGGTCGCCCGGTCGCTCACGGACCGGGCCCGCCGCGACGGGTTCGTACGGCACGACGTCACGGGGCACGACGTCGTGCTGCTGATCAATGCCGCCTGCCAGGCGGTGGCCCCGCTGGGCGACGCGGTTCCGGGGCTCTGGCGGCGCTACCTGAGCATGATCTTCGACGGGCTGCGTCCCGAGGGCGCCCATCCGCTGCCCGTCCCGGCCCCCGGCTCCCTGACCCCCGGCTGAGGCCGCCTGGCGCGCGCGGCATGCGTCACGCAGGGTCGCGGCCCGGCGCCGGGGCGGCCTCGACCATGGCCGGCCCCAGCGCGCTCATGCCGTCGAGGCTACAGACCGGTGTGCCGGGCGAGGAAGGTGAGCGTGTCGGCCGACAGATCGACCGACCTGCTCACCGACCGGGCGCCGTGCCCCACCTCGGTCTCGTTGCGCAGCAGCACCGGGCGGTCGCCGGTCGAGGAGTGCTGCAGCGCCGCGCACAGCTTCCACGCGTGCAGCGGGTGCACGCGCGTGTCGGACTGGAAGACGGTGAAGAGCGTGGCGGGGTAGTTCACCGACTCCTGGACGTGGTGGTAGGGCGAGTAGCCCAGCAGCCAGCCGAACTGCTCGGGGTCCTCGACGGTGCCGTACTCGACGTTCCAGGTGGCGCCGAGCCCGAACTGCTCGTACCTGACCATGTCGAGCAGCGGCGCCGAGCAGACCACGGCCGCGTACAGCTCCGGCCGCTGCGTCAGCGCGGCGCCCACCAGCAGGCCGCCGTTGGAGCCGCCGGAGATGCCGAGCTGCTCGGGCGTGGTCACGCCGGTGGCGACGAGGTGCTCGGCCGCCGCGTGGAAGTCGTCGAACACGTTCTGCTTGTTGCCGAGCATGCCCGCGCGGTGCCACTCCTCGCCCTCCTCGCCGCCTCCGCGCAGGTTGGCGATGGCGTAGACCCCGCCGGCCTCGACCCAGGTCAGGATCGATGCCGAGTAGCCGGGGGTCATCGACAGGCCGAAGCCGCCGTAGCCGTACAGGATGGTGGGGCGCGGCCCGGGGGTGTCGTCGGCGGGAGAGATGATCAGCATGCGGACGTCGGTGCCGTCCTTGGACTGGTACACGACCTGCGAGGTGCGCACCGGGGGCACCTCGACCGCGCCCGGGGAGGCGGCCCAGAGCGTGGTCTCGCCCGTCCTGGCGTCGTAGCGCTGCACGGAGGGCGGCCTGGTGTTGTCGGTGTAGGCGAACCACGCCTCGTAGCCGCCCTCGGGGCGCTCGGAGAGGCTTCCGACGGAGCCGAGACCGGGCGTGGGCACCTCGCCGACGCGCTCGCCGGTCTCCAGGTCGTGGATGGTGATCTCGCTGATCGCGTGGCGGGTCCAGCCCACCAGGACGACCGGGCGCTCCAGGTCGTCGAGGATCGCGAAGTCGTTCAGCACCGCCTCGGGGTCCTCGGGGATGAGGTCGCGCCAGGTCTCGAAGCCCGGCTCGGCCGGGTCGGTGACGCACACCCGGGCCCTGGGCGCGTCGCGGTCGGTGTGGACGTAGAGCCTGCCGTCGCGGCCGAACACCAGCCCCGCCTGCGCGTCCACGCCCTCCTGCACGACCCGCAGGTCCGGCCGGTCGGCCGGGGACGCGGCCAGGTCGGCCACCCAGAGGTCGTTGCGCGGCGCGGTGCCCTCGTGCGCCGAGACCTGCAGCCAGCGGCCGTCACGCGAGACCGAGACGCCGTAGTAGTTGGTCATCTTCAGCCCCTGGCCGAAGATCATCACGTCGTCCTCGGTGGAGGTGCCGACTTGGTGCAGGTAGACGCGGCGGTGGAACTGCGTCTCGTTCTCCGGGACCTCGGTGCTGGGCAGCCTGCGGACGTAGAAGTACGCCTCCCCGCCGGGCAGCCACGCGATGGGGGAGTAGCGGCAGCGGTCGATCGGCCCCTCGACGCGCTCGCCGGTGGTGACGTCCATGACGTAGAGGATCGACTCCTCGTTGCCGCCCACGGAGATCTGGTACGCCAGCAGTCGCCCCTCCTTGTCGGGCTGCACGGCGTCGAGCGTGGTCAACCCCGACGGGTCGATCTCCATCGGGTCGATCAGCGCCCGCTCGGTCCCGTCGGGCTCGACGACGTAGTAGACGGCGTGCTCCTGGTCGGGCGTGCGGCGGCTGAAGAAGTGGCGGCCACCGCGCCACGCCGGCGCGCCGACCGAGCCGGACCTGAGCAGCTCGGCGATGCGGCTCTTGAACCGCTGCGGCCCGCTGCCCCTGCTGAACAGCTCGGCCTGCTCCAGCAGCCACCCCTTCGTCTCGGGACTGTCGGGATCCTCCAGCCATCGATAAGGATCTGGCACGGGCGTGCCGTGCAGGGTGTCGACGGTGTCTTCGCGGCGTGCGGTCGGGTACGGCTCCAGCTTCATGCTGGGAACCCTACTGCCAAAGGACATGCGTAAAGCGCTGGTGAAGCGGGCATAAAACGTAACGTGTGTCCCTCTGGTCCATTCCGGTTGGAGGATATTTGGGGTGGCGGGGACCGGGGTGCAAACGCCAGACTTGGTGACAGGACGGTGCCGTGGTGACCATCCGCTGGACCGTCCGGCGGAGGTCCACGTGACGGAAGCACAAGTGCCCCAGGAGGGGCCGACAGTCGGGACATGCCACGGCATGTCCCCTTTGATACGCGCGCAGCAGGGAGAGGCTCCATGATGCGCCAGGTCCTGCTGCTGAATGCCACCTACGAACCGCTGACCACCCTTTCCCTGCACCGGGCCGTCGTGCTGGTGCTGCGGGAGAAGGCCGACGTCGTCCACCGCGACGGCAGGGGCGCCGTGCTGCGCTCCGCCAGCCACACGCTCGACGTCCCTTCGGTGATCAGGCTGCGAAGATATGTCCGCATCCCCTACCGGTCCCGCATCCCGCTGACCAGGGCCGCCCTCATGAGGCGCGACGACTACCGCTGCGCCTACTGCGGGCAGCGGGCCGAGACCATCGACCACGTCATCCCGCGGTCCCGGGGCGGCACCCACACCTGGGAAAACTGTGTCGCCTCCTGCACCACGTGCAACCACAGGAAGGCCGACAAGTACCTGGAGGAGCTGGGGTGGACGCTGCGCTTCAGCCCCGCGGTGCCACGGGGCGCTCACTGGAGGCTCATCGGCGCGTCGCTGATCGGAGACCCCCAATGGGCGCCTTACCTCGAGGCCGCGGCCTGAGATATCGCTTTGTAAGGGGTGGCCACCGCCTGACACCATGAGCAGGCATGTGGACCTTCACCTCAGATGTTGAGGAGTACGCCGCGGTCGCCGAGCCCTTCCTGCTCGGCGACCCGGTGCGCAACACGGTCGCGTTGACCGTCCTCGCCAACCTGCGCGCCGGCATGCCCGCGAAGGGTCCCCGGTTCGGCTGGTGGACGGTCGACGGCGAGGTACGGGGCGCGGTCTTCCACACCCCGCCGCACCCGGTCGGGCTCGCCGACATGCCCCTGGAGGCCGTCGAGCCGCTCCTGGCCGCGCTCGGCGACCCCGCCGAGGTCGTGGGCAGGGTGGAGCTGACCTCCGAGGTCAAGCGGCTGCTGGGGGAGCCTGGGCGGCTGGTGCCCGAGCGGCTCTACCGCTTGGGGGCGCTCGCCGTCCCCGGCACGCCCGGACGCGGCAGGCTCGCCGCCCCCGCCGACTTCCCGCTGCTGGTCAGCTGGTACCAGGCGTTCGCCGAAGAGGTGCGGATGGGCATGGGCGACGACGTGGTCGAGTCGGTCGCGCGGCGGCTGGCGGCCCGCGAGCTGTTCGTGTGGGAGGCGGGTGGGGCGCCGGTCTCGCTGGCCGCGCTCTCCCCGGCGGTCGGCGGGGTCTGCCGCATCGGGCCCGTCTACACGCCGCCCTCGTGCCGCAGGAACGGCTACGGGGCCGCGGTCACCGCGTACGCCAGCCAGGTCGGCCTGGCCGAGCGCTGCGACCAGGTGGTGCTCTTCACCGACCTGGGCAACCCGACGAGCAACGCCGTCTACCAGTCGATCGGGTACGTGCCCGTGTCCGACTTCGAGCACATGACCTACTCTTAGGGGCATGCCGCGTTACGACTTCCGCTGCCGCGCCTGCGGCTCCACGTTCGAGGTCTCCCGTCCCATGTCGGCCTCCGACGACCCGGCCACCTGCCCCGACGGCCACGACGACACGGTGAAGCTGCTGTCCACCGTGTCGATGACGGGCGGCGCGGCCGCTCCGAAGGCGAGCGGGGGCGGCTGCTGCGGCGGAGGGTGCTGCTCCTAGAACGGCCTGTGACGGCCTAGAACACCTGGGCGGCGGTGAAGGTCGCCTGCGAACGCGTCAGCTCCTCCACCGCCAGCTTGGCGAGCCGCTCGACCGTGGCGATCCCCGTCTCCATGGTCGGGCTGCGCTCCGACAGCACCGCGATGAGCACGTCGTGCCCGTCCACGCCGAGCCGGCCCACGCTGTTGATCGTCCACAGCCCGTCGTGCGCGTCCACGGGCAGCCAGCCGTTCTTGAGCGCCACGTCGCCCCCGGCCGAGCTGACCCCCCACGCCTGTGACGGCTCCACGGACGACATGAGCTTCAGCGCGTAGCGCCGGTCGGAGGCCGGCAGCGGCCCCGCGGGGTCCGTGAGCCACTCCAGCACCTTGACCTGGTCGGACGGCCGGCTGCGGGTCGTTCCCCAGTACAGCCCGGGCCCCGGCCACGTCTGCTCGACGCCGAGCCGGCGCAGGACCCTGGTGAGCCCCTTCTGGCCGCCGACCGTCAGGTAGAGCTCGTGAGCGCAGTCATTGTCGCTCTCGCGGATCATCTTGGAGGTGAGCGTGCGCTCGTACGCGCTCAGCTCGCCCTGCTTGCCCAGCAGGAACGCCAGCAGGATGTCCACCTTCGCCACGCTCGCCAGCACGAACGGCGTGCGCTCGCGGTAGGAGTACCTGGCACCGGTCGTGCGGTCATAGACGGCCAGCGCCGCGCGCCCGGGGCGTTCGCGCAGGTATTGGTCCAGCGTGCGGTCGAGAGCGCGCCGCGCGGCAACAGGCAGCACGCTCTCGACGACCACCCCGCCCGGCTGCCCGAAGGAGGCGGCCTGAGGCGGGACGACGGTTGACGGGTTTGCACAGCCGGCCACGGCCAGCAGGGCAACGACGAGCGAGATCCCCCGAACGCGCATGTGCGGGAGCCTGCCAGCCGCCACCCCAAAGGCCGGGGGCACGGAAGGTCAAACGCCGGTCAGTTTCCTAGGCGGCCCTGGGGCGCTTGCGGCGCTGGAACGGGAGGAACCGGTCGGCCAGGTGCGGACGGGACGGCGTGAGCGTGGGCTCGACCGCGATGATCCGGTCGAACCGGAACGCCCTGATCCCCCGGCGCATCCTGCACACGCCGACCAGATACCAGTATTCGCGGTGGACCAGGCACGTCACCGGCTCGACGTCGCGCGAGGTGATGATGCCGGAGGCGTCGCGGTAGTGGAGGCGGATCATGAGACGGCTGGTGATGGCGTCCGCCATGAGCCTGGCTCTGGAGGCGACCTCGACGGGCAGCGGCTCGGTCAGGGTCGTGAGCGTGGTGGCGATGACGTCGTCGTCGAGCTCCAGGTGCTCGAGTGCGTGTTGCAGGCCACGTCGTGCGGTGATGGCCTGCGGGCCCGATCCGAGGTGAGCGAGGGAGAGGGCGAGGGCGGCGATCTCGGCGGTCGTCAGCGGGCGAGTATCGTGCTTCACGACTGTCGTCATACCCCAATACTAGAGACGACGACCGACATTTTTCGAAAACCTGTGCGGCAGGCAAGGTCCTTGTCACCTACCGCACAGTGAGTGTTCTCCCGCCGTGCTGCGCCCGGCGGTCCTGCGATGGATGTCCTCGCTGCGCTGCGGATCCATCGCAGGCTTACCGCATCACCGCGACAATTGGGACAGGTCGCGCGAGGCGCCCGTGGAGGCGGACGTGGTCATCGCCGCGTACGCCTGCAGGGCCGCGCTCACCGGCCGGTTGCGGTCGCGCGGCCGGTATCCGCCCAGGTCGGCCAGGAGCCGCTCGCGCCGCGCGGCCAGCTCGGCCTCGGGCACCCGCAGCTCCATCGACCGGCCGGGGATGTCGATGTCGATGATGTCACCGTCCTCGACCAGCGCGATCGCGCCGCCCTCGGCGGCCTCGGGCGAGGCGTGGCCGATGGACAGGCCGGAGGTGCCGCCGGAGAAGCGGCCGTCGGTGACCAGCGCGCAGGCCTTGCCGAGCCCCCTGCCCTTGAGGAAGGACGTCGGGTAGAGCATCTCCTGCATGCCGGGACCGCCCTTGGGGCCCTCGTAGCGGATGACCACCACGTCGCCCTCCTTGACGCGCCCGCCGAGGATGCCCTCGACCGCGTCGTCCTGCGACTCGAACACCACCGCGGGCCCGCTGAACTTCCAGATCGACTCGTCCACGCCGGCCGTCTTCACCACCGCGCCGTCGCGCGAGATGTTGCCGTAGAGGACGGCCAGGCCGCCGTCCGCGGTGTAGGCGTGCTCCAGGTCGCGGATGCACCCGGCCGCGCGGTCGAGGTCGAGGTCGTCCCAGCGGTTGTCCTGCGAGTAGGCCTTGACCGTGCGCACGTTGCCGGGGGCCGCGTGCCAGAGCTCGACGGCCTCGGGCAGCACCGTCGGCGACTTCGCGTCCCAGGCGGCCAGCATGTCGGCCAGCGAGCCGCCGTTCACGGTGGGCACGTCGCGGTGCAGCAGCCCGGCCCGGTCGAGCTCGCCCAGGATGCCGGGGATGCCGCCGGCGCGGTGGACGTCCTCGATGTGGTACTTGTTCGTGGCCGGGGCGACCTTGCAGACGCACGGCACCCGCAGCGAGATCTCGTTGATCTCCTTGAGCCCGAAGTCGACGCCGGCCTCGCGGGCGGCGGCCAGGATGTGCAGGATCGTGTTGGTCGAGCCGCCCATCGCGACGTCGAGCGTCATGGCGTTCTCGAACGCGTCGCGGGTGGCGATCGAGCGCGGCAGCACCGACGCGTCGTCGTCCTCGTAGTAGCGGCGGGTGATCTCCACGAGCTGGCGGCCCGCGTCCTCGAACAGCTTCTTGCGCGCCTTGTGCGTGGCCAGGATCGTGCCGTTGCCGGGCAGCGCGAGGCCGATGGCCTCGGCCAGGCAGTTCATGGAGTTGGCGGTGAACATGCCGGAGCACGAGCCGCAGGTCGGGCAGGCGCTCTCCTCCATCTCCAGCAGCGCGGCGTCGGAGACGGAGTCGTCGGCGGCGGCGATCATCGGGTCGATGAGGTCGAGCTTCTTGCCGGGGATCTTGCCGGCCTCCATGGGCCCGCCGGAGACGAAGATCGTCGGAATGTTCAGCCTGAACGCGGCCAGCAGCATGCCCGGCGTGATCTTGTCGCAGTTGGAGACGCAGATCAGCGCGTCCGCGCAGTGCGCGTTGACCATGTACTCGACGGAGTCGGCGATCAGCTCGCGCGACGGGAGCGAGTAGAGCATGCCGCCGTGGCCCATCGCGATGCCGTCGTCCACGGCGATCGTGTTGAACTCCCGCGGGATCGCCCCGGCCTCCCGGATCGCGGCCGACACCACCTCGCCGACATCCTTGAGATGCACGTGGCCCGGCACGAACTGGGTGTAGCTGTTGGCCACCGCGATGATCGGCTTGCCGAAGTCGCTCCCGGCTACGCCGGTCGCCCGGAGCAGGGCCCGGGCACCGGCCATGTTCCTGCCGTGGGTGACTGTACGTGACCTGAGGGCGGGCATTGGGCATCTCCCATCGCTAGCGAGTCTTCACATGTTACGGCCACTGCCCGGCAACTGAGACACGTGTCCACACATCGGACGGTTGGTTACCGGATCGAGCCCGAAAAAGCAGCCGTCCGCGCCCGGACTCGTGTTACAGAGATCAGATGAGCAACGGGGCAGTCATGCTCGACGACCCCGCCAGGGTCGGCAACTTCATCCACACGATAGACCGCCTGTGCCGCAGACCGGCCAGGGGCGAGGGGGTGCAGGACTCGCCGCACGTCGCCAGGCAGCCACGGCTGGCCAGGTGGCGAGGGGAAGAGGACAAGAAGCAGCACGTCGAACGGATGGGCATCCCGCTGGTCCAGCTGAGCGAGGCGGGCGCCTGGCCGGAGATCCTGGCGCCGCAGGACAGGCAGGCCACGCCGGTCATCTCGCGCGGGATCCCGCGGGCTCGCCCCGACATCCAGCCGGGCGAAGGGGTGCCGAAGATCCTCTCCCGGATCGTGTCCGCCCTGCGCGGCACGAGACTGCGCTTCCCGCGCTATCAGCTGACCGCCCAGATCGTCGAGCAGTTGGCCGAGTCGCACGGCAAGGAGGACCAGGCTCGCCGGGTGCTGCGCGAGTCCGACCGCAACTGGGGGTGGGGCGTCGACACCGCGGGCAGGGGCGCCGAACACGTCCCCTTCCCGCTCAACCTGCTGCTCAAGCTGTTACCCGGCTTCCTGCACGACCTGCGGCTCAGCGGGCGCGTGCCCGGACTCGGCGGGCGGTTCCGCTGGCTGCGGCGCGCGCTGTCGGACGACGGCTCCAAGGCGCCCGGCGTCGCCGCCCTGCTGGCCGACCTGGACCCGGCCGACGAGCCGGGCGTCGCGCGGCTGTTGCTGCGCGCGTTCATGGACGACCTGAGCTGGCAGTACCGGCGTTCCCCGCTGCACGTGCGGGGTGCGGGCCACGTCTTCTACCCGCTCCTGCTGCTCAACGAGCACGGCGAGGCGCTCGTCAAGCTCATCGAGGAGCGGCGCGCGGACCTCGACAGGTTCGATCCGGTCGTGGTGGTCTCCTACACGCCGGACGCCGTGCTCCTGGAGGACGACGAGGATTCGGTGTGGCGGCTCATCCGCTGGCGCCGTGAGCTGGTCACGGCCGAGGACCGCGACACGTGGCGGCGGGTGCTGGACACGCCGCTCACCATCTCGGCCCCGGCCGTGCCCGCCGACCTCACCAGGTACGACGTCGCCGACCCCGCCTGGGTGCCGCCCGCCCGCATTGCCCCGTGGTGGTCGTCCCGGACGGCCATCGCGCTGTTCTGGATGGCCCTGGCGGGCATGGTCGGCGCGTACGCGGGCCAGACCGCCGCCTGGCACCGCAACGCCTGCGCGACCGGCCTGTGGACGCCGTGGACGGAGAGCGGCAGGCAGCTGGCCGGCACCGAGTGCGTGGGCGTGGCCGAGCCCGACTACCTGTTCTCGCCGGGCAACACCGAGATGCGGCAGGTCCAGGCCGTGCTCCAGGAGGAGAACGAGCGGGCCGCGAAGCTGCACGAGGGCGGCGACCGGCCGTACGTGACGATCGCCTACCTCGCGGCGCTCACCTCCACGGACCGGGACACGCTGGCCGCCGCCCGCGAGGGCCTGGCGGGCGTGGCCATCGCGCAGAGGCGGCAGAACAACTCCGCCGGCGCCAGCGAGCCGCTGGTCCGTATCCTCCTGGCGAACGCGGGCGGCAGGATGGAGCACGGCTCGAGCATCGCCCGGCTGCTGCTGCGCTACCGCGACGAGGAGGCGCCCATCGTGGGTGTGGTGGGCCTGGACCAGAGCCGCCAGGAGACCGTCGCGGCCATCCAGGAGCTGGGCAAGGCCGGGCTGCCCATGGTGGCCTCGACGCTGTCGGCCGACCGCCTCGTGAACGAGTCGCCGTTCTACTTCCAGGTCGCCCCGCAGAACTCCCGCCAGGCGTGGATGGCGGCCGCCTTCGCCGACTCGCTGGTCAAGAAGGGCGAGGTGAAGCGGCGGGCCCGGGTCTACTACTCGCACGACGTGACCGACTACTACGCCTCCAACCTCAAGGCCCGGGTCGTCGCCCGGATGGAGGAGCGCGGGTTCGCGGTGGAGGGGCTCAGGTTCACGCCCGTCGGAGGGGCCAAGCCGGGCCCCGACGACCGCAGCGACGACCCCTACGCGGGGGACCCCAGAAACGCGGGGGTGTCGGCGTGCGGGTTCGACGGGCTGGTGTACTTCGCCGGGCGCGGGATTCCCGACTTTGCCGAGTTCGTGAAGGGGGTGGCAGACAAGTGCGCGGACGCGCCGCCGACCATCCTCGGCGGTGACGACGTCACCAGGTACGCCGCGGACGTGCGCGTCAGGTCGGCCGTCAGCGGCGTGGGCTACTACTACGAGTCGTTCGCCGCCGCCCCGAACAAGTGCGGCGAGCCGCAGCGGCACGACTTCTACGCGGCCCTGTTCGCCACGTTCCCCTTCGAGTGCGAGGAGCCGGGGCCGGGGCGGACGCTGGACGGGCACGCCGCCCTGGCCTACGACGCCACGGAGACGATGATCACCGCCATCCGGCGGCTCGGCAGGGAGCGGCACCGCGTGCCGGTGAACTCGTACACCGTCTGGCGCCAGCTCGGCACGCTCTACACGCCCGACCAGAGCGGGCACGCCATCGAGGGCGCCACGGGCGCGCTCGACTTCGGCGCGGACTCGCCCCGGCAGTATCCCCTGGACAAGGCCGTGCTGATCCTGCACGCCAAGGGGGCCGAGCGGCCGACCCAGGTCGGCCTGTGCGGCGACGTCACCCGTTCCAGCCGGAGCGAGATCTTCCCGTGGTGCGCCTCGGTCCCGGAGATCTACCGCTAGGACGGCAGCCGTACGGCGGCGAGCTGGGTCGCCTGGGCCACCAGGCGGCCCTTGTCGTCCCAGACGTGGGCCACCTCGTCCATCCGGTCGCCGCCGACGTCCGTGGCCGCCAGCCGCACCCTGATCGGGCCGGGAGCGGGCAGCCTGCGGATGTACGCCGAGAGCTGGATCGTCGGCACCCACCCGGACAGGCCCAGGTCGAACGACACCGGCGGCACCGGGTCGAGCGCCACCAGCAGGCTCAGCGGGTCCCAGTCGGAGCCGTCCGCCAGCCGCTGCCAGCTCGCGATGACGCCGGCCCGGGTGGGGGCGCCGAACGCGAAGGACAGGTGCTCGGGGACGATGCGCTCCTCGACCACGGCCATCAGCGGCACCGTGAGGTCCGTGCCCGGCGGGTTGGTGGGAGCGAGGAAGCAGTTCTCCTCGGGCGGCAGCTCGACCGGCTCTTGCGAGGACCACCAGGGGCCGGTGTCGTCCAGCAGGCCGAGCGTGATGTGCGACTCGACGCGGATGCGGCCCTCCTGCACCAGCGCGGCCCTGACCTGGGCCACGCTCCTGCCGACCCGCAGCGTCTCCACCCGGGCCACGGCCTCGCCGGGCTCGGGCGGCTCGATGAAGGAGCCGCTGACGGCCGTCACGTGCGGGTGGCCCGCGCCCGCCGGGCTCTCACAGGCGGCCCTGGCGAGCACGGCCAGCAGGTAGCCGCCGTGCAGCCGGTTGCCGACGCTCCACTGGGCGTCCAGCACGGCCCCGAACTCGCCTTCGCCGCGATCGGTCAAGGCGGTCGCTTCGCTAAAATTCCCCATTTTTCAGTAAATCCCTTCCCCAGGGTCTCAGATTGACATCGTTAACCTGACGGCGTCAACCTGAGACCCATGACCACCAGACGCGTACGCGCCAGGCGCGGAGAGGGAGCGCTGCTGCGCGAGGAGATCCTGCGGGCCGCCGAGGACCTGCTGGCCGAGTCCGGCAGCGAGGACGCGCTCACGCTACGCGCGGTCGCCCTGCGGGCCGGCGTCTCCACGCCCTCCGTGTACCTGCACTTCGCCGACAAGGAGGCGCTGGTCGAGGCGGTCTGCATGCGGGTCTGGGGCGAGTTCGGCCGGATGTTCAGGGAGAACCTGGGCGGCGACCCGTTCCTGGCCCTGGGCAGGTGCGGGCGCGCCTACGCCCGCTTCGCCCTGGAGCATCCGGTGCAGTACCGGGTGCTGATGATGCGGGCCACTGCCGGGCCGGGCGTGCCGCCGGCCGCCGCCGAGTGCTTCCGTCACATGGTCGCCGCGGTCTCGGCCTGCGTGGAGACACGGGTGCTGGAGGGCGACCCCGAGGAGCTCGCGCTGGGCATGTGGTCGGCCGTGCACGGCTGCGTCTCGCTGCTGATCGCCCAGCCGTCGTTCCCGTGGCCGCGCGACAGGGAGGCGCTCATCGACCACATCGTCCGCGTCGCCGGGTTCGGCACCGCGGTGTACTCGCGCCTGCCGCAGACGCTCCCGCCGAGCGCGGACCTGGCCATGGCCCTGGACGACTTCGGCGCGCGCCTGGCCTCAGGCGTGGCCTCAGACGTGGCCTCAGGCGTGGCCTCAGGCGTGGAGAAGCCCCGCGGGGACGAGCCCGGCGGGGCTGGGGAATGACCGTCGGCCCGGACCCCGCCATATCGAACGGGTATGCCCGGGCCGGGGCCTAGTCTTCGCCGTAGCGGGCGGGCAGGACCTGGGCGGCGATGTCGAAGATCCGGTCGATCTCGCCGTCGGTCAGGGCCCGCTCCCGCTTGGTGATCCACTTGCGTGCGCGGTCGCCCTGGTAGACGTCCACGCCGCGGATGGTCATGATCTTCCACGGCACCGGCGGGCCGTAGATGGCGAGCGAGGGCACGACCGAGACCTCGCGGCCGAACGACTGGGTGATCAGCTCGCTGGCCTGTGACGCCTCCCACTTCGCCTCGGTGAGGCGGGCCTTCTTGTCGAAGGGGCCGTGGAAGAGCTTCTTGCCCATCTGCACCCGCACCGGGAGCCGCTTGTCCCACTTCTCGGAGTCGACCGCGTACACGCCGGTCGGGCCCACCACGAGATGGTCGATCTGGGCCTCGCTGTTGGGGATCGCCCTGGCGTGGAGCGTGCGATAGCCGCTGCGTTCGAGCTTGCGCAGCTGCGCCTCGGTGCGGCGCTCCGCCACGGATGTGCGCCGCCAGGCGGGCACGGACGAATGGGATCGCGAGCGGTAGACCGCCTCGGCGACGGCCGCGATCACACCCGCGGTCACGCCCAGCCGCCAGTCGCTCACGAGGAAGCCCACCACCACCGCGACGCCGATCCCCACCAGCACGCGGTTGCGCAGGCGGTGGAACTGCGGTTGTTGCAGCAGGCTACGCACGGACGCGCGCTCGACGGGCGCGTACGTGGAGGTGGGCGCCGAAGGCTTCGCGGCAGCGGTCTGCTCGCTCTCTGGCCGGTCGTTCACCCAGATTGGTGACGCATTGTGACCGTCTTCACGCTGGATGTCGGAGTCCACGTAACTCACCGTAGCTCGGAGATCGGAACGATTCCTAGTGTTGCCCTGTCCATAGTTTTATGGCCCAGCTCATCGTGTTCCACGCATGTTTTCGGGGTATGTTCTACGTTCTTCTCTAGAGATGTCGTCTCAAAAAAGATCTTACCTGGTGGACACTCCCAGGTGGGGTCTGGCCCGCTGCTCACATCGGGATTACGTTCAAGGTGTGCACAGCGCAGGCGAGATTCTGCTCTTTCTCATCGGGGTGTCGTTCGGGCTGTTCATCGTGATCAGCCTGCTGGTCCTGCTGCCTGGGCGCAGCGCGCAGCGCCGGGTGGAGTCCGGCCCGGTGTGGCTGGGCGGCCCGTCCAGGAGCGAGCGTGGCGTGAGCACGTCGGACCTGGTGCTGGCCGACCGGGTGGCGCACTGGGCGGACGTCCCGGAGCACGACTGGGTGGCCGCCGCCGAGACGGCCGAGCCCGGCGGACACCTCGGCGGGGCTTCCGCGGGATGGTGATGTGACGATGCGAGGACTGACGGCCGCACAGGCCGACGACGTCAGGCGCGCCCTGCACACCGCCGAGCGGCGCAGCGGGCTGCGGTTCGGGGTGTTCCTGGGGGATCCGGTGGGCTCGCGCCGCCACTTCGCCGAACGCCTGCACGCGGCCCTGGGCGAGGAGGCCGGCGACGCCGTGGTGCTCCTCGTCGACCTGAAGGGCCGCGCGCTGGAGATCGTGACGGGCGAGAACGCCCGCAGGCGGCTGACGGACGGCTCCTGCCGGCTCACGGCGATGTCGATGGCGACGGCGTTCAGCGTGGGCGATCTGGTGGGCGGCCTCCTCTATGGCATCGGCGCCCTGGGGGAGCAGGCCACCGCCCGCCGCTAGAGGCGTTGGAGCAGGCCGACGATGTGCTCGCTGACCCCGCGCAGCAGCGTCGCGGGCTCGATGGGCGCGGCCGCGACGGCCGAGAACAGCGAGGGCAGTCCGGGCAGCGGGAACCCGTCGTCCTGCATGGCCGCGGCCCCGACGGGGTTCTTGTCGAGGGCGGCGCGGCTGCGCTCCCACGCGTCGAGCACCTCCTCGGGCGACGGCACCCCGAACCCGTGCCCCACCGGGGCCGCGTGCCGCAGCCGGACGAGGGGAGTGTCGGCGAAGGTGAGCGCCGTGCGGGCCCGGACATGCAGGTCGGCGCGCGGCTCGGGCGCGATCCAGTCCATGGCCGTGCACGGGTTGCGGCAGGTGGCGACGCAGACGGCGAGCGCGCCGGCGACCTGGCTGTGCTGCCGGTCGAAGTACGCGCGCCAGCCCTCGCCCGGCTCCAGGGACACCCGCAGCGTCCGGTTGGTGGCGGACTGCTCGGACTTGGTGTGGTCGCACTCCCGGTCGCCGATCACGCCGAAACGGCTCCCCGGCGCGCTCAGCCCCTCGGGCCAGCGGGCCGGGTCGCCGGCGTGGCCGAGCTGGGGCTCGAAGGCCAGCAGCGGCAGGTATTCGCTGGCGATGTGGACCGCGGCGATCATCGGGCTCAGCTCGCGCCGGTGCCACCGTGCGGCGATCACCTCGAGCAGCAGGCCGTACGCGGGCCGCAGCGACTCCAGCGCCCCACGCGGCTGCTCGCGCGGCGTCTGCGGCATGTGACAGGCCCGGGCGCGCCGCCGCAGGTCGGCCGGGACGCCCTTCGCCTCGGCCGCGAAGTCCTCGGCGTCGAGCGAGAGCAACCGGTGACCGAACTCGCAGACCTCGGCGATCTCCGCAGCCGGCGCGAGCGCGCCGAGATCGGCGAAGGCATAGCGGCGGGCCAGGGCGACGAGCAGGTCACGAGTCGAGTCCACCCGACGACTCTCTCACGATCGGCGAGCGGCTGAGGACACGCAAAAGACCGTCATCCCGGGCACGGGGAGCGGATGCACTGGATCTCGCCGGAAGAGTGGCTGATCGTGGGATCGGCGGTCGGGGGCTCCTCCGGACCGGCCGTGGTCGGCTCCGCCGTGGGCTCGGGCTCCGAGGTGGTCGGCGAGGGGGTGGGCGTCACGGTCGGGGTGGCGGAGACCGAGGCGCTGGGGCTCGGCACGTGCGTCACGCTGCCGGTCGCCGTCGGCTTGGGGGTCGGCGCGCGCCTGGCCGGAGGCGTGGACGGCCTCCTGGTGCTCGGCGTGGGCGGGGTGGCGGTGACCGAGGTGGCGTCCACGGTGGGCGATACCTCGTCGACGGTGGTCGCCGGGCCGGCCGGGCGCAGCCAGACGGACCCCGCCACCACCCCCGAGACGACCACCGCGACGGCCGCGGTCAGCACCGCCCGCAGCGTGCGGTGGCGGCGCGGCACGAGCGGCCGGTCGAGCGGCCGGTCTGGGGCGTCCATCGCCTTGCGCGCGGCCTCCGCCATCACGGCGGCCGACGGCCAGCGCCGGTCGGGCGTCTTCTCCAGCGCCCGCGCCACCACCTGGCGCGGCCCGGGAGGCACGTCGTGAGGCAGCTGCGGGATGGGGGCGTTGAGGTGCTTGAAGATGATCTGTACGGGTGTGTCGCCCTGGAACGGGAGCTCTCCCGTCAGGCACTCGTACGCCACCACGCCCAGGGCGTAGACGTCGACCGAGGGCGTCACGTCGCTGGCCGTGGCCAGCTCGGGGGCGCAGTAGCCGGCCGAGCAGAGCATCGTTCCCGTGGCCGTCAGATGGCCGGCCGAGGCCGAGTGGGCGATGCCGAAGTCGGTGAGCACCACGCCGCCGTCGGTCCTGATCATGAGGTTGGCGGGCTTGACGTCGCGGTGGACGATGCCCTGCGCGTGCGCGGCGGCCAGCGCGTCGCCGACCTCCGCGATCAGCCGCATGGTGGCCTCGGCGCCGAGCGGGCCGCGCCGCAGGACGCGGTCGAGCGACTCGCCACGCACGTATTCCATCACCAGGAAGCTGACCTGGCGGCCCTCGACCTCGCAGATGCCGTAGTCGTAGACATCGACCACGCCGGGGTGCCGGAGCGTGGCCATGGCGCGGGCCTCGTTCTGGAAGCGCTGGATGAACGCCGGGCTTTCCGACAACGCGGGCATGAGCACCTTGACCGCCACCGCGCGCCCGAGAACCGTGTCGTCGGCACGCCACACCTCGCCCATGCCACCGCCGCCGAGGCGGTCGGCGAGCACGTAGCGATCATTGAGAGTGGTCCCGGCCCCTAGCACGGTACCGAGGCTAACATCGTGTCCGGCGTGCTTTTGGCAAGTCGGTGAACACTCCCGCGAGGCGTGTCCAGTGCTCCTTCGCGCAGGTGACGGGCGGGTGATCGAGGGCGGCGGGCATTGTCACCTCCCGGCCGCCCGCCAGGTCGCGCCCGGTCCAGACGTCGACCCAGTCGCCGTCCGGAAGGTAGACCGAAATTTCCGAAATGCCCGGTTCGGTCACGGGGGCCACGAGGAGCGCGTCCCCGAGCTTGTACTGCAGGGGGTGACGCCAGACCCGCGGGTCGCGCGGGTGGTCGAAGAACAGGCCGCGCATGAGCGGCGCGCCGCCGCCGACCGCCGTACGGGCCTGCTCCACCAGGTACGGCACCAGCCGCTCGCGCAGCTCGGCCAGCCGCCGGAACACCGGGATCACCCGCTCGTCCCCGGTCCGGGCGGCGATGTTCCACGGCGTGCGATCCCTGAGGGGCGCGCGGTGGTGGTTGAACTCCGAGTGGTACTGCATGATCGGCATGAACGCCGCCGCCCCCGCCGCCCGCAGGTACAGCTCCGCCTCCGGCACCTCGCCGGAGAAGCCGGCCAGGTCCCAGCCCCAGTAGACGATCCCGCAGGCGGAGGCCGTGATCCCAGCTCTGATAGACGACCTGAACGCCTCCCACGTGGAGTCCTCGTCCCCGGCCCAGAACGCGCCGTGCGGCTGCGACCCGGCGAACCCGGCCCGGCTGAACGTCACCGGCGCCTTGCCGCACGACCGCAGCAGGTCGCCGAAGGCACGCGCGTAGTGGACGGGGAACAGCCCGTTGCCCGCCGCGCCGTCGCGCCCGTCGGCGTAGCGCAGGTCGTGGCCCCAGGCGTGCTCGCCGCCGTCCGTCTTGAAGCCGTCGACGCCCACCTCCTCGACCAGGTAGCGGCGCTTGGCCGTCCACCAGTCGCGTACCTCCTGGGAGGACAGGTCGGGCATGAGCGCGAGCGGGAACCACCAGCCCCGGTTGCGGTAGGGGCGGCCGTCGGGCTCGCGCACGCCGTACCCGCGCCCGACGAGCTGCCCGGCGTCCACGGCGGCCTGGTGCCGCGGGTGGGGGCGCGTCTTCTGCAGCGGGATCTGCCAGAGCAGCACCTTGATGTCCCTGCGGTGCAGCTCGTCCACCATGCCCTTGGGGTCGGGCCAGGGCCCGTCGGGCGGGAAGGTGTAGTCGGCCAGGCGGTGCGCCTCCTGGGAGGGCTCGTACTCGGCCCCCCTGAACGCCGTGAACGTGCTCTCGTCGCTCCACGCCTCGATGACCAGCGCGCCGACGGGGATGCCGTGCTCGCGGTGGCGGTCCATCTCGGCCAGCACCCGCTCCTGCGTGTTCCACTCGTTGCCGCTGGCCCAGAGCCGGAACACCCACGGCGGCAGCTCCGAGGGCCGCCCGACGTCGTCGAGGAAGCCGCGCAGGACGTCGGCGGGCGCGGCGCCGTCGTGGAAGCGCACGCCCAGCTCGCCGTCCCGGCCCACCTCGGCCTCCACCCGCACCCGGCCGGTCGTCGAGGCTCCCACGTCGTACCAGGTGCGCCGCGAGGTCCGCACGTGCCAGCCCCAGCTCGCGGGCCCGCCCACGACCATCGCGAACGGCATCGGCAGGTAGGTGCGGCCGTGCCGCCCCTGCGCCTTGTACTGCTCGAAGACGACCGCGTCGAGCTCGCGTCCGCGCTGGTCCACGGCGTCGAACCGCTCGCCGAACCCCACGACGTGCTCCTCCGGCCCCAGCTCCAGCTCGAAGCGCACCCGCAGCGGCCCGTCGCCGTCCGACAGCCACCGCACACTCCCCGGGACGATCCGGTCGGCGCCGGTGACGTCGAGCTTCCCGCCGTCGTCCGACCAGCTCGCCGCCGACACCTCGAACCACCTGCCGGTACGGGTCCCGCCGCCGGCGGCCGTGGCGCGGAAGCGGTAGGCGTAGCGGTGCCCGGCCCGCAGCGCGGGCGTCCGCACGGCCCACGACCCGGCGGCGGCCCGCGTGGCCCTGGCCTGGGCGGCGGTGAGATGGCCGCCGTCGACGCCCGCACCTGGGCCCGCGCCGGCCCGCGTACCGCCGTCGCTCCTGGTCAGAGGGAGCTCGATCGGCGGCGCGCCGTCGGCGGCCCATTCGCACACCACGGCGGTCACGTTCGCCGAGGCCCGCACCCGCAGCTCCACCGGCTCCCCGTCCACGGGTCTGGCCGGGACGCGCTGGTCCTCGGTCTCGGCGTACGGGTGCCCGGAGCCGTGCGGCCGATGCCGGATCATGCGTGTACTCCCAATTCGTCGGCGAGGATCAGGTACATGCCGTGCGACCACAGCAGCGGCGTGGCCACGGGCCCCCAGCGGTCGAGCCACTCCTGCCGCCGCCCGGGCGCCAGCAGCAGGTCGGACACCTGCTCGGGCAGGTCACCGCCGGGGGTGGCCTGGGCGGCCATCCAGTCCAGGTAGCGCCGGGCCTCGGCGGGGCGTCCCGCCCGGGCGTGGTTCCAGCCGAGGAAACCGGCCAGCAGCACCCACCGGCCCCCGCCGTAGAAGGTGTCGGCGAGGTAGCGGTACACCCCGCCGTCCCGGGCGAGCACGCGCTCCACCTCGGCGACCGTGGCCGCCCCGACGGGGTGCGTGGCCGGGTAGAGGCCGAACGGCTCCACGCACGCGAGCAGGCTCGCGTCCACGGCGTCGCCGCCGAGCCACTTCCGCAGCCGCGGCGGGCCGGACCCGTCCCGGGTGAGGCCGTCCCGCTCCACCAGCGCCGCGATGCCCTCGACCGCCTCGGCGGCCGACGCCTCCTCCGCCGCGCTCAGCACGCCGAGCGCGGCGGCGGCCCGCAGGCCCGCGTGGATCGCGCCGAGCGTGGCCACGTGCCGCTGCTCGACGTGCTCCTCCCACCAGTCGTAGCAGGGCAGGTGCCAGAACGCCGTCAGGTACCGGACGGTCGCCCTGACCCCCTTCTCGACCCCGGGGACCGCCCTGCCGTGCCGCGCGGCGTGCTCGCGCAGCGCCCAGAGCCACGTCCCGTACCCGTCGAGCTGGAAGTCCCACCAGTCGTCGTCCCCGTCCACCCCGTCGAGGGTGAAGCGGGTCGGCAACATCTCCGCGACCGGTACGGCCTCGCCCCGGGCGGCCCGCGAGACCAGCGCGTCCACCTGGCCCGCCCGGTCGCCGACCGTGCGGGCGCACCAGGCGTGGAAGGCGTCCGCCCCGGCCACGTCGCCGTGCCTGCTCACCCCCTCGGCGATGAAGGCCCCGTCCCGCAGCCACGAGTAGCCGCGGTAGGCGGAGAAGGTGGGCGAGGCCGGATAGGCCCCGGTGGGGGACTGCAACCTCTTGATCACGTCGAGGCTGTGCGCGACGAGGGACAACGAGAACTCTCCTAATGATCAGCCGAGCAGGGCGTTCACGTCGGCGGCGGCGGCCTTGAGCGCGTCCGCCACCGGCTTGCGCCCGGCCGCGGCCTCGCCGAGCTGCTTGGTCACCGCGTCCTGCATCTCCTGCTGCCGCTTGATGACCGGCGGCAGCGCGATGGACTTGAGCGAGTCGAACACGGCCTGCCGGTTGGCCGGCTTCGGGTCCTTGAGGTAGCCGGCGAGCACCTGCTGGTCGGCGACCGGCGGCAGCTCCCAGGAGGACTCGACGCGCGTGGTGGCCGCGGTGTCCGACGAGGACAGGAAGCGGGCCCACGCCCACGCCTCCTTGGTGTGCTTCGTGGTGGCGGAGGCGGCGACCGCGTTGTGGAAGACCGCGCTGGCCTTGGCGGCGTCACCGGGCTCGACGACCACGTCCCACGCGAACGGCACGTCCTTCAGCCCCGCGAACTGCCAGATGCCGTTGTGCCACATGGCGAGCTTGCCGGACTTGAAGAGGTTCGTGTCGTAGTCGGCGGTGCCGCCGATCTCCGCCTCGGTCGGCATGGTCTTCCCCACCTTGGAGACCAGCCACTGCGCCGCCTTGACGCCCTGCGGGCTGTCGAAGGCCGCCTTCTTCCCGTCGGCCGACAGGAACTCGCCGCCCGCCTGCTTGAGCGTCTTGTAGAACTCGAAGAACTGCACCGGCTGGAAGTCGCCGTACACGCCCTTCTTCCGGTCCGTCAGCTTCGCGGCCGCGGCCTGCTCGTCGGCCCACGTCCAGTCCGCCGTCGGCGGGGCGACCCCGGCCTTCTCGAACAGGTCCTTGTTGTAGAAGAGCACGACCGTCGAGAACGACGCGGGCAGGGCGTACTGCTTGCCGTCGCGCTTGAACGCGTTGAGCGACTCCTGGGCGTAGACCGAGGTGTCGCCGTCGCCCGCCACGCCGCCGAGGTCGAGCAGGGAGCCGGCACTGGCGTAGGTGACGAAGTTCTCGTAGTTGAGCTCGAAGGTGTCCGGCGCGGTGCCGCCCGCGATGCTGGTCTGGAGCTTGGTGAAGTACTGGTCGAAGGGCGCGGTCTCGACGACGACGTCCACCTTCGGGTTCTCCTTCTCGAAGGCCTTCTCGATCTTGTCCAGGTCTTTGACGTGGTCGGGGGCCGCCGAGAAGGTGAAGTACCGCAGGGTCACCCTGCCGTCCGCGCCGGTCGTGGCCTTCGTGGCCGAGCCCTGGGAGCAGGCGGAGGCGAGCAGCGCCGTGGCCGCCGCGACGATGAGGAAATGTCTGGACATGGGGGGATTCCTTTACTTGAGCCCGCTCTGCGCGACGCTGGCGATGACATGCTTCTGCGCGAAGACGTAGAGGATGAGGATCGGTACGACGCTGACCACCGAGCCCGCCATGACCACGTCCCACTCGGTGGTGAACTGGCCGTGCAGCGTGGCCAGGCCCAGGGGGAGGGTCATGAACTCGGGTGACTTGATGATGATCAGCGGCCAGAGGTAGCTGTTCCAGCTGGCCATGAAGCCGAAGATGGCGAACGTGGCCAGCGCCGGGCGGATCAGCGGCAGCACCACGTACAGAAAGATCCTGAAATGTCCGGCCCCGTCCAGCACCGCCGCCTCGTCGAACTCCCGCGGCACCTGGTTGACCGCCTGCCGCAGCAGGAACACCCCGAACGCCGAGGCGATCGTCGGCGCGAGCAGCGCGAAATACGTGTCGACCAGGTTGAACGTGCGCATCTCGATGAACAGCGGCACGACCAGCACCGGCAGCGGCATCATCAGCGTCGCGAGATAGACCGCGAACAGCGCGCCCCTGCCCGGGAACGGCAGCCGGGCGAACGCGTAGGCCGCCATCGCGCTCGTGACGAGCTGCAGCGCGGTGGAGGCGGCGCCGATCCAGGCGCTGTTGAGCACGATGCGCCAGAATGGCAACGTCTCCAGCAGCTTGCCGTAGGCGTCGAGGCTCGCGCCCTCGGGCGTGAAGTCGGGCGGCACGGCCAGCACCGCGTCACCGGGCGTGACGGAGGTGATCACCGCCCACGCGAACGGGAACAACATCACCAGCGCACCCAGCCCGACCAGCGCATGGCGCAGGAACTTACCCATACGTCACCCACCGCCTCTGACCCCGGATCTGCACGACGGTCACCAGCAGCACCACGGCGAACAGCAGCCAGGACAGCGCCGAGGCCGCACCCGCCCTGCCGTACCTGAAGGTCAGGTCGTAGATCTGCGACACCACCACCTGCGTCGCGCCCCCGGGACCCCCGCCGGTCATGATCTTGACCTGGTCGAAGACCTGGAAGCCGTTGATCAGCGAGATCACGACCACGAAGAACGTCGAAGGCGACAGCAGCGGCAGCGTGATGTGCCGGAACCTGCGCCAGGCCGACGCGCCGTCCACCATGGCGGCCTCCTGGTACTCGCGGGGGATCGCCTGCAGCCCGGCCAGCAGGATGATCATCACGAAGCCCAGGTCCTTCCAGGCCGAGGCCAGGATGATCGACGGCATCGCCCAGTCCGGGTCGGTCCACCAGCCGGGGCCGCTGATCCCGAGCAGGCCGAGCGCCCAGTTCACGACGCCGCTGGCGGGGTTGAGCAGCCACTTCCACATCAGCGCGACGACCACCCAGCTCGTGATCACCGGCAGGAAGTAGATGCCGCGCAGCAGGCTCCGGCCCCGCATCGCCCGGTTCAGCAGCACGGCCAGGCCCAGCCCGCCGACGTAGACGAGCGGCAGATAGCCGGCGATGAAGGAGAGCGTGTGCAGGAAGGCCGCCCGGGTCTCGGGGTCACCGATCAGCTCGGCGTAGTTGTCCAGGCCGACCCAGCGCATGTCGGTGATGAGGTCCCACTCGTGCAGGCTCGTCCATAACGAGCCCAGCATCGGGATGAGCGTGTAGAGGGTCAGGGGGACGAGGCTGGGGAGCAGGAACACGGCGACGGTGACCCCGTACCGCCAGCCCTTCCTGGGCGGGCCCTGGATGGGGGTCACGGCGTCGCCCCGATCAGGCGGGCCCGCACCAGGCGGCCCTGCTCGCCCGCCGCCCCCGCCGCGTCGAACGGGGTGGCCAGCACCAGGGCCGCCGCGCCCTGGGCCCAGCTCGTGTCGTCCCAGCTCTCCACCTCGACGGAGATGTCGCGCCGGCCCGGGTAGAGCTGCGCCCTGAGCGCCGCGTCGAAGCTCGCCCGCCAGAGCGGCCAGTCCGCCGTCCCCTCGCCGAGCACCACCACGACCTCGGGGTCGACGACGTTGATGAGCCCGGCGGTGGCCCGCCCCAGGATGGCCCCGGCCTCGGCGAACACCTCCCGCGCCCCCGCGTCGCCCCCGGCGGCGGCCCGGCCGAGCGCCGGCAGATCGAGATGGACGTTCTTGGCCCGGGCCGCGGCGAGCAGGCCGGCGGCGCCGACGTACGCCTCCAGGCAGCCCCGGGCCCCGCATCCGCACACCGGCCCGCCGGGGTCCACCGGCAGGTGGCCGAACTCGCCCGCGCCTCCGCGCGCCCCCCGGTACACCCGCCCGTCCGCCACGATCGCCGCGCCCACGCCGCGCCCGATCGTCACCACGAGGAAGTCCCGGTGCGTACGCCCCCGCCCGTACAGCCGCTCGGCCGCCGCCAGCGCGTTCACGTCGTTCTCCACGAGCACCGGCAGTTCGAGCCGGCGCCGCAGCCAGTCGCCCACCGCCATGGCCCGCCACCCGAGCGTGGGGGCGTTCACCGTCCCGGCCGCCTGGTCGTCCACGCTGCCCGGCACCCCGACCCCGATCCCGAGCAGCGGCGGCGTCCGCTCATCGGCCGAGCTCTCCGCCACCACGGACGAGATCGCCCCCGCCAGCGAGTCGAGCGCGTCGGGCGCGGACGGGTCGAAGGGCCGCTCCCACGAGCCGAGCACCTCCCCGTCGAGCCGCACGTCGACGAGAACCAGGTGCTCGGCGGTCACCTTGACGCCCAGCGCCCGCCCCGCGCTCCCGACCAGCCCCAGCCGCATGGCGGGCCGCCCGCCGCGCGACGGCGTCAGGTCGAGCTCCTCGAGCATCCCGTGCCCCATGAGCTCCCGCGTGAGCTGCGTGACGGTGGCCGGGCTGAGGTCGAGCCGGCGCGCGATCTCGCTGCGGCTGAGCGGCCCGACCGTGCCCAGCAGGGCGAGGATCGCCGTCCGGGTGAGGTCTCCGCGATCGGTGCTTACCATGCGATGAGGGACTTTCTTCAGAAGTAAAGTTAGTCCCGAAATATCCCCCTTGGTGCGCGTGCCTGTCAACCCTCGGACACACGAAAGGACCCCCGCCGGTGGCAGGGGTCCTCCGTGAAACGGCGCGTCAGGCGGACGCGGCGTCCTTCTCCCGGTTGCGCAGCGCCCGGCTGACGCCGTCGGCGCCCTCCAGGATCAGCCGCCGCAGCGCCTGCGGCGGCTGCTCGGCCTCCAGGTAGTCCTGCGCGGCCCGCACCGTCTCCGGCTCGATGAGCAGCGCGGGGAAGCACCCCACCGCGAACGTCGACGCCTGGTCGAACGTCCACTCCCGGTAGATCCGCCCCACCTCGGCGAAGTACTTCTCCCGGTACGGCGCCAGCAGTTCGGTGTGGTGCGGCTCCTGGAACCCGGAGATCGTCGTACGCGCGATGTGGTTGGCCAGCTTGCCGCCCACGACCCGCTCCCAGGCAGCGGCCTTGGCCTCGGCCGTCGGGATCGCGGCCCGGCACTGCGCCGCCGACCGCTCACCCGTGGCAGTAGGGTCCCGCTCGAGCTCGGCGTCGATGTCGGCCTCGCCCAGCCGGTCGCCGGCGACCAGCGCGTGCACGAGCGACCAGCGCAGGTCGGCGTCCACGCTCAGGCCCTCGGGCACCTCGGAGCCGTCGAGGATGCGCTGCAGCAGGTCGAGGTCCGCGTCGGAGGTGGCCACCGGCGCGAACGCCTGCAGGAACGCGAGCTGGTGGTCGGAGCCCCCCGCGGCCTGGCCGAGCTGCTTGCGCAGCTCCGCGGACAGCAGCGCCAGGCCCTCGGCCTGCCAGGCCGGGTCGGCGTACTGCTGGACGGCCATGCGCGCCTGGCGCAGCACCGCCTGCAGGACCGTGATGTCCTTGAGCGTGCCGGCGCCCGAGACGACCAGCCTGACGTAGTCACGCGTGGCCATCTCGCCGTCACGGGTCATGTCCCAGGCCGCCGACCAGCACAGGGCGCGCGGCAGCGACTCGGTGAACGCCGCGATGCCGCCGTCGACCAGCGTCCGCATCGAGCGGTCGTCGAGGCGGATCTTGGCGTAGGTGAGGTCGTCGTCGTTGAGCAGCACCAGGTCCGGCTGCTCCTCGCCGACCAGCTGGGCCACGCTCGTACGGGGGCCGACCACGTCCAGCTCGACCCGCTTGGTCCGCTTCAGCTCGCCGTCCACCAGCGAGTAGAGGCCGACCGCGACCCGGTGCGAACGCAGCGTCGGGTGCTCCGCGGGCGCCTCCTGCAGCATCTCGAAGCTGGTGAACCGCCCGTCGGACACCTCGAACTCCGGGCGCAGCGTGTTGACCCAGGACGTCTCCAGCCACTCCTTCGACCAGGACGAAAGGTCACGGCCCGAGGTCCGCTCCAGGGCGTTGAGCAGGTCCTTCAGCTCGGTGTTGCCCCAGGCGTGCTCGGCGAAGTAGTCGCGTACGCCGGCCAGGAAGTTGTCCAGGCCGACGTAGGCCACGAGCTGCTTGAGCACCGAGGCGCCCTTGGCGTACGTGATGCCGTCGAAGTTGACCTCGACCGCCTGCATGTCCGGGATGTCCGCGGCGATGGGGTGGGTCGAGGGGAGCTGGTCCTGGCGGTAGGCCCAGGCCTTCTCCACGTTCGCGAACGTGGTCCACGCGCCCTTGCCCCACCTGGTGGCCTCGGCCTGGGCCAGGACGGACATGTAGGTGGCGAACGACTCGTTCAGCCACAGGTCGTCCCACCAGCGCATGGTGACCAGGTCGCCGAACCACATGTGCGCCATCTCGTGCAGGATCGTCTCGGCGCGCCGCTCGACCACCGCGTCGGTGACCCGGGAGCGGAAGACGTAGTCCTCCAGGAACGTCACGCAGCCCGCGTTCTCCATGGCCCCGGCGTTGAACTCGGGCACGAAGCACTGGTCGTACTTCCCGAACGGGTAGCGGACCCCGAACACCTTGTGGAAGAAGTCGAAGCCCTGCCGGGTGACCTCGAGGATGTTGCCGGCGTCGAGGTGCTCGGCCAGCGAGGCCCGGCAGTAGATCCCCAGCGGGATGCCGTCGTGCTCCGAGGTCACCTTGTGGTACGGCCCCGCCACCAGCGCGGTGATGTACGTCGACATGACCGCCGTGGGCGGGAACTCCCACCGCCTGGCCGGGGCCACCGCCCCGTGCCTGCCGCCCTGCTCCGGCAGCTCCTCGACCGCCGAGGCGGCGGCGTTGGAGACGACCTCCCAGTCGGCCGGGGCCAGCACGGCGAGCTGGAAGGTGGCCTTGAGGTCGGGCTGGTCGAAACAGGCGTACATGCGGTGCGCGTCGGCCGTCTCGAACTGGCTGTGCAGGTAGACCTTCTTGTCCACCGGGTCGACGAAGCGGTGCAGGCCCTCGCCGGTGCGCATGTAGCTGCAGTCGGCGTCCACGCGCAGCTCGTTGGCCGCGGCCAGCGACGGGAGCGGGAAACGGCCCTTCTCCTCGTCGTAGGCGGACACGTCGAGGTCCTCGCCGTTGAGCGTCACCTTGCGCACGTGGGCGCCGTGCAGGTCGATGAAGGTGGACGCGCCCGGCCGGGCGCTGGTGAAACGGACTGTGGTGACGCTCTCGAAGCGCTCCTCTCCCTCGGTCAGGTCGAGTGCGACCTCGTACGACTCGACCTCCAGCAACCGGGCGCGCTCACGAGCCTCGTCCCGGGTCAGATTGCCTGCCAAGTTGCGCTCCTTTTCACCACTTCATCGAACTTTGTCCGTATCGTGCCACGCTGGGAATAGGACCCGATCCACCTCAGGTTACGGGTCCACATGAGCGAAAAGATTCCCGTGGATCTGTGGTTCGATCCTGCCTGTCCCTTCGCATGGGTCACGTCACGATGGCTTCTCGAAGTTGAGAAGGTCCGTCCCATCGAGCCTCGCTGGCGCATCATGTCCCTCTACGTGCTCAACGTGGACAAGGACATCCCGGATGAGTACCGCAAGTCGACCGAACGGGCCAGGGGCACCGTCCGGGTCGTCGCCGCCGCGGCCGCCAAGCACGGCGAGCAGATCCTCGGCCCGCTCTACACCGAACTCGGCACCCGCCTGCACAACCAGGGCCTGGGCAGGGAGCCGGAGCGCCTGCGCGAGGTCATCGCGGGCGCGCTCGAAGCGACGGGGCTCGAGGAGGAGCTCATCGAGGCCATCGACTCCGACGAATGGGACGAGGCCATCCGCACCTCCCACAACGAGGGCATCGACCTCGTCGGCCAGGAGGTCGGCACCCCGGTCATCCGGGTCGGCGCCAACGCCTTCTTCGGGCCGGTGATCACCAAGATCATCAGGGGTGAGGACGCGGGCCGGCTCTGGGACGGCGTGCTCGCCGTCACGTCCTTCGAGGATTTCTTCGAGCTGAAGCGCAGCAGGACCAAGCGCCCCGAATTCGACTAACTCTCTCATTTTACAGGGGTCAATCATCGTACGCTGGCGGAAGAACGCTGCTTGCGGTGTAGAAGACTTATCCCCGCATCAGGACAAGCCTCTCACCGCCGCCTGAGCTCCTGACAGGATGGTGCTATGCGTCAGCTGTACATCGGCGGCTCCTGGACCGCTTCTGCGTCGGACGAGTCAATCGACGTCGTCAACCCGGCCACGGAAGAGATCATCGACCGCGTGCCCGCGGGATCTCCCGACGACGTCGAGTCGGCCGCGGGCGCCGCTCGAAAGGCCTTCCCCGGCTGGTCGGAAACCACCGCCTCGGAGCGCGGCAAGCTGCTCGGCGACGCCGCCGAGCTGCTGAAGCAGCGCTCCGAGGAGATCGCCAAGACGATCGCCACCGACATGGGCGCGCCGCTGGGTTTCGCGCGCAGGGTGCAGACGCTCATGCCGGCGACCGTGCTGTCCTCCTACGCGCAACTCGCCGAGACCCACCCCCGCGAGTCGCGCGTCGGCAACTCGATGGTGGTCAAGGAGCCCATCGGGGTGGTCGCCGCGATCACGCCGTGGAACTACCCGCTGCACCAGATCATCTGCAAGGTGGCCCCCGCGCTGGCCGCCGGCTGCACCGTGGTGCTCAAGCCGAGCGAGGTGGCGCCGCTGGCGGCGTACGCGCTGGCGGAGATCTTCGCCGAGGTGGGCCTGCCGCCGGGCGTGTTCAACCTGGTCAGCGGGCGCGGCCCGGTCGTCGGCGAGGCCATGGCCGCCCACCCCGAGGTGGACATGGTCTCCTTCACCGGCTCGACCGCCGCCGGGCGCAGGGTGGCCGCGCTCGCCGCCGAGTCCGTCAAGCGGGTCGCGCTCGAACTCGGGGGCAAGTCGGCGAACATCATCCTCCCCGACGCCGATCTGGCGCTGGCTGTCAAGGTCGGCGTCGCCAACTGCTTCGTCAACGCCGGCCAGACCTGCTCGGCGTGGACCCGCATGATCGTCCACCGCGACCAGTACGACGAGGCCGTCCGCCTGGCCGTCGAGGCGGCGCGCGGCTACACCGTCGGCGACCCCTTCGACGAGTCCACCAAGATCGGCCCGCTGGTCTCCGCCACCCAGCGCGACCGCGTGGTCCGCTACATCAACCGGGGCCAGGAGGAAGGCGCCCGGCTGGTGGCCGGCGGCACCGAGCGGCCCCTCGATCGCGGTTACTACGTGGAGCCCACCGTGTTCGCGGCGGTGGAGCCGGGGATGACGATCGAGCAGGAGGAGATCTTCGGGCCGGTGCTGTCGCTCATCCCGTACACGAGCGAGGACAAGGCCGTCGCGATCGCCAACGACACGAAGTACGGCCTGGCCGGAGCGGTCTGGGCGGCCACCGAGGACCGCGCGATCGCCGTCGCCCGGCGGCTGCGCACGGGGCAGGTGGCCATCAACGGCGGCCGCTTCAACCCGCTGGCGCCTTTCGGCGGCTACAAACAGTCGGGGGTGGGGCGGGAGCTGGGGGAGCAGGGCCTGGAGGAATACCTCGAGACCAAGGCTATGCAGCTGTAACGCCGTGCCGGCGGCTCCCTCGGCGCATCGGGTCGTGGGGCTGCCCACGGCCCGTCTCGCGCCGTCTCGCGCCGCGCCGGGTGTGGCATCCATTAGGGGCGCCGCCCCCGGGTTGCGTGGGTGAGGGGCGGCGCCGACGGGAAGAGAGGTGGGTCAGATGAGCAGGCCGCCCGTGGCGTTGAGGTTCTGGCCGGTGATCCAGCGCGAGTCGGGCCCCGCCAGGAAGGCGACCACGGAGGCGATGTCGCCGGGCTGCCCGAGCCGTCCTAGCGCCGTCATCGCCGCCGTCTGCTCCAGCGCCTCCGGCGGGTTGGCCCCCCGCAGCATGTCCGTGTCGGTGGCGCCGGACGAGACCACGTTGACGGTGATCCCGCGCCCGCCCAGCTCCCGCGCCGCCACCTTGGCGAACTGCTCGACGGCCCCCTTGCTGCCGCAGTAGAGCGTCAGGGCGGGAGCGGGCACCTGCGTGTTGAGCGTGGAGATGTTGATGATGCGCCCGCCGTCGCGCATCACCCGCGCGGCCCACTGCATGGCCAGGTAGACCGACCGGGTGTTGACCGCGAACACCCGCTCGTACTCCTCGTCCGTGATCTCCGCCATGGGCTTCTGCCCGAGCACGGCGGCGGCGTTGTTGACCAGGATGTCGAGCCCGGGCAGCCGCGACCCGGCCTCGTCGAACAGCCGCGCCAGATCCTCCTTGCTGCCCAGATCGGCCTGTACGGCGTGCGCCCCCGTCTCCTTGGCGACCTGCTCCGCGGCCTCGGTCGAGCGCTCGTAGCAGAAGACGACCTCCGCCCCGTCGGCGGTCAGCCGCTCCACGATGGCCTTGCCGATTCCCCTGGATCCTCCTGTGACCAACGCGCCTTTCCCGGAAAGTATGCTCATGCGCCCAACCTATGCGCGGAGCATGATCTTGCGGGCTTCGTTTCGCGGCAGGCGATCGACGTACAGCTTGCCGTCGAGGTGCTCGGTCTCGTGCTGGAAGCAGCGCGCGAGCGACCCGCGGGCCTTGATCCGTACCGGACGCTGGAGCCTGTCGATCCCCTCGACGGTCACGCCCGCGGCCCGCGCCACCGGGGCGTAGATCGGCAGCCGCGTCTGCCGGTCGGGCACGGACAGGCAGCCCTCCTCGTCCGTCACTTCCTCCGGGTCGTCAACGCTCAGCACCGGGTTGAGCACGTGACCCTTGCGCCCGGCGATGTCGTACACGAACAGCCGGCGCGACACGCCGATCTGCGGGCCGGCCAGGCCCACGCCGTTGACCGCGTACATCGCCTGGAACATCTCGTCGATCAGCCGGCGCAGCTCGCGGTCGAAATCCGTCACGGGATCGGCGGGCGTGCGCAGGACCGGATCGCCGATGACACGGATCTCACGCATGGACATCTACTTTCGTAAGGACTGGACAACGGTAGAGGTCCTTACTCTAGCCAGCGAGGCTCATTCGCGGGGGCTGTGGAAGACTGGGCGGGTGCGTGTCTACATCGGTGCCGACCATGCCGGCTATGAGCTCAAGAACCACCTCGTGTCCTGGCTGAAAGACCACGGTCACGAGGTCACCGACTGCGGTCCCTTCGTCTACGACGCCGAGGACGACTATCCCGCGTTCGTGCTGCGCGCGGCCGAGGGCGTCGCGGGCGACCCCGGCAGCCTGGGGGTGGTCATCGGAGGCTCGGGCAACGGCGAGCAGATCGCCGCCAACAAGGTACGCGGCATCCGCGCCGCGCTGGCCTGGAGTGAGGAGACGGCCGGCCTGGCCCGCGAGCACAACAACGCCAACGTGGTCAGCCTCGGCGCGCGCATGCACTCCACGGAAGACGCCACCAGGTTTGTGGAGGTCTTCCTGACCACGGTGTTCACCGGCAGCGAGCGCCACAGCAGGCGCATCGCGCAGCTGACCACGTACGAGACGATCGGTCAGCTGCCCTCGCTGCCCTAGCCCTTGCGCTTGACGTCGCGTTTGGGCATCTCGTCGCGCAGAGGCCGCCGGTCGGCGGCCTCCTGCTGCTCCTTCGACGGTTTCGACACGTCGCGGGCACGCATGGCGATGGTCGCGGTGATCTGCAGGCTCTGCAATGCCATGCCTTCGACCTTACGCCAGGCTCATCAGAAGACGAGGCCGCACCACGGTTTCGGGCTCCACGACATCGCGGTGGCCAGCGCGCGTACCGAGCCGCTTGAGTGCTCGCGCAGCAGGCCCGCCTCCAGCGACTCCACGAGCAGGCCGTCGCCCATGTAGGCCGAGCCGAGCACGGCCACCGGCAGCGTCACGTCCGGCTCGTCCTCGACCGGCTTGCACTCGGCGCCGGTCGGGTCGGCGGTGAGCCGCCAGCGCCCGGCGTTCCACGGGCACACGTCGTCCTCGACCTCGATCACCACGTCCACCGGTGCCGAGTAGGCGCGCGAGGTGAGCGCCTTGTCGACCTCGACCACGCGTACCCACAGATCGTCCGCCCAGCTCGCGCGGAGCTGGCGCTGGTCGGCGATCAGCGCGATCAGCGGGTCGTCCACCGGCCTGCCGCCCGCCTCGATCTTGGAGACGAGGTCGCGGTCGAGGATGTTGCGCCAGAGCAGGGCGTAGGCCGCCGGGTCGGTGGCCTCCAGTTCCTGCAGCTTCAGCTCCCCGTCGGGGATGCCGTTGGCGTCCCAGGACCCCTTGATCCGGAACAGCGCGTAGCCGCGCACGCCGTCGTCGTCCTCGGCGAGCACCGAGCGCAGCGGTCCGTTGCCGCGCTGGTCGAACTCCTCGTCGGCCAGCACCGCGTCCCAGTTGTGCGGCTGGCGGTCATAGCGACCCGGGCGGCGGGTCGCGACGGAGGCGAACACCCGCTCCAGGTCGGCGCGGACGTCGGCGGGCGTGGCCACCCTGAGCCTGAGCGACGGGTCCACGGGGGCGCTCCCGACGAACGCGGAGCCGGCCTTGTTGATGCGGAACGACAGCTCGTGCGAGGCCCTGCCGTATCCGTAGCGGCCGTAGATGGCCGCCTCGGAGGCGTAGAGCGCGGCGACGCTCTCGCCGCGCTCGCGGATGTCGGCGAGTTGCCTGCGCATCAGCGCGGACAGGATGCCGCGGCGGCGGTGCGAGGGGAGCACGCTGACGCTCGTCACGCCCGCGACGGGGAGCCGGCCGCCGGGGACGGTCATGGTGAGGCTCAGGACGGCGGTGGTGCCCGCGATGACATCGCCGTCAAAGGCCGCCAGCGTGCGATCGAACTCGGTCTCCGCCTTGAACCGTTCCCGTTGCTGGGGGTGCGGAGTCCAGCCGAACGCTTCTTCGAGGACCGGGAAATAGACCGGCCACTCGGACTCGTCAATCGGACGGATCGGATACGTCATCTGTCCACGGTAGGAGCGGGCAAAGGGGGACGGCCACCCAATATACGTGCTTAATGATCAAGGCCTTGGTCAAGTGGGCTGCCCAAACACGGGTCAGACCGATACAGTCAGGCGCATCATGAGTACCCGTCCGGCGCCGCTGATCCCGCCACGGGTCCGCGCGGTCTTGGTGCGGGTGCCGTTTCTGGTGGCTGCCGTGCGGTTCGTCCGGCGTGGCCCGCTGGCCCGCGACCGCAACCTGCTCGTCGCGCTGACCACGCTCGCGCTCGTCATCGGGTTCCTGGCGGCGAAGGTTTCGACCGAATTCTTCTCGCCGTCGCTGCTCATCCTGGTCACCCTGATCGGCGGGCTCCAGCTGCGGCTGCGCAGCCTGGTCAAGCTGCTGGTGGGGGTCGGGGCCGCGCTCGGCTACATCGCGATCACGCTGGGCGTGGGCCGCGTCGGGCTGGGGCTCATGGTGACGATCGGGTTCACCACTGTGCTGGCCGTGCTGATGGCGCGTACCAGGGGCAAGCTGGGCGTCCAGGGGCTGCGCGGCGACGCGATGCTGCTGGAGCTGCGCGACCGGCTCAGGAGCCAGGGCGAGCTGCCCGCGCTGCCGAAAGACTGGGGCGGCAAGGTCGTGCTCAAGCAGGCGGGCGGGTCCTCGTTCGGCGGTGACTTCCTGGTCTCCATGCGCGACGGCAACTCCGTGGAGATCGCGCTGGTCGACGTGTCGGGCAAGGGGGTCGACGCGGGCACCAGGGCGCTGCTGCTGTCGGGCACGTTCGGCGGGCTGCTCGGCTCGGTCGAGGACTTCCTGCCCGCGTGCAACACCTACCTGCACCGGCAGCGGGGCGACGAGGGCTTCGTGACCGCGGTGCACGTACGCCTCGACCTCGAGACCGGCGACTACACGATCACCTCGGCCGGTCATCCGCCGGTGGTGAAGTTCGACGCGGGCACCGGAAACTGGCAGGTGGCCACGGCCAAGGGCGTGGTGCTCGGCGTCGTCCCCGACCTGCACTGCGAGCCCGACAGCGGCACCCTGCGCAAGGGTGACGCGCTGCTGCTCTACACCGACGGGCTGATCGAGCAGCCGGGCCGCGACATCGACGCCGGGCTCGACCGGCTGCTCGGGGAGGCGGAGCGGCTGCTGCCGTCCGGTTTCCGCGACGGCGCCAGAGCCCTGGTCAACGCCATGTCCTCGGGCCACAACGACGACTGCGCGCTGGTGCTGATCTGGCGGCCCTAGACCGGTGACGTTTCACACGGGGCGGTCGTGATCGTGCTCACTGGCGGCGTCCTCGCGCTGCTGAGATCCTCTAGGGGTTCGGGCCCGGGGGAGCGGCGCGGCTCCACCGGACCCGTCTCAGATCCACCCGGAGTCGCTCGCGATGCGTACGGCGTCGAGACGGTTGCGGGCGCCCGTCTTGCACATGATCCGCGACAGATGGTTACGCACAGTGCCCACCGACAGGAAGAGCTGGTCGGCGATCTCCGTGGAACGCGCGCCGCCCGCGGCGATCCGCAGCACGTCGAGCTCCCGCCGGGTCAGCGGGTTCGTCGCGCATTGGAGCGCGGCCACGGCCAGCTCCGCCTCGATCGCCCGGCCGCCCTCCGCGACCTGGCGCACTCCCTCGGCGAGGCGCTCCGGCCCCACGCACAGGCTCATGAACCCCAGCGCGGGCCCCGCCAGCGCCTTGCGCACCTGCCCGGGGTTGGGGCGGGCCGACAGCATCAGCACCCCGCAGCGCGGCGCCAGCTCGGCGAGCTGGACGGCCACCGGCAGCCCCGGCAGGTCGAGGTCGACGACCGCCACGTCGGGCCCGTACGCCAGCGCCGCCCGCACCGCCGCCTCGGGACAGCCGACCTCGGCGACGACGCGCAGATCAGGCTCGGCCTCCAGGGTGGCGAGCAGTCCGCGGCGGACCAAGGGCAGGTGCTCGGCGATCATAATCTGAATCAAGTCGACCCCCTTCGTCGTCACCCAGAGTGATTGTTCGATAGCGGACTGTCAATCCTCTCTAAATGGCACGCAAGCCGTGGAGCGGGGGTTGTTCGACTACCCTGGGGCTGTCGGACGGTTCGTCCACCCCTGTCGTCGGCTACGGAGCGCGCATAGATGAACTGGCTCTACATCGTGGGGATCATCCTCTTTCTCCTCGGGCTGATGTTCTCCATCGCGTTGCACGAGATCGGACATCTCGTGCCGGCCAAGATCTTTGGCGTCAAGGTGACCCAGTACATGGTCGGCTTCGGCTCGACCGCCTGGTCACGGCGCAAGGGCGAGACCGAGTACGGCATCAAGTGGATCCCGTTCGGCGGCTACATCCGCATGATCGGCATGCTGCCGCCGCGCCCCGGTGACGACCCGACCAAGCTCAGGAGCGCCTCGACGGGGCCGTTCCAGGGCCTCATCGACTCGGCCCGCGAAGCGGCGCAGGAGGAGGTGCTCCCCGGCGACGAGGACCGGGTCTTCTACCGGAAGAAGTGGTGGCAGAAGGTCATCATCATGTCCGGCGGCCCGCTGATGAACTTCGTGCTCGCGTTCGTCTTCTTCAGCGTCCTGCTGGTCGGCATCGGCCTGCCCACCTTGGCCCCGATCGTGTCGCCCGGAACCGAAACGTGCGTGATCCCGATCTCGGAGCACCGCAACACGTGCAAGCCCACCGACAAGCCCAGCCCGGCCGCCCAGGCGGGCATGAAGGCCGGTGACCGCATGGTCTCCCTCGACGGCCAGAAGATCGCCTCCTGGGATGACGCCACCCGCCTGATCCGCTCCCACGGCGCCGGACCGGTCGCGCTCGGCATCGTCCGCGACGGCAAGCCCATGACCCTCAACGTCACGCTCATCGCCCAGGACCGGCCCAACCCCGAGGACCCGAAGAAGATCGACAAGAACGTCGGCTATCTCGGCGTCCGGCCCACGGAGGTCATGCAGCAGCAGAGCATCGGCCAGGTTCCCGGCTACATGGGCGAGTTGATGGGCCGGGTGGCGGGCTCGATCGTCAACCTGCCGCAGAAGATGGTCGGCGTCTGGCAGGCGGCCTTCTCGGGCGAGGAACGCGACCCCGAGGGCCCGGTGGGCGTGGTCGGCGCGGGCCGCTTGGGCGGCGAGATCCTCGCCTCCGACCTGTCCAACACGAACAAGGTCGCCTTCTTCGTCAACCTGCTGGCCGGGTTCAACCTCGCGATCGGCATGTTCAACCTCATCCCGCTGCTGCCGCTCGACGGGGGCCACATCGCCGGCGGGCTGTGGGAGGGCATCAAGCGGGCCTACGCCAAGGTCATGCGGCGGCCGGAGCCGGCCTACGTGGACATCGCCAAGGTGCTGCCGCTGACGTACGTGATCGCGTTCGCCATGATGATCATGGCCGGCCTGCTGGTCTACGCCGACCTGGTCAACCCGCTCACGCTGACCGGCTGACGCCCCCGCCATGGACGCCCTGGAACGGCTGCGCGCCCTCTGCCTCGCGCTGCCGGAGGTCACCGAACGACCCAGCCACGGGGAGCCGACCTGGTTCGTCCGTGGGAAGAAGACGTTCGTGATGTTCGCCGACCACCACCACGACGACCGGCTCGCCTTCTGGTGCGCCGCGCCTCCCGGGACGCAGGGGGAGTTGGTGGCCGAGGACCCGGGGGGCTTCTTCCGCCCGCCGTACGTGGGGCACCGGGGGTGGCTGGGGGTCTACCTGGACGTTGAGGTGGACTGGACGGAGGTCGCGGAGATCGTCGCCGACGCCTACCGCCAGATCGCCCCGAAGTCGCTGGTCGCCCGCATGCCCTGACCGGCGTGAAACGCCGAAGGCCACCTCCGTGGTGGAGGTGGCCCACACCCCTCGTTCAGAATTCGAGTTCGCCGACGTCACGGGCAGCCTGGGCGAAGTGGCGGATGAGGTCGTTTTCTGCTGCGGTGCTCCAGATGAGTGCCCAGCGCAGCGGCAGCGCGTCCCGAATGGGCACGTGAACCATGTCCGGCCGTGCGTAGTAGCGGGCAGAGTGACCGAAAACGGGGGAGACAGCCTCTCCGGCGGCGAGGATGGGGAGCATTTCTTCACCGGTCGACACGATCGGCCCGATGCGGATGGGCCGGCCACTGGGGGTACGGGCGGGCACGATCGCCTCACGCCAGTAGCCGGGATGGGCGCCGCCCATGACGACCTCGTCGCCGAGGTCCTCGTGGCTCACCCACTTCCGCATGGCCAGCCGATGTGTGGCTGACACGGCCAGCACGGGATGTTCGGTGGAGATGATCGGACCCACGGTGAGGTCGCGCTCCTCGACTGGGAGCCAGGCCAGCAGCACGTCGACCTCCCTGGCACGCAGGGGCCCGAAGGGATCGCTGAAACTGATGTAGCGGAGCTGGATCTCGCAGCGGGGACGGTGGGCCGCGAACGCGTCGAAGAGGGGACGGAGCTCGGCGGTGTTGGTGCTGAGCATGCCGAACCGCAGCGTCTCGCTCTTGTCCCGCGCCTCACGTTTGGCCCGCTCCACGCTCTCGCCGAGTGCGTGGTAGATCGGCCGCAGGTCGTCGCGCAGGCGCACTCCCGCGGGCGTCAGCAAGACACTGCGGTTGTTCCGGACGAACAGCTGGGTGCCGATCTGACGCTCCTGCTTCTTGATCACCTGGGTGATCCGGGTCGGGGAGACGTGCAGGCGCTCGGCGGTGCGCCCGAAGTGCAGCTCTTCGGCCAGCGTCAGGAAGATCTCGATGTCACGCAGTTCCACGCCTGACCTGCCATGATGAGCTCCGCTTTATGTGATCTTGCGTCATTAGTCGTTGTTCCGGTGATCCACCGTACTCGATCCTCGGATCCGGAACCCCGGGCGCCGACAGGACCGTATTCGACCAGGCGTCCGTTCCATTGAATTTCGTCACCGATTCAAGGAGCACGCCACTATGTCCATCACCCTTACCGACCAGGACACGCTCACCCTGCGGACCGCCGCGTGGGGCGCCGTCTCCTTGATGTCCGCCGCTGGTGCCGCCGGCTTCCCCCACAAGGCCGCCATCGAAGCAGCCGCCCGGATCCAGAAGGGCGAGCCCAGCCCCACCATGGCCGAGATGGCCCGCAAGATCACCGAGGCCCTCGACGCCGCTTGATGGATGTCGCGGGCACGGGGGTCATGCCCGGCCGGCTACTTCCCGCCGCGTGTCAGCGGCGGTGTCAGGCCGGCAACGGCCCGGTATCAGAGTGGTCGGCGATGGTGGACGCCATGAACGGTTCAGCGACTGCGGCCTCGGGGCTACGAACCGGGCCACGCCGAGCCCACCTCCGACCCTCGCGTGTCGCTCATGGAAGCCCATGAGCGACACGCTTGGACAGGTCTCACAAGATCGAACACTGTGCGCAAGGAGCTTCATGATGGGACAGAGCAATGGCGGCTTCTCCGAGGCGGGGCTGCGCAGACTGCGTGAGATGCTGGCACGGCGCGTCGAGTCGGGGAAGATTCCCGGGCTTGTCGCCTTGTTCAGCCGGGGTGGTGAGACGCACGTCGAAGCCCTCGGGACGATGCGCCATGACGGTGGCGCGCCGATGGGCCGGGACACGATCTTCCGGATGGCGTCGACGTCCAAGCCGCTCACGGTCGCACCGGTGATGGTCCTGCTGGATGAGTGCCGGCTGCGGCTGGACGACCCGGTGCAGGAGTGGCTGCCCGAACTGGCCGACCGGCGGGTGCTGAAGCGGCCCGACAGCCCCTTGGACGACACCGTGCCGGCGCGGCGGCCGATCACCGTACGGGACCTGCTGACCTCCACGTTCGGGCTCGGCATGGATCTGACGGCGATGAGCTTTCCGATCATGGGCAAAGTCTTCGAGCTGGAGCTCACCGGCCATGGAGCACCGGTGCCCGGACCGGACGAGTGGATGCGCCGCCTCGGCACACTCCCGCTGATGCACCAGCCCGGAGAGCACTGGCAGTACCACATCAGCATCGATGTGCTGGGCGTGCTGGTGGCCAGGGTCACCGGCCAGCCGTTCGAGACGTTCCTGCGCGAACGCATCCTCGACCCGCTGGGCATGAAGGACACCGGCTTCCACGTGCCCGCCGACAAGATCGACCGGCTGCCGCCCAGCTACGCACCCGATCCGCAGACAGGAGAGTTCATCGTATGGGACGAGGCCAAGGGGGGACGCTACAGCCAACCTCGGGAGTTCCAGTCGGCCGCCAATGATGTGGCCTCCACCGTCGACGACTACGACGCCTACTTCCGGATGCTGCTCAATGGCGGGACGCACGGCAGCGAACGGATCCTGTCCCGGCCCGCCGTCCAGCTGATGACCAGCAACTGCCTCACGCCCGCGCAGGAAGCCGCCCGAACCGCCCTGGCCGGCAACAACGTCCATGTGTCGTTCGGCCAAGGGCAGCAGGGCGGCTGGGGTTTCGGGATGGCGGTGCGCACCTACCGTGGCGACTACGCGCCCATCGGCCAGTTCGGCTGGGACGGCGGAACGGGCACCACCGTCTACGCCGACCCGGCCAACCAGCTCACCGGAGTCCTGCTCACCCAGGTCGGGCTGTCAGTCCCGGATCCGGCGCGGCTTATCCAGGACTTCTGGACCACGCTCTACCAGGCAATCGACGACTGACACCGAACCCGCGTCCCGGTACGCCCCTTGGCGGCCCCGACCCACCAGGGCGAGTCCAGCCCACCATGGCCGAGATGGCGCGCAAGATCACCGAAGCCCTCGACGCCGCTTGATGCCGTGGCGATGTCTGAGCCCGAGATGTGCCACTGCTGCGGCGAGGAACTGGCGGAGGACGACCTCGCGTGGGATTACCCGTACCCCGACGATCTGGCCGGGCAAGGAGCCGCTGATCTACGGCCACTTGGCATCGCGTGCACCTGCCTGGCGCCCGCCCGCGGCTCTCGGCGGGAGTGTGTCCCGGGGCCGTGGAGCGGGTCTTCGGCACTGCGTGGGAGCGACAGTCAAGCAGAAGGCCCGCTCCACATCGGAGAGGGCCTTCTGAGCTGGTCGGGGCGACAGGATTTGAACCTGCGACTTCTTGCTCCCAAAGCAAGCGCGCTGCCAAGCTGCGCCACGCCCCGCTTAGCCGAGTGCGCATGCGCTCCGGGACTCCGGTACGCTTACGCCCTAACGACCGGATGAAGTCTAGACCAGAGTTCGACCGGTTCGCGCGGACGTAGCTCAATGGTAGAGCCCTAGTCTTCCAAACTAGCTACGCGGGTTCGATTCCCGTCGTCCGCTCCACAGGCGAAAGGCCAGGTCAGCCCCATGAGGCGACCTGGCCTTCGTGATCTGGACTACTTCTTCTTGATCTTCCGTGCCCGTCGTCTTTTTCCCGTGCTCCTGCCGTGCCCCCTTCAGCGCCTTGCCGAGCGCCTGCGCGATGGCCTGGTCACGGTCCTGCGTCGCGTGCCGGTAGATCAGCGCCGCTCGCGTGGAGGAGCGCCCCATACGGGTCATCAGTTCGCGGAGGCTCGCGCCTGTGGACCTGGCGAGTTATCGATCTGCTTGCCGACCGCCGGTGTGACGATCACCGTTCGCCGCCCCTGCCAGGTCAACCGAGTTCTATGAGTCTCTGGAGATCCCTGCGGAAAGCCGAGCCGTCGCCCCACCGCGCCGTACTGACCGAACGCTGGGGCCGGGGTCCGTACCTGGACGGTCCGGGGATCTTCCGAACTGCCGGCGTCCGTGCGAGACACCTTGGCCGACGTGGACGACGGCCGGATGCGCAGGTGAAGATCTGAAGCCGTCCGGCCCTTCGCGTCTGTGCCTATCCTTGGGGGATGGTGCCAGAAAGGATCTTCGGAGCTGCGACGCGGCACGACGGCGATCCTGATCGGGTGGCCGTGCTGCTTCCCAGAAGGGGCTACGTGCCCGCCCGTCCCCTCCTCCACTTCGCGGGCGCGGTCCTCAGGCGGCACGGCTGGTCCGTGCGGGAGGTCTGGTGGCAGTCGCCGGCGACCCAGGACGCGGGGGAGCTGGCCGGCTGGGTCATGGAGCAGGCCCGGCAGGCCCTCGACGGTGAGCGGGCCGTGCGCCTGCTCCTGGTCGGCAAGTCGCTCGGCACGTTCGCCGCGCCGCTGGCCGCCGAGCGGGGGCTGCCCGCGATCTGGCTCACCCCGCTGCTCAGGCATGAGGCCGTCGTCGAGGCGCTGCGCCGCACCGGGGCGCCCACGCTGCTGGTGGGCGGGAGCGCCGACAAGCTCTGGGACGGGGAGGTCGCGCGTGGGCTGGGCCACCCTTACCTGGAGGTCCCCGGCGCCGATCACGGCCTGGAGGCCTTCGAGGACCCGGTCCGATCGGTCGAGATCCTCAGGGACGTGACCGCGGAGATGGACCGGTTCGTGGCGGGCCTGCGATCGTAGGCATGCGCGCGCGAGCGATCTCCCGTGACGGCCTCGTCGAGGAGCTGGCCGAACGGGTCGCCGGACGGCCGGGGTGGGTGCGGATGGCCGTGGACGGGGCCGCGGCGGCGCGTCCCGGGACGCTGGCGGACGAGCTCGTCGCCCCGCTCCGGTTGCGCGGGCGGCCCGTGCTGCGCGTGTCGGCGGACGACTTCCTGCGGCCCGCGTCCCTGCGGCTGGAGCAGGGCAGGACCGATCCGGACGCCTTCTACGAGGACTGGCTCGACGTCAAGGCGCTCCGGAGGGAAGTGCTGGAGCCCTTGGACGAGGGCGGCTCGGGGCGGGTGCTGCCGCGGCTCTGGGACAGCCGCGTCGACCGGGCGTACCGGGTGCCGTACGAGGAGCTGCCCCCGGGCGGCGTGCTGATCGTGGACGGGACGCTGCTGCTGGGACGGGGGCTGGCGTTCGAGGTGAGCGTGCACGTATGGCTGTCGGCGGGGGCGCTGGAGCGCGGGACCCCCGAGGACGAGCGGTGGCGGCTGCCCGCGTACGAGCGGTACGAGCGTGAGGCCCGCCCCCAGCGGGCGGCCGACGTCGTGGTCAGGGCCGATCATCCCCGCAGACTCGCCGTCATGACCCGCGACGCGTGATGCTGGAACACGGAGCGTGAGCGGCGCAGACTGGGGCGATGATCCCCAGTCACTGGTACAACATCGTTCCCGACCTGCCCGCCCCGCCTCCGCCGCCGCTGCACCCGGCGACGCGCGAGCCCGTGGGGCCCGACGACCTGGCGCCGCTCTTCCCGATGGAGCTGATCGGCCAGGAGGTGAGCGGTGAGCGGTTCGTCCCGATCCCGCAAGAGGTGCTCGACGTCTACCGGCTCTGGCGGCCGACGCCGCTGATCCGGGCGCGCCGGCTCGAGAAGGCCCTCGATACGCCGGCCAGGATCTACTACAAGTACGAGGGGGTCTCGCCCGCCGGGTCGCACAAGGCGAACACGGCCGTACCCCAGGCGTACTACAACGCCCGCGAAGGGGTGCGGCTGCTGACCACCGAGACGGGAGCCGGTCAGTGGGGGTCGGCCCTGGCGTTCGCCTGCTCCCAGTTCGACCTCGAATGCCAGATCTGGATGGTGCGGGCCTCGTACGACCAGAAGCCGTACCGCCGCTCTCTCATGCAGGTGTACGGCGCCACCGTCCACGCCAGCCCGTCACCCATCACCGGCTCGGGCAGCAAGGTGCTGGCGGACGACCCGGACTCGCCCGGCAGCCTGGGCATCGCGATCAGCGAGGCCGTCGAGGTGGCCGCCGCCACGCCCGACGCCCGGTACGCGCTCGGCTCGGTACTCAACCACGTGCTCCTGCACCAGACCGTGATCGGCGAGGAGGCGCTGGAACAGCTGCCCGAGATGCCGGATCTGGTCATCGGCTGCACCGGCGGCGGTTCGAACTTCGCCGGCCTCACCTTCCCGTTCCTGCGCGAGAAGCTGGCCGGGCGGATTCGGACGGTGTTCAGGGCGGTCGAGCCGGCCGCCTGCCCGTCGTTCACGCGCGGCGTGTACGCCTACGACTTCGGCGACACCGCGGGCCTCACGCCTCTGCTCAAGATGCACACGCTGGGGCACGCGTTCATCCCTGACCCGATCCACGCGGGCGGCCTGCGCTACCACGGCATGTCGCCGCTGCTGTCGCACATGTACGAGCTGGGCCTGTTCGAGGCGGTCACCCGCGCCCAGAGCGAGTGTTTCGAGGCCGGTGTCCGCTTCGCCAGGACCGAGGGCATCGTGCCCGCCCCGGAGCCCACGCACGCGCTCGCGGAGACGATCGCCGAGGCCCTGCGGTGCAAGGAGAGCGGCGAGGAGAAGGTGATCCTGACCGCGCTCTGCGGCCACGGCCACTTCGACCTGGGCGCGTACGACCGCTACCTGGCCGGGCACCTGGAGGACTACACGCTGCCGCAGGACCGCATCGAGCAGGCCCTGACCGAGCTGCCGGGCTGAAAGCGGGGTGGCCGCCGAAAGAGGCGGCCACCCGGTCAGCGCGCCGTGGGGCGCTTGCCGTGGTTCGCCTTCTTCTTCTTGCGTGCCTTGCCCTTGCGTGAGCGCCTGGCCATAAGCTCACCTCCGGTGATCGGGCCAATGATCGGCTACGCCACGAGCCTCCCCGCCGGTGCTGACCAGCGCAAGCGCAGCACGCGAACTAACATTCCCCAACAATTCCGTGTCATAATTTGGTGGAATCTGTTGGAAGGAGCGGGCGTGCTCGCACAGCAGCGTCAGCAGACGATCCTCGAACGCGTGCGCAGCAACGGCGGCGTCCGGGTCGCGGACCTGGTCCGCGAGCTGGGCGTATCCGACATGACCATCCGTCGGGACCTCGAGGTGCTGGCCGAGCGCGGGTTGCTGGAGAAGGTGCACGGCGGCGCCACCGCCCTCGGCCCCGGCTCCACCGAGGAGCCGGGCTTCACCGCCAAGTCGGCCCGCCAGCAGCAGGAGAAGGAGGCCATCGCGCGCCGCGCGGCCGGCCTCGTCCGGCCGGGCACGGCCGTGGCGCTCTCGGCGGGCACCACCACGTGGGCGCTGGCCCGCCACCTGATCGCCGTCCCCGAGCTGACCGTGATCACCAATTCGATCCCCGTCGCCGAGGTCTTCCACCGCAACCCGCGTTCCGACCGCACGGTCGTGCTGACCGGCGGCGTGCGCACGCCGTCCGACGCGCTGGTGGGCCCGGTGGCCGTGGCCGCGATCCGCCGCCTGCACGTGGACACGCTGTTCCTCGGCGTGCACGGGATGAGCGTGCGGGCCGGGTTCACCACCCCCAACCTGCTGGAATCGGAGACCGACAGGGAGCTGGTGGCGGCCGCCAACCGGCTGGTCATCCCCGCCGACCACACGAAGTGGAACACGGTCGGCATCAGCACCATCGCCGAGCTGACCGAGGCCGACGTGGTCGTCAGCGACGCGGGGCTGCCTGAGGACGCACGCATGGAGCTGGCCGAACGGGCCGGAGAACTGATCATCGCGGAGGGCTCGTGAAGCGCACCATCACCCATCTGGCCGACGGCCGTGAGCTGATCTACTTCGATCAGCGGGACGACGCCGACCGGAGCGCGATCGACCGGCGGGTGCTCGACCCCCGGCCGGTGGCCTCCGAGCTGCGCTACGACCCGCTGACCGAGGAGTGGATCGCGATGGCGGGGCACCGGCAGACGCGCACGTTCCAGCCGACCGGCTCGGCGAGCGAGTGCCCGCTGTGCCCGTCGTCGGACACGCGCTCGTCGGAGATCCCGGCGTACGACTACGACGTGGTGGTGTTCGAGAACCGATTCCCCTCCTTCTCCACCAATTTCGGGACTTATACAGACGTGGGGGGCCTGAGTGAGGTCCGGCCGGGAGTGGGGCGGTGCGAGGTGGTCTGCTTCACCTCTGAGCATTCGTCGTCGTTCTCCCAGCTCTCCGACGGCCAGGTGGAGCTGGTCATGGAGGCGTGGGCCGACCGGACGGCCGAGCTGTCCGGGATCGAGGGCGTGGAGCAGGTGTTCTGCTTCGAGAACCGGGGCGAGGAGATCGGCATCACGCTGGCCCACCCGCACGGCCAGATCTACGCCTACCCGTACGTCACGCCCAGGACCAGGCTCCAGCTCGCCGCCGCCAGGCGCTACTCGAAGGGGAACCTGTTCGCCGACGTGCTGGCCGCCGAGCGGGCCGCGGGGACGCGCGTGGTGGCCTCCAACGAGTTGTGGACGGCGTTCGTGCCGGCCGCCGCGCGGTGGCCGTACGAGGTGCACATCTACCCGCACCGGCAGGTGCCCGATCTGGCCGCGCTGACGGAGGAGGAGCGGTCGGCGTTCGCGCCCCTCTACACCTCGGTGCTGCGGGCCTTCGACGACCTGTTCGGCGTGGTGATGCCGTACATCTCGGCCTGGCACCAGGCGCCCGTGAGGCAGGACCGCGAGCTCGGCTACCTGCACCTGGAGCTGTTCAGCATCAGGCGGGCTCCGGGCAAGCTCAAGTACCTGGCCGGGTCGGAGTCCGCCATGGGGGCGTTCGTGAACGACGTGCTGCCGGAGGAGGCCGCCCGGATGCTTCGATCACAGGTAGATCACTATTAGATTTCTAATGGGGGTCGCGTTACTCGTGATCTACCACTAACATCCCTTTTGTGCCTGGCCGTAACAGCAGGCACACGCCTAATCCCGGGCGAGTCGCCCGGGAGCCGGGGACCCATCCGCACCTGGGGTGAATCCACTTCGGTGGTAGGGCACGCAGCTCCCAGCCCGAACCCGTCAGCTAACCCGGCCGGCAGAGGGAGAGGAACATCCACGTGGCGGCTCCGTCCCCCGCGACTCTTGCCATCGGCCTCGTCGCCGCCGCGGCCGTCGCCCTCCTGCCGGCGACCGCGGCCTCGGCGGCCCCCAAGCCGTCGGAGGCCGAGCTCCGTGCCCAGCTCAAGCAGCTCAACAGCAAGATCGACAAGCTCATCGAGAAGTACAACCTCAAGCGCGTCGAGCTGGCCAAGGCGCAGGCCGCCGCCAAGGCGGCCAAGGAGCGGCTGGCGGCCGCGGAGACGACGCTGGCCGCCGCCGAGCAGCGGGTCGGCGACCTCGCCAGGATGCGCTACCAGAACCACGACCCGTCGCTGCCCTCCGTCCTCATGGTCCAGAACGGCGGCGGCGCGGCCCTGCTCGAGCAGCTGACGGCCGAGCAGCAGGCTCTGGTCCAGGGGGTGGCCAAGGCCCGCGACGACAAGAAGAAGGCCTCCGACGAGGCCGCCGCGCTGGCCACCCAGATCGGCGTGGACGCCAAGGACGTGACCGAACAGCGCTCCGAGGCCGAGGACATCATCGACGACATCAGGAAGAAGCTCCAGGACCTCGTGCCGCTCGGTCCCGGCCGCAAGTCCGACGGGAGCTGGGCACCGGAACTGCCCTCGGGCTCGGACAACATCACGGCCCGTACGCGGCTGATGAAGGCGGAGCTGGCCAAGAACTTCAAACTGCCGTACACGGTGGGCTGCTTCCGCTCGGGCTCCAGCGGCGAGCACCCGCTCGGGCGGGCCTGCGACTTCATGATGAGCACCGGCGGCACGATGCCCGCGGCCATCAACAACGCCCTGGGCGACCGGATCGCGGACTGGGCGCTCAAGAACAAGGGCAAGCTCGGCGTCAAGTACGTGATCTGGAAGCAGCGCATCAACATGGGCTCGGGCTGGCGGGCCATGTCGGACCGCGGCAGCGTCACCGAGAACCACTACGACCACGTCCACATCTCGATGTACTGAGCTGGATAAGGTCGGACATCATGACTGACACCCGAATCCCGCCCGCTCTCACCGGCGACGAGCGGACCACGCTGAACAACTGGCTCGAATGGCACCGCGGCACCCTCGCCGTCAAATGCGCGGACCTGTCGGACGATCAGCTGCGCCTGCGCTCCGTCTCACCCTCGACCATGTCCCTGCTCGGCCTGGTCCGGCACATGGCGAACGTCGAACGATCCTGGTTCCGCCGCGTGCTGAACGGCGAGGACCTCCCCAAGCTGTGGGACAAGGACCGCGACAACGACGCCGACTTCAAGGAAGTGGACGCCGCCTCGGTCAAGGAGGCCTTCGCCACGTGGGAAGAGGAGATCGAGCGCGCCCGAGCCATCTCGGACGCCAGGCCGCTGGACGCCGTCGGTGACCACAGAGGCCAGGAATGCACCCATCGCTGGATCCTCATCCACATGATCGAGGAGTACGCGCGGCACAACGGTCACGCGGATCTGCTGCGCGAGCGCATCGACGGGGTGACCGGAGAGTGACGGGACCGAATCAGGGCTCGGTGCGGAACAGCGCCCACACGGCCTTGCCGCCGCGGGCCAGCGGGTCCCAGCCCCAGCACTGACTGTAGGTCTCGACGATGTAGAGGCCGCGCCCGTTCTCCGAGATGAAGTCCGGCTCCTTGGGGCGCGGCACCTCGTCGCTGGGGTCGGCCACCGCCAGCAGCACGTGCGGCTGTACGCGCATCAGCAAGAGCTCGATCTCCCGCCGTCCCGCCGCGTACATCGCGTAGCGCACCGCGTTGGTCACGAGCTCCGACACCACCAGCGCGGCGTCGTCGCTGAGTTCGTGCAGGCCCCAGCCCTTCAGGGTCGAGCGGGTCACGTCCCTGGCCGTCTTCACGGAGTCGGCCTGAAAGGGCAACGGGCACGAGGTCGTGTACGGCTTGCCACCCATGAGCAGGTGGTCGAAGCCCACGTCACGGGTGATTTGCAATGCATCGGCAGTGGCCAGAGGATCCTCCACCATGCTGCCGATACCTCCCCGTTCAGCCCGACTTAGTGCATGTTTGGCCCAATATGCACTAAGCCATCATGGGTCACGATCGCTGCACCTGCAAGACCCAAATGCACGTGCACTTGCATTGTGCAGTAGCAAGCGGCGTTTTGGGGCATAACTCTGCTAATCGGACACGGGGTTGAGACCTTGTCATACCCGGCAATGTGGTGTCACTGTGTGTGCGGACCTTGATAGGAGGCAAAGTGACGCAGAACCAGCCGGGTTCCGGACCGACGGCGCTGCGCATCCTCCTGGGCTCCCAGCTGCGCAAGCTCAGGGAAGCGAAGAACGTCACTCGTGAGGAGGCGGGCCACCTCATCCGTGGCTCCGAATCCAAGATCAGCCGCATGGAGCTGGGCCGAGTGGGGTTCAAAGAACGGGACGTGGCGGACCTGCTGACCCTCTACGGGGTCATCGACAAGCAGGCCCGCTCCGCCGTACTCGACCTGGTCGCCACCGCCAACGAGCCTGGTTGGTGGCACCGGTTCAACGATGTCCTGCCCACGTGGTTCCAGGCGTACGTCGGCCTTGAAGAGGCCGCCGCCAGGATCAGGACCTACGAAGTCCAGTTCGTGCCAGGACTGCTGCAGACCAAGGAGTACGCAAGGGCCGTCGTGACCGCCGGATCGGCGGGAATCGGGGCCGAGGAGATCTCCAGAAGAGTGGATCTCCGGCTGGAGCGCCAGCGGATGTTCGACAGGCCGGACGGGCCAGTGTTCTGGGCCGTGATCGACGAGGCCGCCCTACGACGCCCCATCGGCGGCGTCGAGGTGATGCGGGCCCAGATCGAGCACCTCATCGACCTGATGCGCCAGCCCAAAATCACTATTCAGATCATGCCGTTCAGCTTCGGCGGGCACAGCGCGGAAGGCGGGGCGTTCAGCGTCCTGCGCTTCCCCGACACCGATCTGCCCGACGTCGTGTACGTCGAGCAGCTGGCCAGCGCGCTCTACCTTGACAAGCGTGAAGACGTGGACCGATACACCGAGGTGATGGAGCGACTCTGCGCCGTGAGCACCACTCCGGACGAGACGGTCGAGCTGTTGCGGACGATCGCGGACGAGTTCTGACGGACGGTAACGGATGATCGCGGGCGACTTGTGACGGCGCGGACGTCGTTGTTGGGTACGCATCTGCCCTAGACTGGCCATCGGCGTTGGATCCCGCCGTGGCGGAGCATGCCCAACACCGCACATGTGGGCGCGGCGCGTGTGCCGTAACCGATGGACGCGCCCGCGATCACTCGTAGCTTGATCAAGGAGACCATTCCGTGAAGACCGCTGTCGAGGAGCTCAGCCCGACCCGGGTCAAGCTCACTGTCGAGGTGCCGTTCGACGAGCTGCGCCCGAGCATGGATGCGGCGTACAAGAAGGTCGCGCAGCAGGTGCGCGTCCCCGGGTTCCGGCCTGGCAAGGTTCCGGCCCGCATCATCGAGCAGCGCTTCGGCCGGGCGGTAGTGCTGGAGGAGACCCTCAACGACGCGGTGCCCAAGCTGTACGGCAAGGCCGTCGACGAGGTCGACGTGTTCCCGGTCGCGCAGCCCGACATCGAGGTCACGAAGATCGAGGACGGCGAGCAGATCGAGTTCACCGCCGAGGTCGACATCCGGCCCAACTTCGAGGTGCCCGACTACCAGGGCCTCGAGGTCACGGTCGACTCCGCCGAGGTCTCCGACGAGGACGTCGACGCCCAGCTCGACTCCCTGCGCCAGCGTTTCGCGACGCTGACCGGCGTCGAGCGCGCGGCCGCCAACGGCGACTTCGTCGTCATGGACCTGCGCGCCGAGATCGACGGTGACAACATCGAGGAGCAGCAGGCCAGCGAGGTCTCCTACGAGGTCGGCGCCGGCTCCGTGCTCCAGGGCCTCGACGCCGCGCTCGAGGGCATGTCCGCGGGCGAGGAGAAGAGCTTCAAGACCGAGCTCGTCGGCGGCGAGAACGCCGGCGACGAGGCCGACGTGATCATCAACGTCAAGTCGGTCAAGGAGAAGGTCCTGCCCGAGCTCGACGACGAGTTCGCCCAGCTCGCCAGCGAGTTCGACACGCTCGACGAGCTCAAGACCAGCATCCGCGAGCAGGCCCGCCGCAACAAGCTGATCGACCAGGTCGTGCAGTCCCGCGAGAAGGCCCTCGACACGCTGCTGGAGCAGATCGACATCCCGCTCCCGGACAGCGCCCTCAAGGCCGAGGTCGACGCCCGCAAGCACAACCTCGACCACCAGATCGCCGAGAGCGGCCTGAGCCGCGACGCCTTCTTCCGTCTCTACCAGACGACGGAGGAGGAGCGCTTCGCCGAGTTCGACACCAACTCCGCCCGCGCGATCAAGGTCGGCTTCGTGCTCGACAAGATCGTCAAGGCCGAGGAGCTGGGCGTCTCCGAGCAGGAGCTGACCAACTTCGTCGTCCGCCGCGCCATGGAGATGGGCGTGCAGCCCAACGAGCTGGCCAAGCACCTCGCCGACAACGACCAGCTCACGCTGGCCATGGTCGAGATCGTGCGCGACAAGGCCAAGTCGGTGCTCGGCGACGCCGCCAAGGTCGTCGACACCGACGGCAACGAGGTGGACCTCAAGGCGATCTACGCCGAGATCAACGGCCAGGAGGTCGTGGAGGAAGAGGCCGCCGCCGAGGACGAGCCCGCCGGGGAGAAGTCCGAGGCGTAACCGCCTTCCCGCTCTTTCCGAAGCCCCCGAACCGTCCGGTTCGGGGGCTTCGGCCTTTCCGGGGGAGCTGCCGAAGAAGACGTGCAGGCCGTGTAAGGCCCTCAGAAGGCTCGTGGGCACCCGGAGGGCTCCGATGGGCCTCTGGGTGCCGGACCCGCGGCTGGCAGGCCGTGCGTGGCGCTTCAGGGAGCCACGCCGCAGGAGGGCGTGCTGAACCTGCGCCGTCAGCGAACAGTACGGGGACCGGGCATGAGCTGTGCGCGGCGCGCGTTAAGGTCACAAGCAAAGCCAATCGATTACGACGCATCGGAAGGTGACGCTGTGACCAGCCCGCCGACCTTCTATCAGCCTGAGTCGCGAGGCCGTGAGAACGGCTCGTCCTTCCGGCTTGAGGACCAGCTTTACCAGCGCCTGCTGCGGGAGCGCATCATTGTGCTCGGGCAGGAGGTCAACGACGAGATCGCCAACCGCATCTGCGCCGAACTCCTGCTGCTCGCGGCCGACGACCCCGACCGTGACATCACGCTCTACATCAACTCGCCGGGTGGCTCGGTGAGCGCTGGCATGGCCATCTACGACATGATGGAATACGTACCGAACGACGTTTCCACGGTTGTGATGGGCATGGCCGCTTCGATGGGGCAGTTCTTGCTCACCGCGGGCACCAAGGGCAAGCGATATGGCCTGCCCCACGCCCGGGTCATGATGCACCAGCCGTCCGGAGGCATCGGCGGCACCGCGGCCGACATCGCCATCCAGGCCGAGCAGATGCTCTATGTGAAGAAGACACTGGCCGAGCGGATCGCCCACCACACGGGCCAGCCGCTGGAGCAGATCGAGGCCGATTCCGACCGCGACCGCTGGTTCACGGCCGAGGAAGCCAAGGATTACGGCTTCATCGACCACGTGGTCCGCAGTGCGCGGCAGGTGCCCTCACAGGGCCCGGTCTCCTAAGGGGGAGCAGAGAAGTGAACATCCAGAGCCGCTACGTTCTCCCCTCCTTCGTCGAGCGCACGTCATATGGCGTGAAGGAGATGAACCCGTACAACAAGCTCTTCGAGGACCGCATCATCTTCCTCGGAGTGCAGATCGACGACGCGTCGGCCAACGACGTGATGGCCCAGCTGCTGACGCTGGAATCGCTCGACCCCGACCGTGACATCAGCATCTACATCAACTCGCCGGGTGGCTCCTTCACCGCCATGACGGCGATCTACGACACGATGCAGTTCGTCCGGCCGGAGATCCAGACCGTCTGCCTGGGCCAGGCAGCCTCGGCCGCGGCCGTGCTGCTGGCCGGCGGCACCCCGGGCAAGCGATTCGCGCTGCCCAACGCCCGGGTGCTGATCCACCAGCCGTCCACCGAGGGTGGCGGCCAGGGCAGCGACATCGAGATCCAGGCCCGCGAGATCCTTCGCATGCGAAACCTCCTCGAGGACATCGTGGCGAGGCACTCCGGGAAGACCGCCGCCCAAGTCCGCAAGGACATCGAACGCGACAAAATTCTCAACGCGGACGAGGCAAAGGCGTATGGTCTGATCGATGACATCATCCCGTCCAGGAAGAAGCGCGCTCAGGCCGTGGCTTCCTAGACGGGACGTGACGCACCGGAGCGCTGCCCAATAGGGCACGTTCCGGTGCGACTCGCCGCTAGGGGGCTCACTGAGGGCCCAGAAGACGGTAACGTCGAAACCTGAGCGGTTCGGCCAAGTCCGGAGGATGTCCGGAGACACTGCTCTCGCAGGAGCAGGGCGGTCCCACGCAAAGGAGTATCTGGGGTGGCACGCATCGGCGACGGGGGAGACCTGCTGAAGTGCTCTTTCTGTGGAAAGAGTCAGAAGCAAGTCAAGAAGCTCATTGCCGGTCCAGGCGTCTACATCTGCGATGAGTGCATCGATCTCTGCAACGAGATCATCGAGGAGGAGCTCTCGGAGTCCTCCGAGCTCAAGTGGGACAACCTGCCCAAGCCGAGGGAGATCTACGAGTTCCTCGACGCCTACGTCATCGGTCAGGACAAGGCGAAGAAGGCCCTCTCGGTGGCGGTCTACAACCACTACAAGCGGGTGCAGTCGGGTGACCGGGGCAGAGACGACGGCCTCGAGCTGGCCAAGAGCAACATCCTGCTGCTCGGGCCGACCGGTTCGGGCAAGACGCTGCTGGCGCAGACCCTGGCGAAGATGCTCAACGTGCCGTTCGCCATCGCCGACGCCACCGCGCTGACCGAGGCGGGATACGTCGGCGAGGATGTGGAGAACATCCTCCTCAAGCTCATCCAGGCCGCCGACTACGACGTCAAGAAGGCCGAGACCGGCATCATCTACATCGACGAGGTCGACAAGATCGCTCGTAAGAGCGAAAACCCGTCGATCACGCGCGACGTCTCCGGTGAGGGCGTGCAGCAGGCGCTGCTGAAGATCCTGGAGGGCACCACGGCGAGCGTGCCCCCGCAGGGCGGCCGCAAGCACCCGCACCAGGAGTTCATCCAGATCGACACCACCAACGTGCTGTTCATCTGTGGCGGCGCGTTCGCCGGTCTGGAAAAGATCATCGAGTCGCGCATCGGCAAGAAGGGCATCGGCTTCAACGCCATCATCCGCTCGAAGGAAGAGGTCGACACGGCCGACATCTTCGGCGACGTGATGCCCGAGGACCTGCTGAAGTTCGGCATGATCCCCGAGTTCGTCGGGCGTCTGCCGGTCATCACCTCGGTGCACAACCTCGACCGCGAGGCGCTCATCCAGATCCTCACCGAGCCGCGCAACGCGCTGGTCAAGCAGTACCGCAAGCTGCTCGAGCTCGACGGGGTGGAGCTGGAGTTCACCGACGGCGCCCTCGAGGCCATCGCCGACCAGGCCATCCTGCGCGGCACCGGCGCCCGCGGGCTGCGCGCGATCCTGGAGGAAGTGCTCCAGTCGGTGATGTACGAAGTGCCGTCGCGCCAAGACGTGGCCCGCGTCGTCATCACCCGCGAGTCCGTCCTCGAACACGCCATCCCGACGCTCGTACCCCGCGACCAGCTTGCCGCCAAGCAGCAGCGCACGCCGCGGGAAAAGTCGGCCTGATCCCATAAACCACGGCAAGCGCCCCGGCGGAGTCGATCCCTGGGGCGTTTTGCTTTCCCACCTCCCTAGAATTGGTCACCGTGACAACGCCAGAGCTGCCCACCCAGTACACCCCGGCCGACGTCGAGACCCGGAGCTATGAGCGCTGGGTATCCCAGGGGTACTTCACCGCCGACCCGGGCAGCTCGCGCGTGCCGTACAGCATCGTCCTGCCCCCGCCCAACGTGACGGGCGTCCTGCACATCGGCCACGCGCTCGACCACTCCATCCAGGACGCGCTGACGAGGCGCGCCCGCATGCAGGGGCGCGAGACCCTCTGGCTGCCGGGCATGGACCACGCCGGCATCGCCACCCAGAACGTCGTCGAGCGCGAGCTGGCCAAGGAGGGCAAGTCGCGGCACGACCTCGGGCGCGAGGCGTTCGTCGAGCGGGTCTGGGAGTGGAAGGAGGAGTCCGGCGGCCGGATCCTCGGCCAGATGCGCAAGCTCGGTGACGGCGTCGACTGGTCGCGCGAGCGGTTCACGATGGACACCGGGCTCTCCCGGGCCGTGCAGACGATCTTCAAGAAGCTGTTCGACGACGGGCTGATCTACCGCGCCGAGCGGATCATCAACTGGTGCCCGCGCTGCCTGACCGCGCTCTCCGACATCGAGGTGGAGCACAGCGAGGACGAGGGCGAGCTGGTCTCGATCCGCTACTCCGACGAGATCGTGGTGGCCACCACGCGCGCCGAGACGATGCTCGGCGACACGGCCGTGGCCGTCCACCCCTCTGACGAGCGGTACGCGCACCTGGTCGGCACGATGGTGGAGCTGCCGCTCACCGGGCGCATGATCCCCGTGGTCGCCGACGAGCACGTCGACCCTGCCTTCGGCACCGGCGCGGTCAAGGTGACCCCCGCCCACGACCCCAACGACTTCGAGATCGGACGGCGTCACTCCCTGCCGTCGATCACCGTCATGGACGAGCGCGGTGTCATCACCGCGCACGGGCCCTTCCTGGGGCTCGACCGCTTCGAGGCCAGGCCCGCCGTCGTCGCCGCGCTGCGCGCCGAGGGCCGCATCGTCGCCGAGAAGCGCCCGTATCTCCACTCGGTCGGCCACTGCTCGCGCTGCAAGACCGTGGTCGAGCCCAGGCTGTCGCTGCAGTGGTTCGTCAACGTCGGGCCGCTGGCCAAGGAAGCGGGCGACGCCGTCCGCGACGGCCGCACCCGCATCCACCCGCCGGAGCTGGCCAAGCGCTACTTCGACTGGGTCGACGACATGCACGACTGGTGCATCTCCCGGCAGCTCTGGTGGGGGCACCGCATTCCGGTCTGGTACGGGCCGGACGGCGAGGTCGTGTGCGTGGGCCCGGACGAGGAGCCGCCTGCCGGCTACACGCAGGACTCCGATGTCCTCGACACGTGGTTCTCCTCGGCGCTGTGGCCGTTCTCGACGCTCGGCTGGCCGGACACGACGCCCGAGCTGCAGCGCTTCTACCCGACCTCCGTGCTGGTCACCGGATACGACATCCTGTTCTTCTGGGTGGCCAGGATGATGATGTTCGGGCTCTACGCCATGGACGGCGAGCCGCCGTTCCGCGTGGTCGCGCTGCACGGCATGGTCCGCGACCAGTACGGCAAGAAGATGTCCAAGTCGTTCGGCAACGTGGTCGATCCGCTCGACTGGATCGAACGCTTCGGCGCCGACGCCACCCGCTTCACCCTGCTGCGCGGGGCCAACCCCGGCGCCGACGTCGCGGTGAGCGAGGAGTGGGCGGCCGGGTCCCGTAACTTCTGCAACAAGATCTGGAACGCCACCAGGTTCGCCCTGATGAACGGCGCGGCCGTCGGATCGCTGGAAGGAGCCGAGCTGACGGCGGCCGACCGGTGGATCCTGTCGCGCCTGCAGTCCGTGGTGGCGACCGCCGACGCGGCCTTCGAGGACTACGAGTTCGCCAAGGCGTCCGACCTGCTCTACCACTTCGCGTGGGACGAGGTCTGCGACTGGTACCTGGAGCTGGCCAAGATCCAGCTCGGCGAAGGGCTCGAACACACTCGGCTGGTGCTCGGCCACGTGCTCGACGCGTTGCTGCGGCTGATGCATCCGCTCGTGCCCTTCGTGACCGAGGAGCTCTGGCGGGCCGTGACGGGCGGCGAGTCGATCGTTGCGGCCCCGTGGCCGGAGGTCGACACCCGCTTCACCGACGCCTCGGCAGAGGCGGAGATCGGGGCGCTGCAGGAGCTGGTGACGGAGGTCCGCAGGTTCCGCTCGGATCAAGGGCTCAAGCCGGGCCAGAAGGTCGCCGCCCGGCTCGGGCTGGCGGGCACTGCGCTCGTCGGCCAGGAGAGCGCGATCCGGTCGCTGCTGCGCCTCACGGAGCTGGCGGGGTCGTTCAGCGCCACGGCGAGCTTCACGGTGGGCGGGGTGACCGTGGACATCGACACCGCGGGCGCCATCGACGTCGTGGCCGAGCGCAAGCGCCTGGAGAAGGACCTGGCGGTCGCCCGCAAGGAGGCCGCGCAGGTGGCCGCCAAGCTGGGCAACGAGCAGTTCATGGCCAAGGCGCCGGAAGATGTGGTCACCAAGGTCAGGGGCCGTGCCGAGCAGGCCGCCGCGGACATCGCGCGGCTCGAGGCACAGCTCGCCGGGCTCGGGGTTTGAACCATACGAACGCGGGGAAGGTCCATTCGTTACCTAAGATGGACCTTCGACGCCGTCGGGGCTGCTACAGTTTTCAACGTAGGGCGGTTGCCCTGACACCCCTTCTGATCTACCCCCGGTTTTCGGGCGGGTCCAGCCGCACGGTTGGACAAGCGCCGAAAGTTGGAGTAAGTTAGCAGGGTTGCCTCGAAGAGAGGCAAGTCCGGAAGCTACCGGATCGGGCGGTTTGACAAGGATCGTCCGGATCTGCTAGACTGAAGGAAATGAAATGTGCGCCTCCGCACTAGGGTCTAACCAAGATCTTGGTGGGGATGTACGCGTCCGTTTCTTGAGAACTCAACAGTGTGTTAAAAGCCAGTGCATGAGATACACATGCATATCCCCGTCATTTATGACGGAAATTGCTTG